>JBEEIL010000035.1:0-15067 GCA_041169865.1 Actinomycetota bacterium | reverse complement strand
AGTAGGAGTGGCGGAGCCACCGTTTCAAAACTAAGTTCTGCAAGTAGACTTCACACATGAGCCTTGAAACCGTAGTGATTCTCGCTGCTGGTGAAGGAACTCGCATGAAGTCGAGTACTCCAAAGGTCTTACATCCAATTGCAGGTCGCACACTCGTGGGCCATGTATTGAACGCTGTCGATGCTCTTGCGCCCAAGAATGTTCGCGTTGTAGTTGGCGCTGGCCGCGAAAAAGTCGAAGCTCACATTGCAGAGATTGCTCCAACAGCGGTCACAGTTTTTCAGGAAACTCGTGGTGGCACCGGACATGCGACGCAACTGGCGCTCGCTGGTTTAAATCCGAGTGGAACTATCTTGGTTTTGGCAGGAGATACGCCAATGTTGACCGGTGCATCACTAGCTCAACTTCTTGAAGAGCACCACGCAGGTGGCTTCACCGCATCTGTGATGACTGCCGAGCACCCAGATCCCACTGGCTATGGACGAATTGTTCGCGGCGATGATGGCTCACTTCTGCGAATTGTTGAAGATCGTGATGCAGATGAGCTTCAACGCGAAATCATCGAAGTAAATTCTGGAGTGTATGCCTTTGATGGCGCCAAGTTGGCAGGAGCCATTGGCAAGTTAAAGAACGACAACTCACAAGGTGAGTTATACCTGACCGATGTTATTGAAATCTTGCGTAATGAAGGTGGCAAGATTGCCGCAGTACTTATTGATGACTTTATCGAAATCCTTGGGGTAAATGATCGGGTGCAACTAGCCGAATCAGCCGCTCTCTTACGTGATCGAATCAATGAAGATTTAATGAAATCCGGCGTCACGATTGTTGATCCACTAAGTACATGGGTCGATGCCACTGCCACTATTGCATCCGATGTCGTGCTGGCACCAGGGACTGCAATTTCAGGAAAAACAACTATCGCTTCTGGAGCCATTATTGGTCCGCGAACTACCTTGACCGATTGCACTGTTGCCGCACATGCACAGGTGATTGAATCACACTGCATCGAAGCTGTGATTGGCGAAGGTGTGAACGTCGGTCCTTTTGCCTACTTACGATCCGGCACCAAATTGCTACAAGGTTCAAAAGTTGGCGCTTATGTTGAGATGAAGAACGCAACTCTTGGCGAAGGATCCAAGGTTCCACATCTTTCATACGTGGGCGATGCAATTATTGGCGAAGGCACCAATATCGGTGCCGCGACAATCTTTGTAAATTATGATGGAGTAGAAAAGCATTATTCAGTAGTCGGTGATCACGTTCGCATTGGCAGTGATTCAATGCTGGTTGCCCCCGTAACAATTGGAGACGGCGCATACACCGCCGCCGGTTCTGTCATTACTGAAGATGTTCCTGCTGGCGCAATTGGTGTCGGTAGGGCAAAGCAACGAAATGTACTAGGTTGGGTTCTGCGTAAGCGGCCTGGCACTAAATCTGCTGAGGCGGCAGCGCGTCACAGCACAGACGAGAAGAAGGGCTAACTTCCTTGAGCGAGATCCGTTTATCGTCCGAGAAAAAACTCCGTCTTTTTTCCGGCCGCGGATTTCCCGAGTTGGCCGAATCTGTCGCTACCGAACTTGGTATCCCACTTACTCCAACATCGGCTTACGACTTTGCCAATGGAGAAATTTTCGTTCGCTTTGAAGAATCTGTGCGCGGATGCGATGCATTTGTAATTCAGTCACACGCGGCGCCAATAAATAAACAAATCATGGAACAACTCATCATGATTGATGCTCTCAAGCGCGCTTCAGCAAAGCGCATTACCGTAGTCGCACCTTTCTATGCGTATGCACGTCAAGATAAGAAAAGTCGTGGTCGCGAACCAATCACTGCACGATTGATGGCAGATTTATTTAAAGCAGCAGGGGCAGACCGCCTCATGGTGGTTGATTTACATACTTCTCAAATCCAAGGTTTCTTTGACGGACCAGTTGATCACCTCTTTGCACTACCAATGCTTGCCAACTATGTCGGCAGCAAAGTAGATCGCTCAAAACTCACCATCGTTTCTCCAGACTCAGGACGTGTTCGAGTAGCAGAGCGTTGGTCAGAGCTTCTTGGTGGTTGTCCTATCGCATTTATTCACAAGACGCGTGATCCATTGATTCCAAACGAAGCAGTTGTTGGAAAAGTTGTTGGTGAGGTTGAAGGACGCACTTGCGTTGTCATTGATGACATGATCGATACCGCAGGAACAATCACTAAGGCAGTAGATGCTCTCTTTGATGCGGGCGCTAAAGATGTCATTATTGCGGCAACTCACGCAGTCTTTTCAGGACCAGCAGTTGAGAGACTCCGTGAATCAAGGGCAGTAGAAGTCGTAGTAACTGACTCATTACCGTTAAGTGAAGAGCAGAAATTTGAGAAGTTGACCGTACTCACTATCGCGCCACTTTTGGCCCGTGCCATCCGCGAAGTCTTTGAAGATGGCTCAGTAACAAGCCTTTTTGACGGACATAGCTAATTTAGGCTAACCTTCAGCTCGTTCCGGCGAGGGTGAAATTTATCCGTTATCGACGGCGTGGGTATTAACTCCTGCTGGAACTTTGCATCACGAAGAAGTTCGATAACAGCAACGAAGGAGTTTCACAATGGCAGAAGTATCAATCAAGGGCGCTACACGTACCGAATTCGGTAAAGGTGCTTCACGTCGCGCGCGCGTTGCAGGCCAGGTTCCTGCTGTTATCTACGGACATGGCGAAAAGCCTTTGCACATCACTCTTCCAGCACGCGAACTTGGCGTTGCTCTCAAAGAGTCAAACGTTCTTCTTAATATTGATATCGACGGAAAGACTGAACTCACTCTTCCAAAGTCAGTAGTTCGTCATCCACTCAAGCAGATTCTTGAGCACATTGACCTCGTGCTTGTGCGTCGTGGCGAGAAAGTTGTCGTTGCTGTTCCTGTACATACTGAAGGTAAGCACGATCCAGATGGAATCCTTGAGCACCAGCACAACACAGTTGAAATCGAAGCAGAGGCAACTTCTATTCCTAAGTACCTCGTTCTTGACATCGAAGGCATGGCAGCTGGAACATCGAAGTTTGCATCAGATGTTGTGCTTCCTGCGGGAACATCATTAGTAAGCCCAGCAAATACAGTCATTGTTCATCTTTCAGAGCGTTCAACTGCGGTTGAAGAAACTCCAGTAGCAGCACCTGCAGCAGATGCAGCAGCAGCTCCTGCAGCAGAAGCCGAGAAGAAGGACTAACTACCTTTACATCATGACGTGGTTGGTAGTGGGGCTTGGTAATCCAGGCGATCAATACGCTGCCACCCGTCACAATGTAGGTCAAATGGTGATTGACCACTTGGTCAAACGCCACAATCTCAAACTTTCAAGCCATAAGTCGCGCACAGATATTGCTGCTTACAAACTCGGAGTCGGCAGCGAAGCTCATTCAGTTATTCTCGCTAAATCTAAGAGCTATATGAATGAATCAGGTGGCCCCATCAAAGCACTTGCGACTTTCTATTCTGTCGAACCTGCAAAGATCATCGTTCTCCACGATGAACTAGATATTCCTTATGCAGCAATCCGCGCCAAGATAGCTGGCGGAGATAATGGACATAATGGATTGAAATCTCTTACTTCATCATTTGGAACAGCTGATTACTTCCGAATCCGCCTAGGAATTGGCCGCCCTATGGGCCAACAAGATCCAGGAGATTTTGTCCTCAAACAATTCAGCAAGGAAGAGAAAAAGGACTTGGAAGAGTTTATTGATCGCGGGGCCGATTGTGTTGAATTTTTAATTGATAAAGGACTTGAACTAACTCAATCGAAATTTAACTCCTAATCTCTGCGATGAAGACTCTCTTCACAAATGGCGAAATCTGGTGCTCTCGTGGAAGCTATACCAACGCAGTTCTTGTAGAAGCGGGAAAGGTAACTGCGCTCGGAGAAATCGCCATCAAAGCAGAGTATGACGAAAAAATTGATTTAGATGGAAAGTTTTTAGCGCCCGGGTTTATCGATGCACATGCACACCCTCTCTTTGCTGGACGAGAAAGCCAAGGTCCAAATGTCAGCGGCCTACAGAGCGTCACAGAAATTGTTGCGGCTGTTGCTGATTACATTAAGCACAACCCTCAACTCTCATGGGTAATCGGGGGCGCTTATGAAGCTTCACTTGTTGTCGGTGGCGACTTTGAAGCTTCTGCACTAGATGCAGCTTCTCGCGATATTCCGATCGTCTTGCATGCAGTCGATCACCACACAATTTGGGTAAACAGTAAGGCGCTTGAGTTAGCAGGTATTACAACTGCAACTGTTGATCCTGAAGGTGGAACAATTGCTCGTTACAACGATGGATCTCCCAAAGGAACTCTGCGCGAACCATCAGCTATTGATTTGGTTCTTCGTTGTGCGCCGCAAAGAACCTTAGATGACGATGTTGCAGCTATTCGCTGGGCGTGTGCACGTTACCTTGAATCTGGAGTCACCAGCGCAACAGATGCTTGGGTTGAGCCCGGCATGCCAGAGGCTTATATAGAAGCAGATCGTCGTGGATTATTGACGATTGATACCAACCTCTTCTTTCTGGCTCAGCCTGATACGTGGCGAAGCTATAGCGATGACTTCGTAAAGTTTCGCGAAGAGATTGAAAAATTTCCACCCACATCCCATTTGAGCGCCAAAACAATAAAATTTATTTGCGATGGAGCTCTTTCAGCAGGAACGGCCGCTCTTCTTGAACCATATCTTGATGAACCGCAATCAACAGGTCTACTTATCTGGTCCGAAGATGAACTCATCGATGCCATGGCTCACTTTGATGCGCTTGGCTTTCAAATTCACGCCCATGCCATCGGCGATGCTGCAATTCGGCAAGCGCTGAATGCGATTGAAGCGGTGACAAAGATCAATCCCCACTGGGATCGCAGGCCTGTTATTGCACATGCGCAGTTGATTCACACCGATGATTTGCCAAGATTTGCTCAGCTAGGTGTAATTGCCAATATTCAACCACTATGGACCTATCTCGATCCAATGAATGCGCAATTAATCGAACCTCGGATTGGCAAAGAACGTAACAATCAGCAGTATCAACTCGCTTCACTGCAGAGAAGTGGCGCACGAATAAGTTACGGTAGCGATTGGCCAGTCACGAGCCATATTCCACTCGAAGCCCTAGCAGTTCCAACACATCGCACCGCGCCAGGCAGTGATGTTGCCTGGAGCTCAGAAGAATCTATATCAGTAGAGGATTCGCTCAGTCATTACACAGCGGATGCTGCGTATTCAAACTTTTGGAACAAGGGCGTAATTGCAATAGGTGCTGATGCTGACTTTGTAGTCTTGGATCAAAATCCACTTCTTACTCCTTTACACGAAATTAAAGGCATTAAAATACTGAGAGTTTTCAGTAGGGGAGTTTAGGCTTAATAAAATGAGGAAGATTTACTTTTTTATCGCATTTACTTTACTTTTGTCATTAACACCTGCAAGTGCGAAGGGATTATTGGGAGCAAAGTGCACAAAAGCTGGCGTCATAAAGGTTGAAGGAAATAAGAGGCTCCAGTGCTTGAAGAGCAAATCAGTTCTTCGTTGGACAGTGATACCCTCAAAGCGGACTCCAAGCCCTCCAGTTCAAACCATCCCTGTAGAACCCGCAAAGGAGAATTCTAGTAACTCCGATCCGGTGGCACCGATGGAGATTCGGACCTTGAGCGATGCAGTAGCTCGCCCAAATGATGTGGCTTACTGGGCCTGGAAGAAGAGTTCATTGCAGATTGCTAGTTCAAATGAAGTTGGTGCAAAAATTGAACTCATTATCGGTCCAAATACAAAGTTGAGTAATCCAAATCCCCAGTTAGCTATTGATGCAATAACAAAGTTGTATCCAAATTTTTATCGCCCTAAACGAGTTATTGCTATCTATCACTCTTACAAGGATAACGCCTGGGCGCAAAAGCAATATGCCCAATATGCGCTCAATTCAAGTGGGCAGGAGGCTAGGAATCAATGCCAAACAATTGATACCTGTTGGGGCGGGCAAGCTGAGATAACCAAAGAAGGTCATGGACTGCTCTTGATGTCAGTGATGACACAAAACCCATCACGAAATCACACATCTGGCACACTTGAGGCTCACGAGTATGCCCATGTCATTCAATCGGGACCGTTTGTGGGAACTAGTAATCAAGCTCAAGCGACTTGCTGCATTAAGGCGTTCGTTCCTTGGTGGTTCTCTGAAGGTGGCGCTGAGTTTTCACAGATAGCTGCAATTTTTTCAGATTCTTTCAGTAGGTATTTGGATGATCGCGAGCACTGGGCTCAAGAAGTAATACAAAATCGAGAAAAGAAATTTACCAAAGCTTGGATTACAAATTTTCTCAAACCCCCAAGTACAGCGGTATGGGCTTCTCAAGAGAATCAATGGCGACTATATGATGTAGGTCTGCTGGTTTCTGAAATTATGACTGCAATAAAAGGTCCTGGCATTAACATCCAGATATTTGAGGATATTGCAAAGGGTTCAACATTTGAGAATTCATTTGAAAACCATTTTGGTATTTCTTGGGATTTGGCGGTTCCTCTTATTGCCGAATCGATTGCGAATTTATCTAAAGGTTAGGCTCTCAGCCGGTATTTCTTAGACCGGCCGCTACTCCGTTAATTGTTAGCAACAGCGCGCGAGTTAACGTTGGATCAGCTGCATCGCCCTGTTCGCGTACACGATTAAGCAGCGTTACTTGAAGTAACTGCAGTGGCGCTAAGTATGTATCCCGTACCTGAAGCGTGCGTGCAAGAACGGCTTGATCACCGAGCAAAGAGCTCTTTCCAGTGAGAGCAAGAATCTCCTTCACAGTTAACTCAAATTCTGCAGTAATCGTGTCAAAGAAGTGATGCAGTTCTTTGGGCACGAGAGTTTCTACATATCGTTTTGCAGTCACTAAATCAGTCTTTGCCAGAGTCATTTCGACATTGCTGATGAAGGTAGAGAAGAAGTGCCACTCGCGAAGCATCTGCTGCAGCACATCACCCTTGCCTGCTTCGCGGGCTGCCTTTAAGCCCGAACCAACGCCAAACCATCCAGGAACAATTTGGCGCGATTGTGTCCAACCGAATACCCAAGGAATCGCACGTAGTGAAGCAAGCCCACCAGATGCATCAGGACGTCGCGAGGGACGTGAACCAAGAAACAAGTTTCCTAATTGTTCTACGGGAGTTGATGCATAGAAATAAGCGGGAAGATCTGGATGATCAACAAGTGAGCGATAACAGGTGAACGAACTGTCACTCACAAGGTTCATGCACTCATTCCACTTATCTAGATCTTCCTTGCTTTGGCGCGGTCCGCGGTTGAGAACGGTAGCTTCGAGAGAAGCTGCAAGGGTGAGTTCAACGTTTTCACGCGCCAGTGCAGGCAGCGCATACTTATCCGAAATGACCTCACCTTGTTCAGTCATCTTTATTTGTCCATCGACTGATCCCCAAGGGAGTGCAACGAGCGCATCGTAGGTTGGTCCACCACCACGACCCACGGATCCACCGCGGCCATGGAATAAACGAAGTTTGACGCCATATTTCATCGCAACATCGCGCAAGATGCGTTGTGCACGATGGATTTCCCATTGTGATGTAGCGATTCCCGCATCTTTGTTGGAATCGGAATATCCCAACATTACTTCTTGGAGATTTCCGCGGAGTTCGACTACTTTCCGATATGTTGGATTACTCAGTAACTTTTCGAGAATATCTCCGGCAGCGCGGAGTTCAGCCACAGTTTCAAGAAGCGGTGCAAAACCAATCTTGGCAACGCCGCGTGAAATATCAACTAATCCCGCCTGCATTCCAAGCACAGTCGCTGCAATCAGATCGTCAGCCCCCTTAGTCATGGAGACGATGTATGTTTCGATTACTTCGGGGCCGAATCTTTCGATCAGATCATCGATTGCTACAAATGTATTTAGTGTCTTCAAACCCGCGGCATCAAGTGAAGATGTATCAAATTTTTTACTTGATGAGAGGCGCTCAATAAGAACTGGGAACTTCTCCTCGTGTGAGAGATTGATATATCCTCCACCGATTAATTGTTCTAGTGCAGCGTGATGGGCGTCGGAATGTTCGCGGACATCGAGCGTGGCGTGGGTGAGCCCAAAGGCCGCAACTGTGCGAATTGTGCGCTCAAGAAGGCCAGTTGCAAGCAATTCACCGCGATGTGCAAAGAGAGAATCTCGCATCAGGGTTAGATCAGCTAGCAGCTCTGCTGTGTTCTTGTAGTCCCGACCTGGAACATGTGGCCCACGCGCAGCATGGCGATTACGAGTAAATGCCAAACGGTGAACGATTGCTGTGGCTTTAAGTCGGTAAGGCTCTTGAACATTCAGACGTAAGAATCGTGATTCGAATTCGGGGATATTCTGTAAATCTTTTTCTACGGAAGCGCTGAGTTCGGGCGTTGCACCAGCTATACGAGTTGATACCGAAAGCATCTGGCGTAGGCGGTTCATGGCTGCCATAGTGGTGCGAATCGCATGGTTTGCCTGGAGAACAACTGCTTCTTCTGTAATTTCTGGAGTGATATTTGGATTACCGTCACGGTCTCCACCAATCCAGGTACCAAAGGTAAGTGGACGAGCAGTGACGGGTAGGTCAATCTTGAGTCGCTTGAGTTCGCGCGCAAAGTCATTGAGAACTTCGGGCACAGTGTTGCTAGATAAATCATCAAGGTAATAGAGGGCATTCATCGCTTCATCGAGTGGTTCAGGGCGATTTAAACGAAGTTCATCGGTCTGCCAAAGCAGATCCACGGTTTCAGCAAGACGTTCTTCTTGAGTAATGGTTTTCGGGGTATCAAGGAGAGCAGCAATTTCGCCAAGCTTGTTAAGTATTGAGCGACGCGCAGCTTCAGTTGGGTGCGCTGTAAAGACTGGCCGAATATTTAAATCGTTAATCCACTTAGTTAGATCTTCATGGGATATTTCGTGCCCCGATACAGGGTTATTGAGTGCATCTTCAATCTTGTCGATAGCGCGAGTAATCCAAGATCCACCACGTTGGCGAACTTCAGCCAAAACTCTAGAGCGATGAACCTGTTCAGCAACATTTGCAAGATGGAAGTAGGTGCTAAAGGCGCGCACTAATTGCACTGATTCATCAACTGATAATGTCTCTAGTATTTCAATGCCACTACCTTCGCGGACACTTTTGCGAACCTTCTCGACGAGATCAAGAAGTTGCTGTCCTTCTTGACGAACCAGTGATTGACCTAAGAGATCACCTAAACGGCGCACATCGCTGCGCAAGGTCGCATCGTCTGATTCAACAATGCTCTTGGCTTCAAGATTCTGATTTGGCGCCTGAGTCACCTGCGAATTATCGCAGGTTGAGAGAGGTCGATAGACTGTGATTGTTCGCCCCCCTCACTTTGTGAAGCGGGGCCATTAGTCGTTTGAAAGGCGCATCAGATGAGAGGAATTCTCTCGGTATTACATGGTGATACTGAAATCAGTGCTGCCCTCAAGAGCGACTCATCCAAGATCATCGCAGCACCTCCTAGCTATCCATTCCTGATTGCCCTCAAAGCGCAGCAACGTCCGATTTTGGTGGTTACAAGCTCTTCGCGCGCTGCAGAGGATTTAGCGGAAAGTCTGCGTGACTTACATGCTCGTGTTTATGAATTTCCAGCATGGGAAACGCTGCCTCACGAAAGGCTGAGTCCACGAAGTGACACCGTCGCTCAGAGAATTGCAACGCTGTATTCACTCCAACAACCAGAAGATACACATCCTGTAGTTGTTGCACCAGTTCGCGCAGTTATACATCGCTTTATTGCATCCCTTGCTACAAAACCTTTATGGACTCTTGAGATTGGGCAAGAGATAAGTCTTACTGAGTTGATTCAGCATCTGACCGATTTAGCATTTACTCGTACTGATTTGGTTGAGAAACGTGGAGAGTTCGCTGTACGTGGCGGCATTGTGGATGTTTTCTTGCCCCTAGCGGATCATCCAGTACGTATAGATTTCTTTGGCGATGAGATTGAAGAGCTGCGCTACTTTGACGTTGCTGACCAACGTACCAATCAAGCAGTTATAGGAAAACTTTCCATTCTGCCCTGTCGAGAATTTTTGCTAGATAAGTCAATAATGGAACGAGCCGAGAAGTTAAAGGAAAAATATCCAAGCGCTCTTGAAATAATTGGCAAGATTGCCCAGGGAATCAGTGTCGATGGTATGGAATCTTTAGTTCCATTACTGGTTGAAGAATTCAACACAATTGCAGAACGCATGCCCGCAGACACTGAAATTCTCTTTATCGACGACGAAAGAATTCGCTCTCGCACGGCCGACCTTATTGAAACAAATCAAGAATTTCTTGAAGCATCGTGGTCAAGCGCAGCAATTGGCGGGAATGCGCCTTTGCCGGTAGAAAAAGTCACTTATTTATCTTGGGAAGAGCTACGCACTCATGTAAGTGAACTTAACCTTGCTACTTCTGCACTTAATCCATTTGGTAGCGATCTCGATACTGATGCCAATTTCCTTGATATTGCTGCGATAGACCCGATGCGTGGAAATGTGGATGCTCTCTGTGAATTACTGCGCACTGGGTTGGAGGCGCATGAGAGCGTGGTCTTCTCAACGGTGGGACATGGAATGGCAGAGCGATACGCCGGTATTTTTCGAGGCGCCGACTTACCCGTTCAGATGGTTCAGAAGCTGCTCGCAGCGCCTACTAAAGGCTCTATTCACATAACGCAATCCACACTTGGATTCGGTTTTCACAGTGAGCACGCCGGAATTTTAGTTGTAACTGAGCGAGATTTATCGGGGAGTAAAACCACTACCAAAGATGCCCGCATGCCTTCTAAACGTAAGCAGGCGATAGATCCTCTCGAACTTCGCTCAGGTGATTTCGTTGTACATGAACAGCATGGAATTGGTAGATATGTAGAGCTAATTCAGCGGACAGTCGGGGGAGTCACGCGCGAATATTTAGTCATTGAGTATGCGCCAGCAAAGCGCGGGCAACCTGGTGATCGCATTTTTGTTCCAACGGACACCTTAGAACAAGTAAGTAAGTACGTTGGTGGAGAAACTCCAACAGTGCATCGCATAGGTAGCGGAGAATGGCAGAAAGCAAAGGGGCGTGCCCGAAAAGCTGTTCGCCAAATTGCGGGAGAGTTAATTCGCCTTTATGCGGCACGAACAAGCGCACCAGGTTTTGCATTCTCGCCTGACACCCCTTGGCAACGTGAGTTAGAAGATGCATTTTCGTATATTGAAACTCCAGACCAGCTCTCAACAATCGAAGATGTAAAGCGTGACATGGAGCGTCCATATCCAATGGATCGCATCATTTGTGGAGATGTCGGATATGGAAAAACCGAGATTGCCATTCGTGCCGCCTTCAAGGCTGTCCAGGATGGAAAGCAGGTCGCTGTTCTTGTTCCTACAACGCTGTTAGTGCAACAGCATTCCAAAACTTTTGCTGAACGTTATTCAGGGTTTCCCATCAGAGTTGCTGGACTATCAAGGTTTAATACTGCAAAAGAGAGTAAAGAGATATTGCAGGAATTATCTGCTGGAGCAATTGATGTGGTGGTAGGCACCCACCGACTTCTTTCGCAAGATGTTAATTTCAAGGATCTAGGGCTAGTTATTGTTGATGAAGAACAGCGATTCGGCGTTGAGCAGAAAGAATCGTTAAAGAAGATGCGCACTACGGTGGATGTACTGGCTATGTCAGCAACTCCAATTCCACGCACACTTGAAATGGCGGTAACGGGAATTCGAGAAATGTCGACGATAACAACTCCTCCCGAAGAGCGCCATCCAATCTTGACCTACGTAGGGCCAGCCGATGACGCACAGATTAAGGCCGCTATACATCGAGAACTGTTGAGAGATGGTCAGATTTTTTATCTTCATAACAGAGTTGAGTCAATTGACCGGGCTGCTGCCAAGATACAAGAGCTGGTGCCTGAAGCTCGAATCCGAATTGCCCACGGGCAAATGGGGGAAGCAGCCCTAGAAGATGTCATCTTGGCCTTTTGGAATCGTGATTTTGACGTTCTAGTGTGCACAACAATTGTTGAGAGTGGCTTAGATATTGCAAATGCAAATACGTTGATTGTTGAACGTGCAGATAATTTTGGACTTTCTCAGCTTCACCAATTACGTGGACGCGTTGGTCGAGGCCGCGAACGTGCCTACGCATATTTTCTCTATCCACCAGATCAACCACTTTCAGAAGTTGCTCTTGATCGACTGAAAACAATCGCAACGAATACAGATTTAGGTTCTGGAATGCGAGTTGCTTTGAAAGATCTTGAAATTCGCGGTGCAGGAAATTTGCTAGGTGGAGAACAGTCAGGCCATATTGCTGATGTGGGCTTTGATCTTTATATGCGTATGGTTGGTGAAGCTGTTCATGATTACAAATCGGGAATCATTGAAACTGAAGAACGAAGCCACGAATGCAAAGTAGAGCTTCCAGTAAATGCACACCTGTCACAAGAGTATGTACCTGGTGAAAGACTTCGTTTAGATCTTTATCGCCGTCTAGCTGATGTCAGTAATTCGGCAGATGTGGAAACAATTCGCGAAGAGCTCATTGATCGATTTGGTGAATTGCCACCAGAGGCGCAATCGCTCTTGGTTGTTGCCCAGTTACGTGCCTTTGCAAAATCTCTCGGAATCACTGAGGTAGTCGCTGCTGGAAAGTTCTTGCGCATTTCGCCATTAGTCCTGCCAGAATCTAAGCAACTTCGCTTGAATCGACTCTTCCCTGGCTCTCTGTACAAAACTGCCTCCAATACTGTGATGATTGCAATTCCCCGCGCGGCTGCATGGACTCCCACGGCAGAAGGATCCAAAGTTTTGGGGGATACTTCTCTTCTGGATTGGGCAGCCGCCTCCCTGCGTCAGCTAACAGAGTAAGAATTAATGAAAGCGAGCTCTACGTGAAGAAGTTCTTGGCACTCCTTGGTGTTATCTCCGTTCTTGGCCTCACTGGTTGCGGCAAAATGGATAGCGCAGCAACAATTGGCGATGTCACAATCTCGCAGGCTGATGCACAAGCTGTTGTCGATGAAATCCTGGCAGAGCGCGCCAAAATTGATACGACTGATTTGCAGCTAGCAACTGGAGCAGAGCTCAATCGTGGAGAACTACGCTTTGCGATCATCACTCAGTTATTTGATGAGATTGCTAAAGAGCTCAAGTTAGAAATTACACCTACACAGATTGAGCAGCGCAAAGCTGAACTCATCGCGCAGGTAGGAGGAGAAAGCGAACTTCCTCGCAACCTAGTAGCGGCCAACATTGCTCCATCAAACTTTGATGAATATGTAAAGGCAATTATGACTTCGGATCTGATTGCCGAAGCACTGCGCCAATCAGGGATTCCAGATGATCAGCTATCTGCTCGCATCGGACAATTGGTAACTGCAAAGGCGAAAGAACTAAAAGTTACTGTCAACCCACGTTACGGTGTTTGGGATATTGAGCAAGGAGATATTGTTGCCAAGGATTCAGCTGGATCAGCAGTAGTTCCTTCCAATAATTAATTTTTCTTATGGCTGGTTCTGAACTTCTCCGACTTGTAGAAGTCATGGATCGTCTCCGGTCACCTGGAGGTTGCCCTTGGGATGCTGAACAAACTCATCAATCTCTTATCAAGTATCTACTCGAGGAATCTTATGAATTTATTGATGCCATTGAGACAGATGATCGCGCTGGAATGCGCGAAGAACTAGGCGATGTTTTATTACAAGTCTATTTTCACTCTCGAATCGCACAAGAACACCCCACAGATCCATTCACAATCGATGATGTTGCTGGAGCCATTGCCGATAAATTAATTAGCCGCCACCCACATGTCTTTGAAAATCTGGAAGTCAGTGGCACCGAAGAGATCATCGAAAATTGGGAGGCAATTAAAGCTCGCGAAAAAGGTCGCACCTCCGCAGTTGATGGAATTGCAATGTCGCAACCAGCACTTCCTCTCGTCTCAAAAATTATTTACCGCGCTGAAAAATATAACGTTGCACTTGATCTCGAATCACATTCGAATGAGGTTGCTACAGAAGAATCTGTTGGCAATGCGCTTGCTGCGATTATTGGCTGGGCGCATGAAAATGGGATTGACCCAGAGAACGCCCTACGAGCCAAGGCGCGCGAGATGATTCGCGAGATTGAAACTGCCGAAAAGCACTCCTAACTTCACGATAGGATTGCCTCCTGACGTTCAGCGTTGAGCGCTGTGTTCCAAGTTTTTAACCTCAAGGAGACTCTTCATGGCCATTATCGACGCAATCTACGCTCGCGAAATTCTTGATTCCCGCGGAAATCCAACTATTGAAGTTGAAGTACAACTCGAAGATGGCACCCAAGCACGTGCTGCAGTTCCGAGCGGTGCATCTACAGGAGCATTCGAAGCATCTGAACTTCGCGATGGAGATAAGGGCCGCTACCTCGGTAAAGGAGTTCAGAAAGCCGTCGCTTTCGTTAATGATGAAATCGCACCTGCAATCGAAGGTTATGACTCACAAGATCAGCGCCTGATTGATTCAGAGATGATCACCCTTGACGGCACACCTAATAAGTCGCGCCTAGGTGCAAATGCAATCCTTGGAGTTTCACTCGCTGTCGCCAAAGCATCCGCTGAATCTTCAGATCTCTCACTCTTCCGTTATGTCGGTGGACCAAATGCTCATGTGCTGCCAGTACCTATGATGAATATTCTTAACGGCGGAGCGCATGCTGACACCAACGTTGATATTCAGGAATTTATGATTGCTCCAATCGGTGCAGATTCTTTCCGCGAATCACTTCGATGGGGCGCTGAGATTTATCACGCTCTGAAGGCAGTGCTTAAGAAGCGTGGTCTAGCAACTTCTGTTGGTGACGAAGGCGGATTTGCACCAAACCTAGACAGCAATCGTGCGGCGCTTGATCTCATTATCGAAGCAATCACAGCAGCAGGTTTTAAGCCTGGTTCTGAAATTGCTCTTGCTATGGACGTCGCGGCTACAGAATTTCATGAAAACGGCAAATATAAGTTTGAAGGATCACTACGCACTTCCGATGAAATGATTGCGTACTACG
>JBEEIL010000034.1:0-9744 GCA_041169865.1 Actinomycetota bacterium | reverse complement strand
TATTCACTTCCTTACCGCGTTGTATTGAGCGATAAGACGGTGACTGCCGAAGATGTCACGTTAATGGCGAATGCGCTAGCGCTATTGTTGGTACGTCTTCACTTGCTTGGCTTCTGGTGGGGAGATTGCTCACTTTCAAATACACTCTTTCGCAGAGACGCTGAAGGTTACGCTGCATATTTGGTTGACGCAGAAACTGGAGAATTTCAAAAATCTCTGAGCGATGGCCAACGTGAGCACGACCTCGAGATTGCTCATTTCAATGTCGCTGCTGAACTTGAAGATTTACAACTTTCTGGAGTTCTCTACCCTGGAATGGATCCGATACGTGCCAGCTCTGCACTGATAAAGAGATATCACCGTTTATGGGGAGCACTGAAAGATCGGCAGGTACTCGATCCTAAAGATCGCCATGCAGTGGAAAGAGCCATGCGCCAACTACATGATCTAGGTTTTGCGGTAGAAGAAGTTTCAGTTGTTGTGCAAGAAAGTGACGGGAAAGAAAAGCTCATCTTCCAACCCAAATTGGTAGCAGCTGGTTATCACAAGAACCGACTACGAGAATTGATGGGTCTTGAAACAGAAGAGTTACAAGCAAAGCGATTACTTGCGTCGTTTGATCGTTATCGCGGACGCGAACAAGCTCCAAAACCTCCAATTGCAGAATCTGCAAAGCGCTGGCTCGAGGAAGTTTTCCGTCCAACAGTTAATCTGATTCCATCTGAATTAGAGGGAAGAATTGAACATGCTCAATTTTTTCACGAAGTTTTGGAGCATCGTTGGTATTTGAGCGAAAAGGCTGGGCACGACGTGGGGCTTGAATATGCAGCTAAATCATATGTCGCTGAAGTCCTGCCCTATCGTCGCGATTCTGGCGTAGATGTGCGCAAAGATGGCATGATTCAGCAGTGAGGAACTTCAAATGACGCTACCGCCAAATTTCTCACAAGCAGTTGATCTGAGCTCACTAGGAAAGCCACCCGCAGATACTTCATCACCAATGCCGGGCCTGGAAATCACTCCACAAAATTTACAGACTGAAATTCTTCCTCTCTCTGAAAATAAGCCCGTCGTAATTCTCTGCTGGACACCTCGTTCTGCTGATTCGGTCACGATGTTGCGTGCTTTAGGAAAGATTGAAAGCGACGATCAGGGAAAGTGGATTTTAGCTCACGTAAATGTTGAAGTTCAGGTACCAGTTGCGCAAGCGCTACAGGTCCGCACAATCCCAACAGGCATTGTCTTTATTGGCGGGAAGGCGATTCCATTCCTGGAGCAACCGCTTACTGAAAGCCAATTACGCGAAGTCATCACAAAGATTTTGTCGTTAGCTGCTCAGCAAGGTATCGGTGAAGAACCTGTCGAAGCGGCAGAGCCTGAAGAGGAAGAGGCGCTGACAGCTTTAGATCAGGGCGACTACGCGACTGCGGAGGCAGCCTATAAGCGTTTACTTGCTCGCAAGCCTAATGATCAATATGCCAAATTGGGACTTGCGCAAGTGCAATTGCTAGCGCGTACACAAGGAATCGATGGCGCAAAGATTATGGAAGATGCGGTTAAGCATCCAGATGACATTGAACTGCAGATGAAATGTGCAGATGTAGAAGTAATGAGTGGCTACCTTGAGTCCGCTTTTGAAAGATTGTTACGCCTTATCGCCGTTCTGCACGGAGATGAGCAGAAAAAAGTTAAAGACCATCTACTCGAACTGTTTGCACTTGTTGACCAGGCTGATCCGCTCGTCATCAAGGCGCGAGCACAATTAGCAAACGCGCTCTTTTAATCAATGGCTAAAGTAGATATCGGCCATCGCCGAGAGCAGCAGTTAATTCACGTACTCTTTTTCCTCTTTGGCTTTGGAATCATGGCTTGGGTTCCGAGATTTCCTGAAGTGCGTGCCAACTTGGGCCTAGATAACGGTGCCTTTGGTTCTTTGATGAGTACCGGATCCATTGGTGCATTCTTTGGTCTTTTGACGACTGGCCACATCATTCATCGAATCGGTGTAAAAAAGGTGACTATCGTCTCTATTGCGATTCTCTACATATCCCTAATTAACTTAATTCACATCAGTTCTACAATCCCATTTTTGCTCTTTAGCATTGGATTTGGCTATGGCATTACAGCAGTACACGTTTCGATAAATAGCCAAGCTTTTCACTTTAATGATCGACGTGGAGCCAATATAGTCACGAGCGCCCAGGGATACTGGAGCGCAGGAGCGTTAACTACAGCAATCGCATCCGGATTTTTGGTCGATCGAGTAAGCCTTGGTCTTCACATTACGACTCTTTCGATAATTCTTGCAATTGCTATGGCTGCAATCGTAATTTCATTACATCCGGTGCTGTTAACTGCAAATACTGACAGCGAATCACGATACTCAATCAAAGCAATTTTTACTTCATTTCATATTGATTGGCCGGTAAGCCTGGCCATGGCTTGCGTTGTCTACTTGGAATTTGCTGTAGGAGACTGGGGAACAATTTTTACCAAGGACCGCTTAGGAGTATCGGCTGGATTGAGTGCGATTCCGTACATCGTCTTTACGGCGACCATGATCTTTGGCCGACTCACAGTGCAGAGATTGTTACCGTATGCGCCCCTTGAAGTCTGGGCAAAACGTGCGGCAATTCTTGGTGGAGCAGGTTTTGCAGGAAGCATCATCATCGCTACTCATCTTCCAGCAGAGATGAAATGGTGGTCCTACTCCCTCTTTATCGTCGGTTTCTTCATAGGCGGTCTGGGCTCTTCATTCCTTGGACCAAGTGTTTTTAGGGCCGCAACGCGGCGCTCTAAGTTGCCAAGCGCGATTGTGGTGGGTCAGTTCGGCGTTGTAAATAACATCATCGTATTCATTATCAAGTGGATTGTCGCATGGACCATGCAACTTACTGGCTCTATTGCGCTAGCGATGATGATTCCAGCGGCGATGTTGCTTTCGTCAGTCTTTTTCCTTCATATACTTAATGAGAATCAAGGGGCAAAAAACTAAAGTCTTTCAAACCATACTGTAGCTAGCGGCGGAATTCGTACGGTTGCATAGAGATTTGTATCTACATCAACAGTAAAGTCGCTATTTGTTACCCCGCTACCACCATATTTCAGATCATCGGTGTTGAGCGCTTCATGCCAGATGCCAGAAACTGGAAGCCGTAGTTGGTATTGCTCATGGGGTACGGGAGAAAAGTTTGTCACTGCTACGAGTGGAGTTCCTTTATCTGACCAGCGAATAAATGCAAGCGTATTGCCGGCACCATCATCGCCTACTATCCACTGAAAACCATCAGCAAAGATATCTTTTTCCCATAGCGCAGGTATTCGCTTGTATTGAGCATTGATATCACTGACTGCCTTTTGTACACCTTGATGTTCCGCGAATTCCGTGAGGTACCACTGCAATCCAGCTTCCTGATTCCACTCATCGTTCTGCGCAAACTCTTGCCCCATAAAGAGAAGTTTTTTTCCGGGATGTGCCCACATGAAGCCGTACAGCGCGCGAAGTGTTGCAAGTTTCTGCCAGCGATCTCCAGGAAATTTATTTACAAGCGAACCTTTACCGTGCACAACTTCATCATGCGAAAGTGGCAACATAAAGTTTTCCGACCAGGCATACAAGATTGAGAATGTAATTTCATTATGGTGATAGACGCGATGGACTGGTTCGTGCGAAAGATACTCAAGAGTGTCGTGCATCCAACCCATATTCCACTTAAACCCAAAGCCCAAACCACCGCTAGAAGTCTCTTTTGTTACTCCACCCCATGCTGTTGATTCTTCAGCAATCATCATGATTCCGGGATAGTGCTTATATGCAGTGGATGTCGCCTCTTGGAGTAGCTGTACTGCCTCTAAATTCTCACGGCCACCAAACTTGTTCGGTAACCATTCGCCCTCTTTACGTGAATAATCGAGGTAGAGCATGGATGCAACAGCATCAACACGAAGGCCATCGATATGAAACTCTTCTAGCCAATAAAGAGCGCTTGCGACCAGAAAATTACGGACTTCATTCCGTCCAAAGTTAAAGATAAGCGTTCCCCAGTCGGGATGTTCGCCGAGTCGAGGGTCGGCGTGCTCATAGAGAGCAGTGCCATCAAATTTGGCAAGCGCCCATTCATCTTTTGGAAAGTGCGCTGGAACCCAATCAAGAATCACGCCAATGTCTGCTTGGTGAAGAGCATCAACCAAGTATTTAAACTCATCAGGAGATCCAAAGCGTGATGTTGGTGCGAAGAAAGAAGTGACTTGATATCCCCACGAAGGTGAATAAGGATGCTCAGTAATCGGCAGGAATTCAACGTGGGTGAAGTTCTGCTCTTTCACATATGCAACTAATTCCTCTGCCATTTGGAGATAGGAAAGTCCAGGTCTCCAAGAACCAGCATGTACTTCGTAGACGGACACTGGTGCGCGCCAAGGTTGATAATTTGCGCGCTGAGTCATCCATAAGTTATCTCTCCACCTGTAATTGCTCTCGGTGACTACAGAAGCCGTACGTGGTGGATGTTCGGTCGCTCGCGCCATCGGATCTGCGTGGTCTACCCACCGACCATCGATTGTGCACACTGCAAATTTGTAGCAAGTATCAGGGCCAACATCTGGAACAAATACTTCCCAAATTCCGGTAGCTCCCGCACGAACCATGGGATGAGTATTGCGATCCCAAAAATTATGATCACCTATCAGACTTACTGCTTGCGCATTTGGCGCCCAAACAGAGAATGCAGTTCCTATTAATTCGCCAGCACTGTCGCGCTTTACATGTGCTCCGAGGACTTCCCATAAACGCTCGTGACGGCCTTCTGAGATTAGGTGAAAATCTAGTTCACCTAACGTTGAGTAGGGATTGAGATAACTTCCATGGCCTAAGAAAGTTTCCTTTTCTCCGCCCGGCTTAGCGCCGCCAAAAAGGCGTGAGAAAAAAGACATGCGCAATCTTAAAGCTTTACCTGCGCAATGTGAACAACTTTGCCAGACAACCTTGTTGGATCTAACCGGACATATGTGTGCGCTGACCAGTTGTATTGAGTACCATCAATCAAATCGGTCACCTCAAAGTTATCGCTATTTAGTTCTAGATCACCCATATTCCAGTGCACAGTAGTTTCTTGTGCGAAGTTGGGGTCAAGATTAACGACTACCAGAATTAAATTATCTCCATGACGCTTGGAGTAAGCGATGATTGAGTCATTCTCTGTAACGTGAAAACGCAGATTGCGCAGGCGTTGTAGCGCAACATTCTTCCTTCGAATTGAATTGAGTTGGGTAATAAAGGGGGCAAGAGTCAACTTCTTCTTAGTTGCATCTTCCCAATCTCGCACCTTGATTTCGTATTTTTCAGAATCTAAATACTCTTCACCGCCATCTTTAAATCGGCGATGTTCATAAAGTTCATAGCCGGCGTACATTCCCCATGAAGGAGTTAAAGTCGCAGCTAGCGCAGCGCGAATTGCAAAAATTGCTGGGTTTCCAGATTGCAAGTGGAAAGGCAAGATGTCTGGGGTATTTACCCAGAAGTTAGGTCTAAAGAAAGCGCTCGTATGTTGTGAAACTTCAGTGGCATATTCAGTCAACTCTTGCTTGTTAGTTCGCCAAGTGAAATAGGTATACGACTGATGAAACCCGGCCTTACCAAGAGCATGCATCATGGCTGGTTTGGTAAATGCCTCCGCTAAGAAAATAACATCTGGGCTTTCTGAATGGATAGTTCTCATGACATCGGCCCAGAAATGCACCGGCTTGGTATGTGGATTATCTACTCGGAATATGGAAATACCTTTTGCAATCCAAAATCTCAATATGCGAAGAGATTCATTGAGAATACCTAGATAGTCGTTGTCGAAATTGATTGGATAGATATCCTGATATTTCTTTGGAGGATTTTCAGCGTAAGCAATTGAACCATCGGGACGGGTACTGAAGAATTCTGGATGATCCTTCACCCAAGGATGATCTGGGGAAGCTTGCAGAGCAAAATCCATTGCAATTTCAAGCCCGTTCTTTTTAGCAACGCGTACAAAATTCTCAAAGTCGGCCATAGTTCCTAGCTCAGGATTTATTGCATCGTGGCCGCCATCCTTATTGCCAATTGCCCAAGGAACACCTGGATCTGAAGCAGAGGGCGTTAGCGTGTTGTTCTTTCCCTTTCGAAAATTAACTCCGATGGGATGAACTGGCGGGAGATATAAAATGTCAAAGCCCATTGCTGCAACAGCAGGCAGACGTAGTTCTGCAGTCTTAAAAGTGCCCGAAATAATCTTTCCATCGCCAGCAAGCTTGGCACCTTCACTTCGTGGAAAGAATTCGTACCAAGCACCAACCAGGGCGCGTTCATGATCTGCGCGAATTGGAAAGAGTTGAGTAGCTGTAACTAGACGGCGTAGCGGATTTGATGTGAAGTAAGTACGAATTTCGTCTGTAGAAGTTTGTGAGAAGCGATTCATCGGCGACAGCGTGGAATCTTCCAATACCTTGATTGCAGGGGCCAATAAAGATTTCGCCCCAGGGTCTTCGTCCAACTTCTCTTCAAATATTTTTCGACCTATTGCGCACATGAGTTCGGCATCGATATCTGCGGGAATCTTGATTTCGGCATCATGCAGCCAGGTCGCAAATGGGTGATCGTAAGACTCTACGGTGAAACTGAAATCTCCTCGAGCTGGAATAGTGACCGAGCCCTCGTAGACATCACCGCCATGCCATTTTTCACGCATAACATTTCGCGAAATTTCTTTTTTTGCGGAGTCGTAGAGGACGACATCAGCACCGAGTTGATCATGGCCTTCACGGAAGACCGTTGCACTTACTGGAATTACCTCACCGGCTATCGCCTTTACAGGAACGAATTCTCCGCCGAAGAAAACTACCGGGGAGATATCGGTGACGGGAATTCGATTAATCAACCTGAGCCTTCGGTGTTTCCAGCATCAGCAGATCGCACATCGAAAATTCGATACTTATCAATTGCTTCTTGGACTACAGCCTCTTTTACTTCACCAGCCTTGGCCAGCTCAGCAAGAGTTGCAACAACTATTGATTCAGCATCTACCTTGAAGTGACGACGCAGTGCTCCACGAGTATCGGAAAGTCCAAAGCCATCTGTGCCAAGTGAGTGGAACTGATTTGGTACCCATGGAGAGATTTGATCTTGTACGGCACGCATAAAGTCAGAGACCGCAATGACCGGACCCGAAGTTCCTTCTAGCTTGTCGTAAACGTAAGCCGTCTTCTTGTCACGTGGATTGAGCATGTTGTGGCGATCTACTTCTAGACCGTCACGTCGAAGTTCATTCCACGATGTCACAGACCAAACTGAAGCGGCCACGCCCCAATCTTCGGCAAGTAACTTCTGCGCTTTTACTGCCCAATTCACCGCTACACCAGAAGCCAGAATTTGAGCGTTCTTCTTTCTCTGCTTATGTGCTGGCGCATAAAGATATATTCCCTTAAGCAGACCTTGCAGATCCAAATTCTCTGGTTCTGCTGGCTGAACATATGGCTCGTTGTAAACGGTCAAGTAGTAGAAAATATTTTCGCTATTTTCACCATACATGCGACGAAGACCATCTTTAAAGATATGTCCTACTTCGTAGGCGAATGCTGGGTCGTAGGCAACAACTGCAGGGTTAGTAGCTGCAAGTAAATGTGAGTGGCCATCTTCATGCTGCAGACCTTCGCCATTAAGCGTTGTTCGTCCGGCAGTTGCACCCATGACAAAGCCGCGCACCAATTGGTCGGAAGCCGCCCAAAAAGCATCGCCAGTACGCTGGAATCCAAACATCGAATAGAAGATATAGATCGGAATCATTGGTTCGTCATGTGTCGAGTACGAAGAACCGACAGCAGTAAAGGAAGCTACCGAACCAGCTTCATTGATTCCCTCATGCAAGATCACTCCTGATGTGGATTCCTTGTAGGACAACATCAATTCACGGTCTACTGCTTGATATTGCTGACCGTGCGGTGAATAAATTTTGAGAGTAGGGAAGAGTGAATCCATACCGAAGGTACGTGCCTCATCAGGAATGATTGGCACTAAGCGATGGCCGAGCCCTGGATCCTTAACTAAATCCTTGAGCATGCGGACAAAAGCCATGGTGGTAGCAACTTCTTGAGTTCCCGAGCCACGACGAACTGATTCATATGCATCATCAGCAGGCTGCGCTAGCGGACGTGAAATTGGACGGCGACGAGGAATAGTTCCACCGAGTTCACGACGACGCTCTTGCAGATACTTCATTTCTGGAGAATCTGGAGCTGGCTTGAAGTAAGAAGGCATGTACTTATCAAGCTTGTCATCAGTCAATGGAATCTCAAGACGATCGCGGAATTCAATAATGTCTTCCAAAGTCATCTTCTTCATCTGGTGGGTTGAATTTCGAGCTTCGAAGTGTGAACCAAGTGTCCAACCCTTAATAGTTTTAGCAAGAATTACAGTAGGACGACCATTCTTCTCAGTTGCTGCTGTATACGCTGCAAACAACTTACGATAATCATGTCCACCGCGCTTAAGGTTCCAAATTTGATCATCAGACCAATTTGCCACCATAGCCGCAGTACGTGGGTCGCGACCAAAGAAGTGCTCGCGTACGAATGCACCATTTTCTGCTTTGAATGTCTGGTAATCACCATCAAGTGTGGTGTTCATGATGTTAACGAGGGCGCCTTCGCGATCCTGTGCAAGAAGAGGATCCCAGCCGCGTCCCCACACAACTTTGATGACATTCCAACCTGCGCCACCAAAAATTGATTCAAGCTCTTGAATAATCTTTCCATTTCCACGAACTGGACCATCAAGACGCTGCAAATTACAGTTAACGACAAAAGTGAGGTTATCTAGCTTTTCACGAGAAGCAAGGCCGATTGCACCGAGAGTATCGACTTCATCCATTTCACCATCGCCCAAAAATGCCCAGACATTCTGATCGCTGGTGTCTTTGATTCCACGGTTATGTAAGTAGCGGTTAAAGCGCGCTTGATAAATTGCATTGATAGGACCAATACCCATAGACACTGTCGGGAATTGCCAAAAGTCCGGCATGAGACGTGGGTGAGGATATGAAGATAATCCGCCAGCCTTGTGTGAAAGTTCTTGTCGGAAACCATCAAGTTGATCTTCGGTGAAGCGACCTTCAAGAAAAGCACGTGAATACATTCCAGGGCTAGCGTGACCTTGGAAGAAGATTTGATCTCCGCCACCCGGATGATCTTGTCCACGGAAGAAATGGTTAAAGCCGACTTCATATAACGCAGCTGAAGATGCGTATGTAGAGATATGTCCGCCTACACCAACGCCTGGTCGCTGCGCACGATGTACCAACATCGCTGCATTCCAACGAACGTACGAGCGAATGCGGCGTTCAATATCTTCATCGCCAGGAAACTCTGGTTCATGTTCAGGAGAAATGGTGTTGATGTAATCAGTAGTGCGAAGCGAAGGAAGTCCAATATTTCTCTCGTGTGCGCGCTTTAAGAGAGCCAACATCAAGTAACGGGCGCGAACCGGACCGGCAGCTGAGAGAGTGGCATCTAGGGATGCCTGCCATTCTGCTGTTTCGCTGGGATCGGTATCTACTAACTGGTCGATGATCTGATCTGGTAGTCCAGCGAATTCGGTCATAGGCGTATTCTCGCGCCAAAAGGGTGCCAGAGCAAAAAAATACGCTGTGAGATAGGAAAAACCCTTGTAAATATCCGTCTCATCCGTTGGACTTATCCCGTGGCAATGCGCATGGGTTTTGC
>JBEEIL010000033.1:0-18250 GCA_041169865.1 Actinomycetota bacterium | reverse complement strand
ATGAGAGCTCGGACATCTTCAAGTTCTGCGGCGTTCACCTCCGCTGCGGAGAATCGAGAGTCTTTTAACTTGGTTACGGCTGCTTCTGCGCGTGACAGATTGCGATCTGCAATGACCATTTGAGTGATAAATGATCGACGTGATGCGATATTTGCGATTGCACTGCCAACTCCGCCTGCGCCGATAACGAGCGCTTTCATGGGTGGCCTTTCATTCTTAAGTTCACACGACCGGTGTTGAGCGTGTTAGTCCAAGGCTAGCCATAGAGATAACCTTTGCCAAGTTGAAGCGCAAATTTCAATTGGTCCCCGTAGCTCAGTGGATAGAGCAACCGCCTCCTAAGCGGTAGGTCGCAGGTTCAACTCCCGCCGGGGACACCCACTTAATATTCGCATATGAGAATGCAGACTTCGATTTTATTTGTAATCGTTGCACTCTTTGCTCAATCTCTTTTCGCTGCTCCTGCAAATTCTTCCAAGAAAAGGGATGTTGTTATACAGATTGTTGGAGACGTCCATGGTGAGAGAGCTATCAAGCGCGAAGCCCTGCCTTCTCTGAAAAAATATTTTCGGTCGGGAGATCTCAACATCTTTAATTTGGAGACAGCAATCACTGACGAAGTCACCAAAGAAGAGAAGGAATACAACTTCAAAACTGATTTAGCTTTTCTCAAGCAACTTAAGGCAGTTGGTTTCAATGTAGCAACCGTTGCCAATAACCATAGCTACGACTACGGACTTACGGGTTTTCTCGATACTTTGCAGAACTTAAGAGATGCGGAAATTAGTTATGTAGGCGGAGGAAGAAATAGTGAAAGCGCCTATCAGGGAAGCGTTTATAAGGTCCGCGGATTAAAGATTGGAATTTTAGGATTTGCGAAAGTAAATGGCGGTCCAGATTCCATTGCGAAAGTGGATAAGCCAGGAACCACAGATGGTTACGATCGGGTATCCACCGAAAGAGCCATAACAAGGCTGAATGCGCTTAGCGATGTTCTCATTGTGCTTGCTCACTGGGGAGAAGAGGGAACCTTCTGCCCTAGAGATTCTGAGATTGCAAGTGCCAAAAAATGGAGATCTTTAGGGGCAGACATCATCGTTGGCAGCCACACTCATACCCTTCAACCAATCACGTTAGAGAAGAATAAATTGGTTGCCTACTCGCTAGGAAACTTCATTTTCTACTCTTCAAAAATTGAAAATCGATCAACTGGGATTCTGAAAATTCGGATTAGCCAAGAGAAGAAAATCTCTTATAAATTCATTCCATTTACGATTAATAATCTAACGAAAGTTCCTGAGCGGAATTTTGGTCCGGTTCCTGGGCCAGTAGATTGTCAGAATCAGGAAAAAACAACTGTACGGTGACCAACGATAAAGATTCGGTCTTCCGCAAATAGTTTTACTGCTCTAGCCAATACTCGTCTTTCGATATCTCGGCCCAACGCAATCAACTCTTCGGGGGTCGCAGAGTGATTTACGTGAGCAACATCTTGTTCGATGATTGGACCTTCATCCAAATCTGCGGTTACAAAGTGTGCTGTCGCTCCGATGATTTTTACTCCACGGTCATGCGCCTGGTGATAGGGCTTAGCCCCCTTAAAACCAGGTAAGAACGAGTGGTGGATATTGATGATACGTCCAGGCATTGCTGCGCAGAATTCTGTGGAAAGAATCTGCATATAGCGAGCCAGAACTACAAAATCTATTTTGAGTTCAGCAATTTTGGCCAACATGATTTTTTCTTGTTCCGCTTTATTGGCGGCAGTCACTGGAAGGTGGAGAAAGGGGATTCCATGAGATTCCACTAATGCCTTGAGATCTTCACGATTGGAAATCACCATGGGAATCTCTATTGGTAGTTCACCAAGCTCAAGTAGGTACATCAAATCGCGTAAGCAGTGGCTCTCTTTTGTCACAAGAACGAGAGCTCGTGGCTTTTGGGCAGTTGGGCGAATGTGCAACGTTGGTGAGAATTTTCCAAGGCCTTCGCTCAAACTCTTCTGCGCAGCTTCTAGGCCTTGAGATGTTTCAAAGCGGGTTCGCATCACAAAGGTATTTGTCGGATTATCAGTGAATTGCTGATTCTCAATGATGTTGCCACCGCAGTTCAAAATCGCAGAGGTCATGGCATGCACAATGCCAGGCTGATCTGAGCACTGCAGGGAAGCGATGAGATCCATTAGAGAATTCTAAAGGAATCTAGTGTTTTAAGGTAAATCGCTGCATGCTCTTGGGTGCCCACCAGTTACGTTCGCCAAATAGACGCATTAGAGCAGGTACTAGAAGCGCTCTGATTAGTGTTGCATCGAGAATAACTGCAAGTGCAACTCCAAATCCCATCGTCTTAATGGATGTAACTCCACTGGTTACAAAAGCTGCGAAGACAACTGCGAGTAACACTGCTGCTGCAGTAATGATGCGTGCTGACCGTTGTAGACCAGTAGCAACTGATTCGACATTTGAGCGACCTTGCAAATGTTCTTCACGGATACGAGATAGCAAGAAGAGTTCGTAGTCCATCGACAATCCGAAGACCACAACGGCAATCAAAATTACGATTGAAGTATCTAAACTTCCAGTAACGGTAAAAGAGCCCACTAACCATTGCAGGTTGCCATCGATAAATACCCAGGTAAGCACACCCATAGTTGCGCCAAGTGAAAGGATATTGAGTAGAACTGCCTTAATCGGAAGAATAATTGAACCGGTGAAGATAAAGACCAGAACTAGAACACTCAAAGCAATCCAACCAAACGCCCAAGGTAGTGTGTCGGCAATTCCATCTTGGGAATCTGTGTAATCTGCTGCGACTCCTCCCACCAAAGTTCCTTCAGGAGCCTTAACGGAACGAACATCGTGAATCAGCTTCTGCGACTCAGGTGTTCGTGGCAACATCTCTTGGTAAGCAACGATGCGAACATCATTGCCAATCACTTGCGGTGGAACGACTCCTACAATTCCATTAACAGTGGAAATTTGAGAAGCATATTGCGCAACTTCTTCAGATTTACTTGCGCCATCAAAAATAATTATTTCAATAGGAGTACCAGTTTGACCGGGGAAGCGTTCCGCCTGAACCATCGTTGCAACGGCTGCGGGATTGTTGGCCGGCAACATTCGGGCATCCCCTTGTGAGAATTTAATGTTGCCTAATGGTGCGGCCATAATTCCAAGGACGATCAAACTCAGCACGACAACAGGCACAGGACGTTTCATAACGAATCGAGCAGTATCTGCCCAACGACCATCTTCCTTTGGTGTGATTGCTGACTTGCGGATGACGCCTTTATCTACCTTATTCCCCATCCACGCCAAGATCGGCGGAAGTCCGAAGATTGCACCGACTACTGCAAGTGCAACTACAGAGACACCTGCATATCCGAAAGATTTTAGGAACGGAAGTGGGAAGAAGGTAAGCGAGACCATAGTTACTAATACGGTCATGCCAGAGTAGAAAACGGTTTTTCCCGCAGTTGCCATAGTCGTGACTACTGCATCTTCAACGTTCTTTCCATGGTGAATCTCTTCTCGAAAACGATTCACCATTAAGAGTGCGTAGTCAATGCCAAGCCCTAGACCCATGCCGGTTGTGAGATTGAGTGCATAAACGCTTACTTCGGTGAAGAGCGAGATGAGATAGAGGATAAAGAATGCTCCCAAAATCGCCGAAACTCCGACAATCAAAGGCATCGCGGAGGCAGCAAGTGCGCCGAATACAAAGGCTAAAAGTATGAATGTCAGTGGAATGGAGATTGCTTCTGCAATCTTAAGATCATCTGAAATTTTCTTTGTTATCGCATGTCCAACAACCCCAACTCCACCGGCATAGAGAGTGAAGCCATTAACTTCTCCGTTGTATTTTTCTAGAAAAAGTTTTCCGAGATTCTGATTTTCTGGTGTGAATGCCTCACCTTCGCCGTAGATAAGCACATAACCAGCTTTTCCATCAGCTGATTTCAGAGTCTGCTCACCATTAGAACTCCAGTACGAAAGAGTTTTCGTCACACCTTTTTCTTGAGCCATTCTCTTCTCAAGAGCGAGTGCACCTGCTGCTACATCTTGGTCATCGACGCTGCGATCGCCTGCATCGACAACTACTGCAACCGCAGGATCTTCAATCTTGAGCTCATCGGTGAGATATTCATAAACTTTGTAAGAATCACTATTTGGATTCGAGTATCCGCCAGAATCTAGTCGCGAGAAGATGAGAGATCCGACTGCTCCGGCAACAAGAATGCCAATCACGAAGAGGGCTGTAGCTGCTTTGCGATACTTCACTAATACATGGCCAAGGGATTCAAACATGAGGGTAAGTATGTAGGATTGCTTCTCATGGTTCTATTTCAGATAAGGAGATTGCGTGCATGAGCGATGTGTTTCCTGCAACAACTGAAGATGAACGCGATCCTCGCGAAGATCAGAACGAAGATGCTCGTCGTGAAGCTGAAATCAAGGGCGACAAACCCCCACACCACGATTAGCTGCTAGAAGTCTCTGTTTTTGCAGGAGCTGGTGGTTTGGCTGCGGAATCAGTCTTGTAAAAACCAGAACCCTTGAAAACAACTCCAACTGTGGAATAAACCTTACGAACTTCACCCTTGCAAACAGGGCACTCGGTAAGAGGTGCATCTGAAAATGACTGAAAAGCCTCGAAGGCATGGTCGCATGCGATGCATGCATATTGGTATGTAGGCAAAGTGTGTGACCTTTCTCGTGAGGGTTATCTATCGCTTAGTCTAAAGAAGTGAGACGATAGGCGCGAATCCACAGGATTTTTAAGCGCAAGCTCGGTGAAGAAAGAGGCAAAAAATGAAGCGGGCCAAAGTTGTTGCCATTGTTGTTGGACTTCTTTTCCTGGCGATATCCCCGGCATCTGCAAACACATTAGTAGCAACTTCACCGATTCCAGGCGCCTCACTGGAAAGTGCTCCCAGCGCAGTCTCAATTACAACCGAGCTACCACTGTTAGATATCGGAAATGAAATCACAGTTACGGATCCGTCTGGTGTGCGCGTTGATGATGGGGCGTTAATGGTGGATGGCGTTAATGCCGTTATCGGTCTCAAGCAACTCGTGAAAACTGGAATTTATACAGTCAACTACTCGCTCCTTGCCGAAAATGATGTTCCACTCATTGGAAGTTATAGATTTAATTTTCTTGAACCAACCGTTATAGCAACGCCAGCACCAAAACCTTCCATGACACCAACTCCTTCAGGAAATGATTTAGGTACAACTATCTTTGTTTTGGGACTTTTGGCTGCTGCAATCATTGTCACGATTGCTCTTTCGCTTTATGCCCGAAAGCTCTATCGAGATCGATGAGCGAACTCGCTACATTTACAAAATCTCTCACGCTCCTTTCAGCACTTGTTGTGATCGGTGCCCTACTTGCGATGGCTTTTCTCTTAGTTGAAAATAATGGAAAGTTGCAGTCCAGCGCCCTCAAAATTCGTAAGCGCGCTGCCTTTTTTGCAGTTATTTGGCTAGCAACAAATTCAGTCCACATTATTTCTACCTTGGCAAACATTTTGGGTGGAACTTATTCAGATGCACTTGAACAAAATAGCCTGCGTTCATTCCTTACCCAAGTGGATTTAGGTCAGTACCTTGCCGTTCAAACCGTGGCAATCGCTGCAATTGCATTATCAATTCGCTTTATTAAAACCGCACTTACATCCATGTTTGCTCTCCTTGCTGCGCTGGTGACTCTCACTATTCCGGTATTTCAAAGCCACAGCGCTTCTAGTGGTTCTCACCAACTTGCTATTGGCTCTCTAGTAGTTCATGTTGTCGCGATTTCACTCTGGGTGGGTGGTGTTTTTGCAATCGTCACCTTGCAGGATTCAGATCGTAAGTTTGCGCTTCCCAGGTTTAGCCAACTGGCGTTGTGGGCTGCGATTGCTGTTTCAGTGAGCGGTGCCACAAATGCATGGGCTCGTTTAAATTTTTCGCAAGCTTGGTCGAGTGGCTACGCGCGCCTTGTGCTCATAAAGGCCCTACTTACCTTTGGTTTACTTTTATTGGGTTACCTCAATCGACGGTCGCTGCAGCGGGGACATACACAAGGTACTGCGCTTATTGGACGATTTATTCTTATCGAAGCGCTGATAATGGGAGCGCTATTAATTTTCGGTAGCTGGCTTGCACAATCTGAACCACCTTCACGAGGTGACATTGCAATTTCGCCAGCTCTTTCTATAGTTGGACTTGCTACACCGCCAGCCCCGAATCTGACCAGAGTACTTTTTGCTTATCAGCCAGATGCACTTGTTATTGGAATTCTCGTCACACTCGTAGCGCTTTACATCAAAGGAGTGGTTGTACTTACTAAACGCGGCGACAAGTGGCCCGTCGGTCGAACTATTTCATTTGCACTTGGGATTTCCGCGATAGATTTTGCAACGAGTGGTGGCCTTGGCGTGTACGCGCTCTTCTCATTTGAATATCACATGATTGCTCATATGGTGATTGGCATGATTGCCCCAATTGCTCTAGTTCTGAGCGCTCCAATCACGTTGGCACTACGTACGCTTCCGCAAGGAAGAACTCCTGAAGAACGAGGAGTTCGTGGTGCACTCATTGCGCTTTTGCACTCGCGATATTCAGTGATTCTGACAAATCCCATCTCTGCCTTAGCGCTGTTTGACGGTTCACTCTTTGTTCTCTACTTCACTGATTTATTTGGGAATTTGATGCAGTCCCATGTGGGACATCTATTTATGAATGTACATTTCTTTCTGGCTGGATTCCTCTTCTTTCACGTCATTATTGGCATCGACCCAAATCCAAAGAAGATTCCTTATATCGTCCGTATTGTCATTCTCTTTGCTGCCATGAGTATCCACGCCTTTTTCTCCATCGCCCTCATATCTTCTACAACTCTTCTAGATGGTGGCTACTACGCTTCATTGCAGACACCGTGGCTTGGAGATTTACTGGCGGATCAAAATGCGGGTGGCTCTATTGGTTGGGCAATGGGAGAAATTCCAATCATTCTTGCTCTCATCGCGACCTTTATTCAGTGGATGCGGGATGACAAACGAGAGACCAAGCGCATTGACCGAAATGAAGCTCGTATGGCCGCCATGGGTGAACCTGATGAATTGGCGCAATACAATAATTATCTGAGCCAACTGCAAAAACGCGATGAACAAGGAGGTAGGAGATGAGTCTTGAAGATGTCTTTACGCTTCCTGCCGAATACAACGAATTACGGAGCAGTTTGCGTTCGCTCTCGGAAAAAGAGATTGCCCCACATGCACATGCAGTTGATGCAGAACACCGCTACCCGCAAGAGGCACATGACGCTTTGGTAAAGGCGGGTCTGTTTGCCGCACATGTGCCAACTGAATTTGGTGGTGACGGGGCTGATGCTCTTGCTGCATGTTTGATTATTGAAGAGGTAGCGCGCGTATGTGCATCCGCATCATTAATTCCTGCTGTTAATAAATTAGGATCTCTGCCACTGATTCTCAGTGGAAACAAAGAACAAAAAGAACGTTGGTTGCGTCCATTAGCTCAGGGTAAAGGTTTTTCCTACTGTCTCTCTGAATCGGAAGCGGGCTCTGATGCATCAGCGCTAAAAACAAAGGCCGAACGCAAAGGCGACGGCTGGGTAATAAACGGCAGCAAGAAGTGGATTTCTAACGCTGGAGTATCTGAGTTTTACACGGTAATTGCGCAGACAGATCCTGCATTAGGTTCAAAAGGAATTACTGCCTTTGTTATCGAGAAATCCGATCCTGGAGTCTCGTTTGGAGCACCAGAGAAAAAGATGGGATTTAGAGGATCTCCAACACGTGAAGTTTATTTTGATAACGTTGAAATTGGAGATGATCGTCGCATTAGCGAAATAGGCAAAGGTTTTGCATTAGCGATGGATACTCTCGATCACACTCGAATTACAATTGCTGCTCAAGCGCTTGGAATTGCGCAAGGGGCACTTGATTTTGCTAAGAAGTACTCGCATGAGCGCAAGCAATTTGGCAAAGAAATATTTGATTTCCAAGGCGTTCAGTTCATGCTTGCTGATATGGCCATTGCGGTCGAGACCGCTCGTCAGATTACTTATGCTGCAGCCGCCAAGAGTGAGCGATTAGATAAAGACCTTAAATTCTTCTCGGCAGCAAGTAAGACTTATGCCACCGATGTTGCGATGAAGGTAACTACTGATGCTGTTCAGATTCTTGGTGGTTATGGATATGTATCTGATTATCCAGTCGAACGGATGATGCGCGATGCCAAGTTGACGCAGATTTACGAGGGAACCAATCAGATTCAAAGAATTGTTATCGCGCGCAATCTTCCATAACTCAACGGGTAAAGCGCAGAACTAGATCTGGTGTGGCTGCAGCATCTAAAGGAATGTCCCAGTTTTCTCGGGGTAAATCTTCGCTCGATATTTCATCTGGGTGAATGAGGCCAATTGAAAACGCTGAAATATCTTTAAGGGCACGGTCGTAAAATCCGCCCCCCTGCCCAAGTCGGTAGCCACTGCGATCAATGCGGAGAGCCGGTACCACAATTAGATCAATCGATGAGACATCAACTATTGGGTTGCCAACTGGTTCCTCAATCTTCTTTTTCATTGCAAGCGTGGTTTCGTCGCCGTTCCATATAACCCATTGCAAGGAAGTCCCATCAATTCTCGGTAGCAAGAGCGTCTTTCCGAGGGAAATTAGTTTCCGATTAAGAGCTGATGTACTTGGCTCATCTCCATACGAGCGATAACTTGCAATAACTGAGGCAGCAGAAAATTCGCGTGTAGTTGCTAAAAATTCAAAGCTATGTTCGATGTAACGCGCGTTACGTTCTTGGCGATATCGGGTACGCAGTGCAGCTTTTTCCTCGGCGATACCCATCTAAATCCCCTCGAAGTAAGTAGTCTGCAAGTAAGGTTAGTGATTATGTCAGAACGACTGCGCGTAGATGAAGTACTCACGTCACTGCTAGAGCTTTGCCAGCCGCTTGAACCATTTGACATGCCACTTCTAGATGCACACGATGCGACCCTTGCCGAAGATGTTTATGCCGGCGAGCGTTTAGTCATGAAGGCTGGAAGCCGGATTCGCTCGACACAGATCGGCTTGGCAGCATCAATCGGACTCGATCATCTGCCGACTCGTCCGCATCCAAGAGTAGTTGTAATTTCTGCCGGGCCAGATTTAGTTGAACCCGGAACTCCTCTGAAATCTAATGAAGAGTATGAAACTAATTCTTGGCTTCTCACAACTGCTGTGCGAGAAGTAGGAGCCGTGGCCTATCGCGTACATTCAATTCCAGATGATGAGAACGAATTGAAGAGTGTTATTGAAGATCAATTAGTTAGGGCAGATTTAATAATTATCTCTGGGGAACGCCATGACGATTCCTTCGATCTCATTACTCGCACATTGCAAAAAATCGGTGAGATAACAACTGTAGAGATTGCAATCGAATCCAGTGGTCGCCACAACTTTGGCACTATCGGCCCCGATAAAACACCGGTGGTAACACTTCCAGGCGACCCCATCGCGGCATACATCTCCTTTGAGCTATTGATTCGCCCCATGATTCGAACCATGTTGGGTACGGCAACGATTCATCGTCCTTCAGTGAAAGCCAAACTGGAAAAAGGGCTTACTTCTTTGAGTGGAGTGCGCTCATATATACGTGCTGTTTTGAGCGAGGATGGCAAGTCAGTCGTGCCACTGAGTTCGCAGGATGAACAAGCAACGCTTTCGGATGCTAACTCTTTGATTGCAGTTCCTGAAGGTGAAACCGATTTAGCTGCCGGGGCACAAGTCACTGTGGTTGTGCTCGAGCGCCGATATATATAGCCATGTGGCCACAAGTGCTCCACGGTGAAGATATAACTCTCCGTCCAGCACGTTTTCGAGATCGAAGGAAGTGGAGTCAAGTAAGGGCTGAAAATAAGGAATGGTTAAGTCCTTGGGAAGCAACGCTCCCCAAGGTGCCAGCCGGATCTCCAGCTAGTGAATTCGTTACAAAGAGGCCTTCCTTTTTTGAAATGGTGTACACGCTCAACCGTGAAGCTCGCGCAGGTCGTTCTTATTCATTTCTCATATGGAAGGGCGAAAACCTTATTGGGCAGATCACATTGGGAGGAGTCATTTATGGAGCTTTGCGAGCGGGCCACATCGGCTATTGGATTGATAAGAACTATGCCAATCGTGGTTATACAACCCAGGCTGTAACGCTCCTCTCGGGTTTTGGATTTTCCCAGTTGGGTTTACATCGCATTGAAATAAATGTTCGCCCCGAGAACACGGCGTCATGCAAGGTTGCGGAAAAAGCCGGCTTTACTTTTGAGGGGCACCGCAAAGGATTTTTACATATTGATGGGGCTTGGCGAGACCATATCTGCTTCGTTAAGTACAACGAATTAATCCAATAAACCCCCCTTGAAATCCACGGGGTTGCTGGGGCGCACCCTTAATCTTTACCCATCATGGCCTCGGGAATTATCTACTTAGCAATCATTGGCATGTGGGTTGCCTATTTCTTGCCTCGCTGGGTACATAACAAGAATGAATTCTCCGGAAAGAGCGTTGAAAAATATAAGAGCGCTCTACGAGTCGTTGCAAGCGCGAATCCTGGCTCAATAAATAATTCAGGTGTCATTTACACAGATGTTGACCGTGTAGGACGAGTGGCGCAACAGTTACTTCGTCGCCGAATAATTTTTTCACTTATTACTACAACTCTTATCCTTACGACTGTAGGTGCACTTATGCAAACCCTCGCTTACATTTCTATTGCAATTCCAGTCACTGCGCTTCTGATATATGTCGCGCATGTGCGCCGCCAGGTGAATGCGGAAAAAATTCAGCGCCGTCGTGTAGATCAACTTCATCGCACAACTGATGGAGTATCACACACCAATCTTGCAGACGTTATTACTTCAAAAACTCATCATGCTCCAGTGATTCAACAAGAGCATTGGATTCCACTTTCAGAACGTGAACTTTCCGGTGTCACACTCCTACCAAAAGGAACGGCGCAAGCGCGAGCTGAATGGCAACCTAACGATGTTCCTCTTCCAACCTATGTAAATGCGCCGAAGGCTGTTCCAGCAAAGCGCATTATCGATCTAACTGAGCCAGGCAAATGGAGCGAAGAGCAACAACGTTTGGAGCGCGAAGCGCTCGCAGCAGCTGCACCTTCACGAGATGAAATCTTTGATCAACAGTTAGCAGAAGAAGCAGTTCGCCGTTTACGCGATAGTCGCGCTGCCAACGAATAATCATCGCTGGGCCCTGAGCAAGTTCTAAATCCAGCTAGGAAACCACATTCTGGCACGCCAGGAATCGTAAGTAATTACATCTCCTAAGTAGAGCGGCAAGAAGTAGATGAAATTCAGGAATATCAGAAGAAAAACAATGCCGACCAGAATTTCACCTCGCTTCCCATAATTAGTCAGCGCTAATTGTGCGCAGTAGACCAGCGCCAGAATGAGAAAAGGTAGAAAAACTATTGCATAAAAAGTAAAGACTGTTCTGGATTGGTAGAAGAACCATGGCAAGTAACCCGCGGCCATTCCTGAGACGATGATCGTGAGTGCGGGATCAAAATGGCGAGATAGCGCTCCGCGAATCCAGAGGCCTACGGCTATACATAGAGCAGCTGTCGCCAACCACCACAATAAAGGAGTGCCCAGTGCCAAAATTTCTTGTGAACAACTTTCTGCCCCACAACCTTTAGGTGATTCATAGAAAAAGGATGTAGGCCGACCCATAATCAACCAACTCCAAGGATTTGCCTGATAGGTGTGCTTCTCGGTGAGTGAAGCATGAAAGCCAAAAATCTGTTGGTGATAATGAACAAAGGAAGAAATTACGTTTGAAGAATATTGCCTAGCCCAACCACGGTCCGAAAGAAACCATCCAATCCAGGAGCAGCAATATATGAGTAGAGGAACAATAGAAAACTGGGTGATCCGTTCTAATGTAGGACGAACCAGAGATTTTCCGCTGTTGTATGTAAAGACGCGATAAATTGCAATAATTCCAAATATTGCAATGAAATACAGTGCACTCCACTTTATTCCTAAAGCCAATCCAAGCGCTATCGCAGTCAACCAATATTGGCGCTTGAGAAAATAGTATGTAGCAATCAGAATAAATAGAGCGAGAAAGTTATCTAACAGTGCAGTTCTTGAGTGTACGAGTGCCAGTCCGTCAACTGCCATGAGCGCGCTTGCTAAACCAGTCAGCAAGCTATTCCTAAATAAGCGATGAGCGATGAGGGCAATGAGCAGAATCATCATTGAACCTGCTGCAGCACTGGCTATGCGCCAACCAAAGGGGCTATCACCAAAGATTTCTATTCCACCAGCGATCAGCCATTTGCCCACTGGCGGATGAACGATAAATTCTGGTTCGTTTCCCGAAACTTCAACTCCGTATTTAAGAAGATCTCGCGCTCCATCAACGTAATAAACCTCATCAAATATAAATGTCTTAATAGTTCCTAAATTAAGCACGCGTAGGAAAAATGAAGCCAATGCGATGAGTATCGGAGCGATACCGGCAACCATGTGTACAGAATATGGGAGGATGCGCATATGGCACTAGTACTTGCAGCAACTCCGCTTGGAAATCCACTCGATGCCAGTATTCGACTAAAGAAAGCCATCGAAAGTGCTGAAATAATTGCAGCTGAAGACTCAAGGAGATTTCATCGCCTTGCTTCAGATTTAGAAGTTACATTTACCGCACGTATCATTTCTTTCTTCGAAGGTAATGAAACAGACCGCACCTCTGAAATTCTCTCTCTTCTCCGCGAAGGAAAAGAGGTATTAGTCGTTACAGATGCAGGAATGCCCACAATCAGTGATCCTGGATTTCGTCTGATGCGCGATGCAATAGCTGAAGAGATTCCAACAATCGTAATCCCTGGACCGAGCGCCCCCACCATGGCAATCGCACTCGCAGGGTTACCCACTGACCGCTTTACCTTCGAAGGATTTGCACCACGCAGTCATGGAGCGCGGCAAAGTTTCTATGAAAGATTGCGATTTGAAGAGCGAACAATGGTTATCTTTGAGGCACCGCATCGCTTACTTGAGTCGCTTACCGCAGCTGCTGAAGTTCTCGGTAGAGAACGCAAGGCTGCTATCTGTCGCGAGATGACTAAGACATACGAAGAGACAATTCGAGGTCCACTTGCTGAGTTAATTGTTTGGGCTTCTTCGCACGAAGTTCTCGGCGAAATCACCTTGGTGATTGCCGGCGTTGATGAAGGTTCTCAGATTCGAAGCGCTGATGATGCAGTCACAAGAGTTCGTGAGTACGAGCAAGCTGGCATGGATCGCAAGGCAGCCATCGCAACGGTGGCCGAGGAATTTAGCCTGCCGAAGAAGATCGTTTATGCAGCAGTTGTCGATGCGAATAAGATGAGCCGATGAAATCCTTCTACCTCACTACGCCCATTTACTATGTAAATGATGCGCCTCATATTGGGCATGCGTACACAACGGTGGCCGGAGATGTTCTGACCCGTTGGCACCGCCAGCGCGGAGAATCAGTGTGGTTCTTAACAGGCACTGATGAGCACGGACAGAAGGTAATGCGCACAGCGGAACAAAATAACGTTCCACCTCAAGCATGGGTAGATAAGTTGGTTGCAGAGGCGTGGAAACCTAATTGGACCGCTCTGAATATCGCAAACGATGATTTTATTCGTACAACTGAACCTCGTCACACTGAGCGTGTTCAAAAATTCTTGCAATCATTGAAAGATTCTGGCCACATCTACGCCGGTAAGTACGAAGGTCCATATTGCGTTGGTTGCGAAGAATTTAAATTGCCTGGAGATCTCATTGATGCAGATGGTGAAAAACTCTGCCCAATCCATAGCAAACCAATCGAAATGGTTAATGAAAATAACTGGTTCTTTAAACTTTCTGAGTTTGCCCAGCCACTACTTGATCATTACAAAGAGAACCCAGAAGCATGCCAACCAGAGAGCGCTCGTAACGAAGTCATCGCTTTCCTCGAAGGCGGAGTCTCTGACCTATCTATCTCCCGCTCAACTTTCGATTGGGGAATTCCCGTTCCATGGGATACCGATCAAGTTGTTTACGTTTGGTTCGATGCTCTACTTAATTACGCAACAGCTGTTGGTCTTACTGATACACCCGACTCAGAAGGTGGAAAAAAGTTTGCCTCGACTTGGCCAGCCGATGTGCACTTAGTTGGAAAAGATATCTTGCGTTTTCACGCCGTGATTTGGCCTGCGATGTTAATGGCAGCCGGAATTGATATTCCAAAGAAAGTATTTGCACATGGCTGGCTATTGGTCGGCGGCGAAAAGATGAGTAAATCAAAGCTCACGGGTATCGCACCTTCAGATATCACCAACCATTTTGGTGTCGATGCATTCCGCTATTACTTCTTACGAGCAATTCCTTTTGGTTCCGATGGTTCTTTCTCTTGGGAAGATATGAGCGCCCGCTATACCTCTGAACTGGCAAATGATTTCGGAAACCTAGCATCGCGCTCTGCTGCGATGATTGAAAAGTATTGCGCTGGAAAAGTTCCGGCAGTGGCGCAGGATTCCACCTTGTCAGAAGCGCTCACCCAAGCTGTGGCAAAGGCAGATTCTGCGATGGTGGCGCTTGATTTTCAGGGTGGAATAAACGCTGCCATGGATTTCTGTAAGCGCGTAAATGGCTATGTTACCGAGAAAGAGCCGTGGATTTTGGCAAAAGATCCAGCCAATCAGAAGGAGTTAGAAGAAGTCTTGTATAACACCGCTGAATCTCTTCGTGCGTTAGCTGTCTTGTTGCACCCAGTAATGCCTGCAACAACTGAGATTCTTTGGGAGTCTCTTGGAGCAAAAGCGGCGCTCGGTGAAATTGGAAGCCAAGTGATTAGTAAGGTCGCTGATTGGGGACAATTGCCACAAGGGGCTACTGTGACGAAGACACCAGTTCTCTTTCCACGGTTAGAAGTTAAAGAGTAATTTTCTATGGCAGATCGCCACAACCGCGATATTGATCGCGAACTTGCTCCACTTCCAGAGCCGCTACCGGTCCCCACTGTTGATGCACATGCACATATTGAGATAGTCACTAATGAGGCGCCAGATTCCAAGGCGGTCGAAAAGGTTTTGGATGATGCTCAATCTGTAAATGTCGATCGTATTGTTCAAGTGGGATATTCAGCAGAACAATCACAATGGTGTGTGGATATGGCTAATGCATTTCCCGGCAGAGTTCTTGCAGCAGTTGCACTTCATCCCAATGAAGCGCCCGTAGTTGCAGATCTTGAGTCAGATTGGGCAGCCATCGAAAAATTAGCGCAAGAACCGCGGGTCAGAGCAATCGGTGAAACCGGTCTTGATTATTTCCGCACACCAGTCGAATTGCAAAAGCGCCAACAGGAATCATTCAAGTGGCATATAGATCTGGCTAAACGCACCAATAAGGCTTTAGTAATTCATGACCGTGATTCACACGAGGATGTTCTATCGGTCTTACTTGAGGTGGGGGCACCAGAGAAAGTTGTATTTCACTGTTTTTCAGGTGATGTAGAAATGGCAAAAATTTGTATAGAGCGCGGCTATGTTCTCTCTTTTGCTGGAACTCTGACTTTTAAGAACGCTCCAGCCTTGCGCGAAGCGGTGAAGTTAGTTCCACACGATCAACTGCTCGTTGAGACTGATTCTCCATTTTTAGCTCCAACACCTCACCGAGGAGCACTCAATACGCCGGCACAGATTGCCAATATCGTGAGAGCGATGGCAGCAGAGCGCAACGAAGATGTGGCAGAGCTAGCAACTGCGCTCTCCAAGAACGCTGAACGCATCTTTGGATCTTTCGTATGAGTCTGCTGGGGGCTGCTGAAATACGAGAACTTGCCGCAAAACTCGATCTCAAACCCTCAAAATCTTTAGGACAGAATTTCGTACATGATGCCAATGTCTGTCGGAAGATTGTGCGCACAGCAGGTGTAACTGCGGAAGATATTGCGCTAGAAATCGGCCCCGGCTTGGGTTCGCTCACATTAGCCATGCTGGAAGAAGCAAAGTCAGTGGTTGCCGTAGAAATAGATTCTCGTCTAGCCCAACAATTACCCATGACAGTTGCTGCACATAGCGATCGCGCTCAAGAGTTAATCGTCATTAATCAAGATGCGCTAACTCTTAGTGATCTTCCAGTTCAGCCAACGGTATTGGTGGCAAATCTTCCTTACAATGTTTCAGTTCCAGTTTTCTTGCACCTACTTGAAATATTTCCATCGCTGAGAAGTGGCGTGATTATGGTGCAAGCAGAAGTAGCCGATCGATTGGCTGCCCAACCCAATTCAAAAGAGTATGGAATTCCCAGCGTTAAGGCTGCTTGGTGGGCCGATGTCACTGGTGCAGGATCAGTCTCGCGAAATATTTTTTGGCCTCAACCAAATGTGGATTCGAAACTTGTTTCATTTACTCGCAGACAAACCCCGGGTGATGAAGATCTTCGAAAGAAGGTCTTCGCGATTATCGATTTAGCTTTCGCACAGCGACGAAAAATGCTCAGATCTGCGCTCTCATCCATGTTTGGAGGCTCAGCAGCCGCTGAGGCAATACTCGTTCAAGCAGGTATTGATCCCACCTTGCGCGGAGAATCTTTAGATATCAATAGCTTCTGCGCAATCGCAAAACTTGGGTAGAGTTAAATCGTGGCTCTCAATTCCGTAACCGTTCGTGTTCCTGCAAAGGTAAATCTGCAGTTATCGGTCGGACCTAAAGAAGCTGACGGATACCATAACTTAGTATCAGTTTTTCAAGCAATATCAATCTTCGATGACATCACTCTCACCAAATCAAAACCCGGAAGTGGTGTCACAATCGCGATTACCGGCGAACACACGCATGGAGTACCTGAAGATCACTCGAATTTAGCAGTCAAGGCAGTACAGCTAATCGGTGAAAAATTTGATTTTGACGTTGATGTGCATATTGAAATTAAGAAATCGATCCCTGTTGCAGGAGGAATGGCTGGAGGAAGTGCTGATGCTGCTGGAGCCCTAGTGGCCATGGATGCGCTCTACCAATTAGAAATGTCACGCGAAGAGCTTCATTCGCTCGGTTCGCAATTAGGTAGCGATGTTCCTTTCATGATTTCTGGGGGAACAGCAATTGGGCAAGGCCATGGAGATCAATTGACAGCAGCTCTTTCTAGGGGCACATACCACTGGGTGTTGGCACTTTCTAGCGTTGGGCTATCTACACCTGCGGTGTATGCAGAATGCGATCGCATGCGTGCTGAGTTAGAGATTGCAGCACCACAAGTTTCAGATGTCTTAATGCAATCCCTACTTGCAGCAGATGCGGAAGCGGTTGGCCGCGCACTCACTAATGATTTACAGAACGCAGCTTGCTCGCTACGTCCAGCACTCAGCTTGGTTCTTGAAGTTGGACGTGATTACGGAGCGCTTGGTGCAATCGTTTCAGGCTCTGGCCCCACCGTTGCATTTTTAGTTGCAGATGAAGATTCAGGATTGGATCTAGCTGTTGCGCTGACAGCGAGCGGGGTTGTCGGAAGCGTTGCTCGAGCATCAGGCCCCGTGCACGGTGCAAAAGTAATTAGTAATTAACCCTCATCGAATTCCGTTACGAGTTTACTTAACAAATCTGAGAGCACTTCCCGATCTTTTACTGTTAGATTTTGTAGTAACTCTCTCTCGTTCTCTAACAAATCTTCCATAGCTGAATCAACTGCATCCATTCCTGAACGAGTTAAGGTAACAAGAGATCCTCGACCATCATGTGGGTCTGGTTCGCGCGTGATTAGTTGTAGCTCTTCTAGCCGATCAAGGCGATTAGTCATGGTGCCACTTGTTACCAGAGTCTCTTGCATGAGTTGACCTGGAGAAAGTTGATGAGGTTCACCTGCTCTACGAAGAGCTGCGAGCACATCAAAGCCCCAATTTTCTAGTTCGCCGAATGCATCACGTCGTGCGATATCAAGATGGCGAGCGATACGGGTAATACGACTAAGGACTGCAAGGGGAGAGAGGTCTAAATCAGGGCGCTCTCGCTTCCACGCCGCTATGAGGCGGTCTACTTCATCGCGCTCATGTGATTGGTTTCCCATAAGAAATGAGTTTAGTGGTCGCGAGCACTGCCGAAGATGAGGGAGAATATAGGTTCCGCCATTGTGTAGTGGCTAGCACATGGGCCTTTGAAGCCCAGGGTCCAGGATCGATACCTGGTGGCGGAGCAATATATTGCCCGCAGATAGTGAGGCAGGCTGG
>JBEEIL010000032.1:0-4728 GCA_041169865.1 Actinomycetota bacterium | reverse complement strand
TGATGATGGGTTCATGGTTTGCTAACGACTTCAAGGCGAAGTCACAGGCAGATTATGACGATCTATGGGTCGTTCCATTCCCAGAAATCAACCCTAAGTGGGGAATCGACACAATCGATGCGCCACTTGATGGTATTTCTGTAGCAGCTAACGGCAAGAACGTTGCTGGTGGAAAGGCTCTCGCAGAATTCTGGGGCTCTCCAGAAGGAATCAAGGAAGCTATCAAGGCAGGCGATACAAATATCTACGTATCGAAGTCATTTGATACCTCTTCATACGATTCATTTAACAAGCAGAAGTTGGCTGTTCTTGCATCTGCAAAGAACATCATGTTCTTCTTGGATCGCGATGCTCGTGGTGACTTCGCTGGCCCAGTTGTTGGTCCAGCAATTCAGAGCTTCATCAAGAAGCCTTCTGACATCAACAAGATCCTTGAGAACGTGCAGGCACAATGGGATGCACTTCCAAAGAACTAATTAATAGCAACGCTGTTGTAGATTAATTAGAAAGATAGTAAGTTAAAGATATGAAGACGGCGGCTACGGTCAAAAAAAATCGTAGCCGCCGTTCTCTTTCCAAAGCAGATCGTTTTACCCTCTCAGCTTTCGTGGGTATCCCAACCCTTCTTCAAATAGTTCTGCTCTGGGTTCCTGCAGTAGTCACCATCATTCTTTCCTTTACTTATTGGAATGGAATTCGTCTACAAGACATTAAGTGGGCAGGCTTTCAAAATTACAACACCATCTTTTTCAATGAGCCCCTCTTCTATCAGGCGCTCAAGAACAATGGAATCTGGCTCCTCTTCTTTATTCTTATAGCAACTCCACTAGGAATTTTGTTGGCCTATCAAATCGATCGCGGCATCAAAGGCCACGCTTTCTATGAATCTATTTATTACTTACCCGTGGTTCTTTCTCTTGCAGTTATCGGAATTATCTGGAACTTCATGTTGCAACCAGGAGGATTCGTACAAGGCCTCATGGGACTCGATATTGGTAATGCCATCTCGATTTACGGCAACCCCGATATCAATACCTGGGTAATCCTTGGAATCGCTTCGTGGCGCCATATTGGCTACATCATGCTGCTCTACTTATCGGGTTTGAAGTCGGTTGATCCTGCGCTGAAGGAAGCTGCAGCCATTGATGGCGCTACAGAGTGGCAGATTTTCCGCAAAATTATTTTGCCAACAATGCAGCCAGTAAACATCATCATTGTTGTTATTACTCTGATTGAATCCTTGCGCGCCTTTGACTTGGTGTACATCATCTACGGCAATCCAACGATTTTCCCACTGCTTAATCTTCTGGTTTTCCAGAACTTTGCAGGTCAAGGAATATCGATGAAGGGCGCGGCATATGCGGTAATTCTGCTCATACTGTGCATCGTGCCGATTATTACCTACCTCCGCATAGTGTTTAAGGAGGACCTCAAGTGAGCACCGGTGTAGTCCAAAATAAGAAGTATCGTGACGGCCAGAAGCGAAAAGACTTCTTCATCTCACTCTTTATTGGAATCTTCGCATTTGTATGGATCTTCCCAATTCTCTGGACGGTCTGGACTTCTCTTCGCCCATACAACGACATCATTTCTTATGGAATTTTTTCTTGGCCACGACGTTTAACTTTTGATAACTATCTCAACGCAGTAAGCGAGATGCAGATTGGCGGTTATCTACTCAACTCAGCCATTGTCACAATTCCATCGGTAATTTTGACATTGTTCTTTGGTTCACTCATCGCCTTTGTTGTTACTCGGTATAAGTTCAGATTTAACCTCTCTCTTTTGCTTCTCTTTACTGCTGGAAATATGTTGCCAATTGTTCTTACCTATATCCCAGTTTTCTGGATGTTCATCTGGGTAGGCGAGCTATTCGGTAATCGAAATATGTTCTACAACAACTATGCAGGTTTGATCTTGGTACACGTTGGTTTCCAGGTTGGATTCGCAGCATTCGTGCTCTCCTCATATATGAAGACCATTCCAAAGGAAATCTCTGAATCTGCGACCATCGACGGAGCCAATGTTTTCCGCCACTACTGGAACGTCATTCTTCCGCTATTACGTCCAGCCCTTGCAGCGCTGAGCGTTCTGATGACCACATGGATTTACAACGAATTCTTCTGGGCGCTAGTTCTTATGTCAGATGACTCAAAGCGTCCTATTACTTCGGCGCTGCGCCGCCTCCAGGGTCAGTACGTAACTGACTTCAATCTTTTGGCAGCTGGAGCAATCATCGCTGCTCTGCCAACCGTCATTCTCTTCTTTGTACTACGTAAGCAATTTATTGCAGGTCTTACTCTCGGTTCAACAAAGGGCTAGACCAACCCGAGAGCGTAGACTCTCTTCTTGATGTTAAAACGTGCAGTAAAACTCTTCGCCGATCGCAAACTTTGGGTGCGCCAGATTCTGGTCGCTGGGCTTTCAGGTGGTGTTGCTTGGTTCTTGGGCGACCTTTTGGTCGATGGTGGCGGCGTAGTTGCAGCGATAGTTTCAACGCTCAGCATTCGTATCTCGCTCCATAAATCAATCCGAGAAGGATTTGGGCAAATTGTTGGAACTGCTATCGGAGCAGGCACAGCGCTCTTGGCAGTTTCCATCTTTGACTTTGGATTTATTGCAATTGCCATCACAATCATTCTCTGTGCTGTTGTAGCTCGTGCGCTTCACTTGGGTGAAGTTGCCTCTGTGAACGTTCCAGTAACTGCACTTATTGTCATCGGGCCCGGAATATCACAGACAACAGCCCAGCATCGCTTAGGTTCTACTTTAATTGGCGCGGCAGTTGCAATTCTCTTCTCATATTTTTCCCATCCAAAGACTCCTGCCGATCGCGCACGAGAACAAATTGTTCGCGTTAATGAAAAGGCAGCTGAACTACTTGCAGCGATGTCTGAAGGAGTCGCCGCTGGATATTCCCAAAAAGATGCTGGACGCTGGTTGGCAAGCGCCCGTTTATTGGTCGAGGAAATTCCTGCAATTAGATCGCAATCTGTCGAAGCCCGCAGCCACGCACGTTGGTTCCCAACCGCTGAGAAAGATGTAGCCGAAGAGCTTTACATTAAAGGAATTGCGGCAGAACATACTTTGGTTCAAGTTCGTTCTATTGCGCGTACGCTCTTTGATTCTGCAGTCGAAGGCGGAATTGCAGATTCAACGAAGAAGCAGATTGCAGTTGCGCTATCGGCGGCAAGCTATGCAATTTCGGCTCATGTCGACTTACCAGACGATATCTCTGATTTTGATTCATCACCAACGGATGATGTGAGAGAAGCTGGATCTGTCTTAGCTGAGACCCTCATCGAAGATGGTAAGGACGTGGAACAAGAGCAGATTGTCCGGGGGCTTTCTATCGTTGCCAATATTGATGTGATTGCTGATTCGTTAGATCAGAATTCTCCTGCATTAAAAGATGTCATTACTCCAGATGAACCCGCGAAAGATAAGGTCATTCAGGTTTCGCCTCTTGAACAAACTACTTCTCTGTGGAATCGCCTACAGAATTTTTTCAGAAATCATGGATAAGAAACTCGCCCAGCAGCAAGGAGAGAGTAGCCGCCGGGCGAGATCCAATTAAGGCAAATTTACTCTGCCAGTTTTCATCTTCCACATGAAGTACTTTTCAAAACCAAGCTTGAATAGGTGGTTTTGAGGCCCTGGAATCAAAACCCCATGTTTTCTTGGTGGGAGCATTTTGTCCGCAAGAATCAGTACTCCGTTATTTCCAGCATCCATCACGCATACCGCCGGAATATCACCGAAGGCTTTCTCATGTTTTGGAGCTTCTCCACGAATTTGTGCTGCAATATTTTTTGCCGCGACATGGGCCATCTGTTCAGTTGGAAAGCCAGTCTTTGGAACACCAACTGGTGTTGGAGTTTGCCATGGGGCTGTTACAGCAGCCGCTAAACCAACGGCGTAGATATCGTCCCACTTGAGTGATTGATAGGTAGGACGTACATCTACAAATGCATTTGCATTTGCTAGTCCTTCGGTTTTCTTTAAGAAATCTTGGCCCACAAACGGAGGTATCACCATCGCATATTTGAAATCATGCTTGACACCATCAGTGGTAACCATTCTTCCTTGGTCTACGTGATCTAGTGCAACATTTGTATATGGTGTGATTTTCTCTTTCTTTAGGAACATCCCCAGCAACTTCTCTCCATGGTTAAGTCCACCAATTCCAAAGTGTCCTAGGAATGGTTCTGAAGTTACATAGGAAAGTTTGACATTTTTCTTAATACCGGCTTTTTTAAGTTGATAAGAGGTATTGAAAAGAAATTCGTACGCAGCTCCAAAGCAACTTGCTCCTTGAGTAGCAGCAATAACAACGTCACCAGGATTTTGTAAAAATTTATTCCATTCACGACCTGCAGATTCAGCATCCTGCAAAGTTGTAATTGTCTTGGTATTTTCAAATAGCCCTTGAACTGCTTCTGGTTTGTTCCTTGTGCCAGTTGCAATTATTAGATAGTCATAAGAGACCGTAAGTCCGTTGGCTAGGAGAACTTTCTTCTCCTCAGGTTTAATTTCAGTCGCAGCAGATTGAATAAAATTGACTCCCGCTTTTTCAAAAGTTGGAGCTACTTTAAAAGTGACATTTTTTTCATTTCTTGCCCCAAATGGTAGCCAGATTAGGGAAGGATTAAATAGGAAGTAGTCACGATCGCTCACGACTGTGACATCCACATCATGCTTGAGATCCTTCTTAAGGGATAGAGCTGC
>JBEEIL010000031.1:0-12721 GCA_041169865.1 Actinomycetota bacterium | reverse complement strand
TGAATTCATGCGCTTCATCCAGAATCACCGCATCGCGTTCAGGAAGGATTGGGTGAGAATCAACAATTTCAATTGCTAGCAAGGTGTGGTTGGTAACGACAACATCTGCATCTTGCGCCTTCGCCTTTGCCTTCGCTGCAAAACATTGCGCGCCCCATGCACAAGAGTCTGCACCCACACACTCGCGGCCCGATAAAGAATTGGCAGCCCATACTCGGCGATCTACTTCAGGTGCATCATCGCGGTCTCCGGATACGCCAGGAGTCTTCGCCCATGCAATCAGACGCTTTGCATCCTTTTCAAGATAAGAAGCTTCAAGTAAAAGTTCGCCATCGGGATCTGGTTCATCTGCATTCATCTTCTGCAGACATACGTAGTTTCCAACGCCCTTATAAATAGCGTAAGTAATGTCGCGGCCCAAAGCTTTTTCAAGCGCTGGAACAACTGCCGGCAGGTCGCGTTCTACTAATTGACGTTGCAGAGCAAGAGTTGCTGTTGCGACCAATACTTTGCGGCCATGCACCAAAGCTGGAACTAGATAGGCAAGTGATTTACCGGTACCTGTGCCCGCCTGCACCATCAAGTGATGGCGATCTGTGAGCGCATTTGCGACCGCTTCAGCCATCTCAATCTGGCCTTCGCGAGCTGATCCACCAATGGCTGAGACTGCGGCATCGAGTGCGCTACGCACCTGTGCCGATAGATCACTCATGGCGGCACTCTATCTTTCTAGGCTGTCGTTTCGCTCTTAACCACAAGGTAGACACCGATAAGCAGGATAACTCCAGCAACAAGTTGAACTATTCCAAGCTTTTGGCCAAATGCGAAGAAGCCAATAACCCCTGCAACAAGTGGATTTACGAAAGCAAAAGATGTCAGAAGTGCTGGAGAAACCCGGCGGGAAATTCCCAAGTAAGCCCAATATTGCGATGCCAAAGCTAGAACTAAGAAGATCATTGTTGGATTGAAGATGTCTTCTGCGCGCACTTCTGGGACGTTCATAACGAAGTGAACAATGGTTGTGCCGATGGCGCCAATAAAAACTTGAAGGAATATTGCAAAGATTAGTGGGTAGCCGCTCTCATATTTAATCCAAATTTCTGTCGCAGCGAACCAAGCGAAAGTGGAAAGAAGCGCTGCGAATATTCCAGCAATTTGAACACTGCCTTGAGGTGCACCAATGAGAAAGACGACAGCAACCGATGCAACTACTACCCCACTCGTTGCAAGGCGAGAAGGTCGCCTTCCTTGAATTGCCAGATATATTATGGACATCGCAGGAAGCGTCGAATAGAGAAGCGCCGTAATCGCTCCAGGGATTCGAGAACTAGACCAAGCCAGCGAGACGCTGCATAGCGGTGAATACATCGCCGAAGAAATGACTATTGGCAGGAAAGATTTATCAAATTTGAATGCGCGAGGAGATTTCGGGGCTAGAAAGAGAACTGCGAGGAATAGAATAAAAGCTGATCCCCAAGCGCGAATAAAGACAACATTGATTGGATCGATTGTCTCGGTTGCATGAGATAAGAATGGATATATTCCCCCACCGACGAACCACATGATTGCCACCCCGAAGATGGTCATGCGGCTCAATCGCTGAGTCATGAGCGACTACTTAAAGCGAAGTGGAGTGTTGGTGTCATCCTCATACATCTTTGCCGGAATCATCTCTCCTGCCTTATCTCCGTAACGAGCACGTGCACGTCGATAAACGTTTTCTACTATCGCACCAACTTCCATTGGAACTCCGACAGAACGGGCAAGATCCCCAGCAAGTCGAAGATCTTTGCAGGCAAGCGCTACTGCAAAACCTTCATCGTAATCTCCATCCTTGAGCATTCCAAGAATGTCTCGCTCAAGAAGGATTGAGTTGCATGGAGAGCCCACTAGTGACTGGCGGAGTGTCTCAAGATCTACTCCCGCTTTGACTCCAAGAAGGAGTGCCTCTGTCGTTGCAACGAAAGAGTTAAACCAGAGCATATTAAGTACAAGCTTTACCGCATATCCGGTACCGCGCTTGCCGCAGTTAAAGAACTTTTCTGGATCTCCCATGATGTCAAAGAGCGGCTTTGCATATTCAAAATCAGCAACTTCTCCACCAGCAAAAATAGACATCGTTCCTTTATCTGCACCGACAGACATTCCTGCAACAGGTGCATCAATAATGCGAATTGATTTATCAAGAGATTTCTCAACTATCGCTGCAGTTTCAGGGACAGATGTGGACATATCAATCCACATAGAACCTGGCTTCATCGCAGCTGCAACACCGCTAGAGACCATGCACCCTTCAATGGCTTGCGGTGTAGGAAGCATTGTGATGAGCACATCTGCGCCCGCTACGCACTCGACGCCAGACTTCGCAGCCTTTGCGCCGGCAGCTATTGGCTTCTGCATGCTTTCTGTATTGAGATCAAAGACCGTGATGTCGATTCCTGCCGCAGCTAGGTTGCGAGACATACTTCCGCCCATACTGCCTGTACCGATAAATGCGACTTTCACGTTTTGCTCCCTTGAGTTATGTTAATTAGGAAAGATCTACCCATGTTGTTTTTAGCGCACTGTAATTATTTAGTGCGTGCAAAGACTTGTCGCGACCTGCTCCAGAGCCATTGAAGCCGCCAAATGGTGTGATGACATCTGACATGTCGAAGGTATTGACCCAGACTGTGCCCGCACGAAGTTTGCGAGCAAAGTTATGGGCGCGTGAGATATCACTTGACCATACAGAGGCGGCGAGTCCGTATTCAGTTCCATTTGCCTTTGCTAGTGCGTCAGCTTCATCCTTTGCATCGACGGCAACAATGACAGGTCCGAAAATCTCCTCCTGGGAAAGCACGGAGTCATGTTTAACTCCATCAATCAGAGTTGGCTTAATGAGGTTATCGCCACCTGTTGGCTGGTCCCCACCGAAGATAAATGATTCGCCGTTCTTTCCAACCATATCGAGATAATGATTGACCCGATCACGCTGTTGGGTAGAGACGATTGGCCCCATATAGACGCTTGGATCAAGGCAATCGCCCACTGGGAATGTTTCGACGAACTTCGACATCTTCTCAAAGAGGGCTTCCTTGATTTTCTGTCCCTGAACGATGACGCGAGAACCTGCGTTACAAGTTTGCCCTGCGTTGTAGTAAATGCCCCAAGCAATCGTTGATGCACAAGCATCGAGATCCTTAACGTCATCAAGAACAACTTGCGGACTCTTTCCGCCAAGTTCGAGCGCAACCTGTTTCATATTGGATTCAGCCGCGTACTGAAGCATCTTGCGACCTGTCGGTCCGCTTCCCGTAAATGCCAACTTCGCAACATCCATATGTCGAGCTAGTGCTTGACCCGCTTCAGGTCCAAGACCAGTAACAACGTTAAAGACTCCGTTTGGAATTCCTGCCTCTGTTGCGAGACGAGCCAGTAAAATCGCTGAGAGTGATGATTGCTCTGCTGGCTTCAACACAACGCTATTTCCCATAGCAAGAGCTGGTGCAACTTTCCATGATGCGATGATCATCGGATAGTTCCAAGGAACGACTGCTCCAATAACCCCCAGGGGCTCGCGAGTAATCAGGGCAAGTGCATTACGTGGTGCAGGTGCAATTTCGTCGTAAGTTTTGTCGATTGCTTCGCCGTACCACTGCACAGTACGGGCACAGCCCATCACGTCGACATTGAGTGAATCAGAGATTGGCTTACCAACATCGAGAGTTTCAAGGAGGGCAAGTTCTTCTTGGTGCTCACGGATGAGATCCGCCCACTTGAGCATGATCGCCTTTTTATCGCGAGGATTCATCTCACGCCATACACCTGAATCGAAAGCAGCTTTTGCTGCAGCAACTGCTCGGTTTACATCTTCGGTATCGCCCGCTGCAATCTTTGCAATGATGCGCTGGTCGCGAGGAGAAATGTCGTCGAATGTCTTTCCAGAAGCTGAATCAATATATGCACCATTGATATACATCCTTGATTCAGGCTTGAGTTCTAGGGCGCGCTTAACCCATGCGTCTTTATCGAGTGCCACTGTAATTCTCCTTATGCAACAGACTTTTTGAAGTGTGACCAGTTTGGTTCAATTCCAAGGCCCACGCCAGAAGGAACATGGAGTAATCCATCACGGCCAACTGTGAGTGGCTTCTCCATGAGGAAGTCGCGGCGTTCACTAGTCCAGGTAGGAGGGTCGAACGGGAATTCAATAAATGGAGCTCCACCGATACCTGCGGTGACGTGGAGATTGGCCGCTAATCCGTAACCATTTGACCAGGTGTGAGGAGTGAAGACATGGCCGCGTGCATTGGCGCGACGAGCGATATCACGTGAACGTTCCATGCCTGCAGCGAGAACTACATCTGCCTGAATGATATCGAGAGCGTCGTTATCAATGAGTGTGTTGATCTCGTGAATGGTGCGAACCATTTCTCCACCAGCGATACGTGTTCCGCGTCCACGTAATTTGCGAAGACCTTCCATATCTTCCATAGGAAGAGGTTCTTCAATCCAGTAGACGCCGTAATCAACTGCTGCATCAACAAATTTCATAGCGGTATCAACACTGATTGATTTACGGGTATCCCCCGGCATGCGCCATGCCTGGTTAAGGTCAACCATAATCTCAAGATCGGTTCCAACAGCTTCACGAATCAACTTCAGTGTTTCGATTCCAAGATCGAGTTGAGTCTGGGGAACGCGAATCTTCATTGCTTTAAATCCTGCATCGCGAATGGCAACGGCACTTGCTGCTCGTTCTGGCGCAGACATGATTGCGCCAGTGGATGCGTAAGCAAGTATTGAATCTTCTGCGCCACCAAAAAGCGATGCGACTGTTTCATGCTTTGCCTTACCAATGGCATCCCAGATGGCTACTTCAATCGGCCAGTAGCGACCTGCATGAAAGGTAATTGTCTCAAGAGTACGTACATGCTCTTCAATATCAAAGAGATCTTTTCCGATGAAGTGCTTCTCGTATCCATCGAAGCCCCCCATGTCATCGCCTGCTCCATAGCCAATGATTCCCCCATCTGTCTCAACGATGGTGAGAGTGGCACCAAAGGTGCGGCGAGGAGTGGGATCCCAGTTGGGACAGAATGGCGGATCGAGCTGCAAGGTTGCTCGCTCGAAACGAATATTCGTAATCTTCATCGAAGGTGCTCGACTCTTTCAGTTAGTGGGAAAGTTCTTTTTTTTCTGAAGACTTATTGTCTAAAGAATGGGTTGGCAACGTTTTCGGTTGCCTGCATGACATCAGCGGCAGTTGGTTTGCCGGAGTTACCATTTGTGAGTGCATCAATCATCGCTTGTCGCTGATTTCTAAAAACTTCTTCTTCATCATTAGCTGATGGGTTAAGCCATACAGCTGCAACGATGACCAAGTCATCAGTCTTCGACGTATCGATAACGCCAGCACGAAGTGCGTCACCTACTCCAGCTGCCACACCTGCCTGCGCTGCGCCCCAAGTGAAGAGACCGTGTTGATCGCTTTCGACAGCTGCTTTATTTACAAAGAGAGTCGGTGGAGTTACAGCGATGCCAGGTTGTGCAACAACCATAAATGGAACGTGCCCCGCACGCGGAGTGGCAAGGGCAGTTGCCCATGCCACTCCAGCGGGTCCAGATCGAGCACCGAGAACTGTGTTCGTATGAGCCGCGTTGGGCCCAGAGCCCACAAAACCTTCGCCGATCTGGATTTCAATCATTTTCTTTACTTCACCAATCCTGATGCTGACAAGAAGCTCTTCGCAACCGTGTCTGCATCTTCTCCAAGAACGTCAACGCGAGCGTTGAGGTTCTGCATTGTTGCGTTGCTGATCTTTGCTGCAATTGGAGCCAGAGCCTTTACAAGCTGTGGGTACTTCTTTGCAGTTGCATCAGTCATTGTCAATGCAGCGTTGTATGGAGGGAAGTATGAAATATCTTCCTGTGGAACCATCAAGCCAAGAGCGCCGATGCGTCCGTCAGTTGCGAATACTTCGCCGACCATGCACTGTCCATCCTTAGTTGCCTGGTAGATAGCACCGGTATCGAGAACCTTGGTTGTGATGTTTGAATCAGAGATTCCGTACTTAGTCTTGAATCCTGCCCAACCATCTGGACGGCTCTGGAATTCAGACTCAACACACCATGAAGAACCAGCTGGAAGCTTCTTGACGAGATCTGAGTATGTCTTGATGCCGTACTTCGTTGCATTTGCCTTAGTGATAGCCCATGCATATGTGTCGTTAAATGTAGTCATAGGCAACCAAGTCACCTTGTTCTTCTTGTCGCCAGCGACAACCTTCTTGTAGAGGTCTGCTGGTGAAATGTTTACATCTGTCTGCTTCTGATAAACCAACCATGCTGTTCCTGTGTATTCCCAGTACATGTTGATATCGCCAGAGAGCATTGCCTCACGTGTTGTAGAAGAGCCCTTGATATTTGTCTTATCTACGACTGTTCCACCATGAGCGATGATGAGCTGCTTAACGATCTTTGAAAGAACGATTGACTCTGTGAAGTCCTTCGAACCAACAACGACCTTTACGCCCTTGAGAGCCTTGCTAGCTGCGTTGGCTTGAGATGATGTTGCTGCTGATCCGACAACTGCGAGAGCAATTGCAGCTGCAATAGCAACTACTTTGTGGCTTCTTACCTGCATTTTTTACCCTTCCTTAGGTATTAAATCCCTCGTGGTCGAAGGAGTTCTTCAGCAGCGCGTGCCAACCAATCCATTGTGAATGCGACGATTACCGTCAACAGACCTCCGGTGACTAGTACGAGCTCCCGATTGAGCTTTAGACCAGGAATAATGAGCGTTCCTAGTCCACCACCATTAACGAAGACACCAAGAGTGGCTACGCCAACGGTAAGAATGAGTGTGGTGCGAACACCGGCCAGAATCACTGGCACCGCGAGAGGAAGTTCAATCTGACGAAGCGCTTGCTTCGGCGTCATTCCCATTCCCATTGCTGATTCGATAATAAATGGATCAATTTCTTGCAAACCAACAATGGTGTTGCGCAAGATAGGAAGAATTCCAAAAGCTGCGAAAGAGAAAATAGCGATGGGCTTGCCGAAACCGAAGAGAATTCCGGCAATGATCAAGACGCCAACAGCTGGAAAAGCTTGACCAATATTGGCAAGAATCAGCACTATTGGGGTGAACTTCTTATAACGGCGTCGTGTCAGCAATATTCCTGCTGGAACCGCGACTACAAGAATCACTGCCGCTGAAGCGAACGAGAGAATCAAGTGATCTTGAATCGCGCGGAAGATAAATGGCTTATTAATTGTTACTTTTTCGATGATATCCAGATGTGCTTGGCTCAAAGTGATAGCAAGTCCAGCAGAAAGAATAAGGATGAGCACAGGCTGAATGATGAGTGAACGATGGCGCTTAAAAATCAAACGCGCAGACTGGGAGTACATAGACCCAGCTGTGAGATTTGGTTTAGGAAGCGCTTTTGCCATTCTTACTTCGCTCCTGCTCTCGTACTGCTAATCGCACTTTGAAGTGCCTCGAATGTGAGGTGGCCACGAGTACCAATATTGATTGCCTTTGCTCCGGTAATGAAACCTTCCATCGCTTCACGCAAGGTTGCGGTCTCTGAAAGAGTTGGGCCTTCGACAGTTCCAGAAGCAACTGCGACGCTGGCTAGAGATACGAGACCAAGCATGCGCACACTTGCTGCTTCACCAACAAAGCTTTCAACTTTCTTGGTCGCAGGCGCAGAAAGAATTTCTAATGGGGTCCCGTACTGCTCAACTCTTGATTGGTCAGACAGAACAGCAATTCGGTCGCCTAAGAGTAGAGCTTCCTCGAAGTCGTGAGTTACAAAGACAACTGTCTTCTTAAGTTCACGTTGAAGAGCACGGAATTCTTTTTGTAGTCGTACGCGCGTAATGGGATCGGTTGCACCAAATGGTTCATCCATCAGAAGTACAGCTGGATCTGCTGCAAGCGCACGTGCAACACCGACGCGTTGTTGCTGTCCACCTGAGAGCTGCTTTGGGTAGCGTGAACCATATTCAGATGGATCAAGGCCAACAAGTTCAAGAAGTTCATTGACGCGTGCGCGTGTCCTTGTTTTTTCCCATCCGAGTAGCTGTGGAACTGTCGCAACATTGTCAGCAATTGTCATATGTGGGAAAAGCCCAATTTGTTGAATCACATAGCCAATATTGCGACGAAGTTCGTGAGCTGGAGTCTTTGTAACATCCTCGCCGCCAATGACAATACGGCCAGAAGTAGGCTCAATAATGCGGTTAATCATCTTCATTGTTGTGGTCTTTCCACATCCAGAAGGTCCTACGAAGACTACGCATTCACCCGCTGGGATTACAAGATTGAATTCAGAGACAGCATCTTTTTCTGTATTCGGATATCGCTTAGTGAGTTTCTCGAGACGAATTTCTTGTCCGTGAGTTGTATTAGACACGTAGCCCCCTTGGCGTAGTAACGCGACGAACGATGACGAAAAGACCATCAAAAATGAGTGCAAGGATTGTGATTCCAAATGCGCCAACGAGAGTTTGGTTCATTGAATTAAATGATCCAAGATTCGCTAAACCGCTGAAGAGATAATCGCCAAGTCCTGGTCCGCCCACATAGGCAGCAATCGCTGAGATACCAAAAATCAACATTGCAGATACACGGATTCCAACGATGATGACAGGCCATGCAAGTGGGAATTGAACTTTACGCAACACTGTAAATGGCTTCATACCCATCGCTGCTGCTGATTCCATGATTGCAGGTTCTACGGATCGCAAACCAACAATCGTGTTGCGGACAACGGGTAATTGACCATAGAGAACAAGAGCAATCACCGCAGGGAGCCAACCGAGACCAAAAGGGCCAATGAAGAAGATAAACATGGCTAGCGATGGGATTGTGAAGACGACTGACCAGAATCCGGTGACGGCTTCTGAAGCTGCTGTTGATTTCCACACTAAAAGACCTGTGCAGATTGCCGTAATTGAAACAATTGTCATCACAAGAAGAATGAGTTCGATTTGAGCAATGACAGCGAGAGTAATTTTCTCACGTTGAATAGAAATGAATTCGAGAAGGTTCGGCGGCGAGAGCGGCACGATGAAATCTTCAAGCATGTTCACGAGCGCCATATTGCTCCTGAGATTGGGGGTGTTGCAATAGGCGCACCAAGAGTTGTACTGTCTGCAACATGCCTAATACGCCTGTTCGAAACAACGGTTTAGAGCGTGATCTCGAGATTATCGAGGCGGTCGCTGCGGCATCACCCACTCCACAGCGCAATGGCGACCTGGCCCTTGCAACAAAGCGAGAGAAGAGCCAGATTTCTCGCGCGATCTCACGACTTTTAGATAACGGATTGTTATTACGTCAAGGCGCAGGTGTCATCGTCGGCCCTCGCCTCTATGCAATCGCGCGCTACACATTCGAAGCCCAACTTGTGACTGCAGCACGTGGAGAAATGCATGGACTTGTCCATAAACTCGGTGAAACAGTGCACCTCACGGTCTTACAAGGGCTTGAAGTTGTAACGATTCATTCCGAATCACCGGCACACGGTTTCCGTGCACTGAGCTGGATGGGCGTAACAGCTCCTTCGTACATGACGTCATCCGGCCGAGTACTTCTCTCTGGGCTCGATAACGATCAGATTGAAAGAATCTATCCCGCTAAGAAAAAGATTGAAAGCGCTCCCCCTCTCTGTCTTACGAAGACTGGTGCGGAGTTGATAAAGGTTATTGAAAAGATAAGAGCAGATGGTTATTCAACGGTGATTGAAGAATTTGAACCAGGACTTGTTGGCGCATCCGTGCCTGTTCGAGATTTCAATGGTTCAATTGTGGCTGCAATAAACGTTGCAGCTCCCAAGGCGCGATTTGAACCACATCTCATTCCAGCAGCAAAAGAGATGAAAAAAGCAGCAGATCGTATTACCCAGTCACTCATCGCAAGTCATTAACCTCACGACAGCAAAGGCAGAAGATGAAAGCATTCACACTCACTCCTGGTTCGGTCAATATTCGATTTGGAGCAGGCTCTGTTGCTCAACTTCCTGAAGTTGTCGCCGGTCTCAACAAGAAGAAGGTATTCATTGTTACAGACCCAGGTGTTGCGGCTGCAGGAGTTCTTGCAAAAGTGGAGGCGATACTCTCTAGTGCTGGCATAGAGACAGCGTCATACACTGACATCAAGCCCAATCCCACAACAACTTTGATTGATGCCGCGGCAATGGTTGGCGTAACTTTTGGCGCTGATTGCATCGTCGCTCTCGGTGGCGGCTCATCCCTCGATTCCTCAAAAGGCATCGCACTCGTTGTAGCAAACCCAACTTTCTCTTCAGCAAAATTCGACTACTCAATCACACCTGATCGTCCAGCTCTTCCCATCATTGCCATCCCAACAACGTCAGGAACAGGATCAGAAACCAATAACTGGGGAGTTATTGACGACCCGATTCGCCAATGTAAGTTTTATGTCGGAGATGCAAGCACAACACCAGTTGCAGCAATTCTTGATCCGGAACTCACTGTGGGTCTTCCACCACGTCCAACTGCTGGAACAGGTATTGATGCACTCACTCATGCCATCGAATCTCTCACTTCAAAAGGCCGCACTCCTGTTTCTGCCGCTTATGCACATGAAGCGATTAAATTGATTTCAAAGGCGCTACCTATCGCCGTTAAAGAGGGAACCAACGTTGATGCACGTGGGGATATGTTGATGGGCGCACACTTAGCTGGCCTTGCTCTCACCCTTTCGGGTCTCGGTCTCGTGCACGGCATTGCACACTCAGTATCAGCCCACGTTGGTGCAGCGCATGGTGAAGCACTAGCAACTGTTCTCCCTGAAGTGATGGAGTTCAACTCACGTGAAGTTTCAGATATTTATGCAACCGTCGGAAACGATATGGGCGTCTCAGCCAACTCAGCGACAGCAATTGAAGCAGTTCGCGATTTGTCAGATTCCATCAACATCCGTAATTCGCTTTCACATTACGGCGTCAAGCAGGAAATGATCAGTGATATCGCCAAGACTGTTCTTGCCGATTCTGTAACAAGCAACAATCCCATTGCACCTTCCGAAGGTGAAGTTCAGGAAATCCTGACTTCACGCTTGTAATTGAGGCTTTCAAGATGTAGTTGAAATTTCAACTACTTTCTGTTAACCTGCATTTATGACTCAGATGCCAGCTCTCTATATCGGCCATGGTGCGCCGTTATTGCTCGATGATCCTGTCTGGTCATCACAAATCGCAGAAATCACCCGAAAGTTTGAGAAGCCAAAGGCGATTCTGATTGTTTCTGCGCACTGGGAATCTGCACCTATCTCGATAACTTCTCCCGTTGCCGGCACTCCCCTTGTCTATGACTTCGGTGGATTCGCTCAGAAGTTCTATGAGATGACGTATGAAACTCCTGACGCATCCGCTCTCGCTTCTCGCATCGCAGCCATGATGCCTGATCACGAACCACTTCATGAATCTCGTCGCGGCCTCGATCACGGCGCATGGGTTCCATTGAAAATCATGTATCCAGATGCAGATATTCCTGTTCTACAAATGTCTATGCCGACATCGGACCCAGGAAAATTAATTGAACTTGGAAAGCGACTTCGTCCGCTGCGCGATGAAGGCGTTCTCATCATTGGTTCAGGATTTATGACCCACGGACTTCCATTCCTTCGCGATTGGTCGATCGATGCCAAGGCTCCGGGTTGGTCATCAGATTTTGATCAGTGGGCAGCAGATGCGCTTTCTCGCGGAGATGTAGACATGCTTGCCTCATATAAGGATTTAGCACCAGCAGTGAATTACGCCCACCCAACAGTTGAGCACTTCACTCCGTTATTTGTAACCCTTGGAGCAGCAACTGAGGCCGATGTAATTCCCGAGACTCTCATCGAAGGTTTCTGGATGGGTCTTTCTAAGCGTTCGCTACTCGTTGCCTAAATTTTTTCTAGATTAGTGCAGCTCTGAATCAGCTGCTCCTTCAGACCACTTCGTAAAGTTAACTTTCAACCCAGCGCGAGTTGGCGCACAGAACATTGGGCCTGCACTCCATGTGCGCGATGGATCAAGAGGTGCGACGCGAACTAGGCGTAAATCACCACGAATTCCGGCGCGGACAGTGACCGCATCCCCTGATCGGCTTACGCGAATAGTTACTTCTTTATTCATCCATTCGGCAACTGGTGCCACCGACCAATCAGAATTGGTCTGCGTTACAACGGCTCCTACTTGAGGAAATCCATCGCAGAATTCAACGCCTGCCTTAATCCAATTTTCGCTATCGGCAGTAATAAAAATTCCAGCTTGATCAAATTGTTCGGTGTAATCGAGAATAAATGAGACTTCAACTGCCGATTCGTTCGGAAATTCCCTGATGAGAGCATGGCCATCATCATGGATAAAGCCGTAAGAAGTTGTTCGCCACCAATCACTTTCAGCAGCAGCTTCAACTGTAAGAACCGCGCCATCGTGAGAAAGCGAAACAGGTTCTCGAGTCCAGCTTCCTTCGTTCCAAGCAACGTTCTTCATGAGATGAATTAAAGTCCCATCAAGGCAAGGGCTGCAATAGCGCTGTCGTAACCCTTATCTTCTTTACTTCCAGGTCGTCCGGAACGAGCAATTGCTTGATCGAGGTCGTTACACATTAATACGCCGTATCCGATTGGCTTTGACCACTTTAGTTGAGCATCAACGACACCCTGTGTGACACCTTGGCAGACATAATCAAAGTGCGGGGTTTCACCCTTAAG
>JBEEIL010000030.1:0-4154 GCA_041169865.1 Actinomycetota bacterium | reverse complement strand
ACTTCTACGCCAGCTGCTTCAAGGCTTTTCACCAATGAAGTAGCTCCTGTCATTTCTGTGCCGTTCGCTGTTGGAACGTGTGTGGCCATCTTCTTGCTCCTTTCTTCTCTCTCTTGCTCTTAACTGACTTGGTTAAATTTCTTTCCTAAACGAAAAAACCCTCAGATATCTGAGGGCGCGCGTGATGTGAAGGCACGCGCTATCGAATCACCACCACTGAAACTACTGAACGTGTTGATTGCATGGCGCTATTCTCCAATGCATCGCGTGATGCGTCAAGAGATGAGATGAACGTCTCAATAATTGGGATTTTGAAAGAACTTAACTCCAGACTGCGCCTTGAGAGGCTGAGCCGACCCCCTTGGAATACTTCGAGAGGACTCCCCGAGTGTATTTGTGAGGCAGCGGCTTCCAACCAACTTTACGAGCTTCTAGCTCTGCAGGATCAACAAGCAAATCTAATGTTCGATTAGTGACATCGATTCGGATTCGATCTCCATCTTTAATAAAAGCGATTGGTCCACCGTCAACTGCTTCCGGTGAAATGTGCCCAACGCAGAGTCCAGTTGATCCGCCAGAGAAACGACCATCGGTAAGAAGAAGTGTCTTCTTACCGAGACCTGCACCCTTGATTGCGCCAGTGATCATCAACATTTCGCGCATTCCTGGTCCACCCTTTGGACCTTCATAGCGGATGACAACTACATCGCCTTCCTGAATGGTGCCATTTTCAAGTGCATCCATGGCGGCTTGTTCTCTCTCAAAGACTCGTGCGGGTCCTTCGAATGTTTCAACGCCGATTCCAGCAGTCTTACAGACAGCGCCCTCCGTTGCCAGAGATCCTCCCAGGATGGTGATTCCAACATCTGTCGAGATTGGCTTATCTGCCGGAAAGAGAACATCGTTATCAGGAAATGGTGGATTGATATCGGCGAGATTCTCGGCCATTGTTTTACCTGTCACTGTTAAGCAATCTCCATGCAGGTATCCAGCATCTAGGAGAATGCGAAGCACAACTGGGATTCCGCCAACGCGATCGACATCGGTCATCACGTACTTACCGAATGGCTTGAGGTCACCTAATAGCGGAACCTTAGAGCCGATTCGATGAAAATCTTCAAGCGTGAGATCTACTTCGGCTTCATGAGCAATTGCTAATAAGTGAAGCACAGCATTAGTAGAACCTCCGAGCGCCATCAAAATTGTGATGGCATTTTCAAAAGCTTTCTTAGTCAGAATGTCTCGTGTTGTGATTCCCTTTCGAATCAACTCGACAACTGCAGCACCGGATTTGATGGCATAAGAATCGCGTCGGCGATCAACTGCTGGTGGAGCTGCAGATCCAGGAAGTGAGAGTCCAATGGCTTCGCCAATACTTGCCATGGTGTTTGCTGTATACATCCCACCGCATGCACCCTCACCTGGGCAGATTGCCTTTTCAATTTGGTCAACACGGTCTTTCGTAATTAATCCGCGCGCACATGCGCCCACTGCTTCAAAGGCATCGATGATGGTGACATCTTTTCCATCCACTTGGCCTGGCAGAGTCGAGCCTGCATAAACAAATACTGAGGCAACATCAAGTCGTGCTGCAGCCATCATCATTCCGGGAAGTGATTTGTCGCAACCTGCAAATGTGACCATTCCATCAAGGCGCTCAGCGTTCATCACTGTTTCTACTGAGTCGGCGATGATTTCGCGAGAGACCAGTGAAAAGTGCATTCCTTCATGGCCCATAGAAATTCCATCTGAAACGGAGATGGTTCCAAATTGCATGGGGAACCCACCTGCATCAATGACGCCTTGCTTCGAAGCTTTAGCTAATCGATCAAGAGAGAGATTGCAGGGTGTGATTTCGTTCCACGACGATGCGATTCCAATCTGAGGTTTTACCCAATCTTCATCTCCCATTCCAACAGCGCGCAACAGTCCACGCGCCGGGGCTCGCTCTAAACCATCAGTGACAACGCCTGAGCGTGGTTTCATCGTAGACATGAGATAATTCTATCCTCAAACACTCGATTTCCGAGAAATACAAAAATCAATTCATTAGGAGATACCCCTTTGTCGCAACAAGCACAAGATCAGACGTTAGACCCGACCCGTTGGCGCACCCTTTTTGTGGTGGCTATCGCGCAATTAATGATTGTCCTCGATAGCTCGATCATGAATATCGCAATTCCAAGCGCGAAGATTGAACTTGGAATTACTGATGCAAATCAGCAGTGGATTATCACCGCTTACACATTAGCTTTCGGTTCATTACTTCTACTTGGTGGCCGCATTGGTGATTACATGGGGCGCAAAAAAATCTTCTTGATTGGCCTTATCGGATTTGCTGCGGCATCTGCGTTGGGCGGAATAGCTTCGACACAAGGCTTGCTCTTTGCATCACGTGCCCTACAGGGAGTCTTTGCAGCTCTCCTTGCTCCAGCGGCGCTATCAATAATTTCAGTGACCTTTACAGTTCCTCAAGAACGAGCAAAGGCATTCGGAGTTATTGGTGCAATCTCAGGTGGCGGAGCAGCTATTGGTCTGATCCTTGGTGGCGCACTGACGGAGTTCGCATCCTGGAGATGGTGTCTCGGAGTAAATACTCCTATCGCAATCGGCGCAGCTATTTTGGCCATCAAGTTTGTCCATGAATCCAAGGCTCAAGGTGATAACACTTACGACATCCCGGGCGTTATTACCGCAACCGCTGGTCTCTTTGCACTTACCTATGGGTTTAACGAAGCTGCAACGAAGGGTTGGTCGTCACAGGTGACCATCTCGTTCTTCATTGTTGCAGCAATCTTGTTAACTATCTTTATTTTCATAGAAAAGCGCGTTGCCAATCCGTTAATGCCACTGCGTGTGATCACAGAGCGCAACCGCGGTGGTTCTTATCTCGGTTCACTCGTTGTTGGCGCGGGTCTATTCTCGATGTTCCTCTTCTTGGGTCTCTATCTTCAAGTAATTCTTGGATTTAGCCCACTGAAGTCAGGTTTTGCATTCTTGCCATTTACCGCAGGAATCATCATCTTTGCAGGAATCGCATCACAACTCTTGCCAAAGGTTGGACCAAAGCCACTAATGGTTCCAGGGTTAATCTTTGCAAGCATTGGGCTTCTTCTTCTCACAAGAATCACTCCAGAAACTTCTTATCTGACTCATGTGGTTCCATCGCTCTTAATCATGTCTAGCGGAATGGCGCTTGTTTTCATTCCACTTACTTCTACTTCGCTACATGCGGTCTCAAACCATGACACCGGTGTGGCAAGCGCTATGGTCAATACCTCACAGCAGATTGGTGGATCTCTCGGTACTGCTCTACTCAATACAGTTGCAGCAACTGCCACAACCACATTTGCGGCAGCAAATACTGACCTAGGAAAAGCGGTTATGCCATTTGCAATGACTCACGGCTTTACAGTTGCGTTTAAGTTCAGCGCAGCGTTGCTCTTTGTTGGTGCAATCGTTCTCTTCTTCTTTATCAATATTGGTAAAGAATCACTGGTAGAGACTGAAGGCGCTGGAATTCACTAAATTACTGAACGCCAAGGTGGCCAAGTAGAAGTTCGCGAACTCGCGCAGCATCTGCTTGGCCCTTTGTCTCTTTCATAACCGCACCAATCAATGCACCCGCTGCAGGCAGATGTCCTCCGCGAACTTTGTCAGCAGTCTCAGCCTGTTCGGCGCAGACCTTTTCAATAGCGGCCATAAGCGCACCATCATCGTTCACAACTTTGATGCCACGCTTTGCAACTACCTCGGCTGGTGTTCCTTCGCCAGCAATTACACCTTCAACAACTTGACGTGCCAACTTATCGGTCAGCTCTCCCTTAGCGATAAGTGCAACCAGCTCGGCTACATGCGCCGGAGTTATTGCGAGTTCAGCAATTGGGAGATCTTTTTCATTAGCAATACGAGAAATTTCACCAAGCCACCAAGTTCGTGCCTTCGTTGGGTCAGCGCCAAGGAGAACTGTTGCTTCAACGATATCGAGTACATCGGCATTGATCATCGCTGCCATCTCTTTATCCGGCACGCTCCATTCTTCTTTCAAACGCTTACGACGTAGAGAAGGACGCTCAGGCAGCGTTGCTCGAAGTTCTTCAATCCAAGATGCAGCAGGTGTCACTGGAACCAAATCTGGATCTGGGAAGTAGCGA
>JBEEIL010000029.1:0-4336 GCA_041169865.1 Actinomycetota bacterium | reverse complement strand
TTGACTCTTCTGGCTTATCAAGACCATAAGCAGTTGCAACTACCTTGAGCTTTGGATACTTAGCAGCGATTTCCTTGTTCATGAAATCGATCCATACGTTCTGGTTTGTAGCATCTGGAGTAGTTGAAAGAATTGCAACTTCTCCTTCTCCACCAGCAAGGTTGTTAGCTGAAGCAGCAAGTGCCTGGCCGATACCTTGTGATGATGCCTGGTTGATGAATACTGAACGTCCAGCTTGAGCAACATCTGAATCGTATGTAACTACTGTTACACCCTTCTTCTGTGCTGCACGTAGAGCAGGAACGAGTGCATCCTTATCGTTAGCAGCAAGAATGATTACGTTGTAACCAGACTGTACAGCTGCGTTGATTTCTTTAACCTGTGCAGCTGCTGTAATTTCTGTTGGGCCCTTGTATGCACAAGTTGCCTTGAGTTCCTTACATGCACGCTGTACGCCCTTGTCAGCAGCTTGGAAGTATCCAATTGTGCCGAGCTTAGGAATGTGTGCGATCTTTAACTTTGTTGCTGCAGAAGCAGGTGCAACGGCTCCAGTTACAAGTGTTGTTGTAACAAGTGCTGCAGTTGCGATTGCTGCGAGTACTTTCTTCAAGGTGTTTCCTTTCGTTGAAAACGCTGTGAAATATTTATTTCACAACCCGTGCCTGGTTCAGAACAATTTCTGTCTGAGCCCGTGCCAAAACTCTAGGCGGGTGAAGGACAAACTTCTAGGGTTGGTTTATAACGATTTGGTGAATGTCGAATGAGAAAAAAGAAAATCCCCGATGAAGAACTGGTTGAATTGTTCAATCATCGGGGATTGCCCGTTAGTTATTTAACCCTTGTTGGCTGCGGTCGCTCTTGCTCGCTTGTACTTATCAACGAGAACAGGAGCTGCCACAGAAATTAGGAGCAAGATACCTGTCACGATGGTGCGCCATTGGGCATTAATTTCTTGAAGCGTTAGCCATGATTCAACGCTACTTGCAAGCAATACACCTGCAACCACGCCCCACATTGTTCCGACGCCACCAAAGATTGAGACACCACCGAGCAAGCAGGCAGAGATAACGAGAAGTTCTAGACCGATTCCATTATCTGCTTGCGCAGTTGAGAAGCGGAATGTGTAAATAACGCCAGCAACACCTGACATAAATCCTGTGAAGGTGAAGACGATGATCTTGTGGCGAGTTACGTTGATTCCTGCAAATCGCGCAGCTTCGGGACTTTGTCCAATTGCCAAAGTACGACGACCAAATGCTGTGTTGTGCAGCAATAGTCCAAAGAATAGTCCGAAAATAATGATGACTGGAAGTGTTTGCGGGATAAATGAGGTTCCAATGGTGTCAAAGCCCCAGGTTGTCCAGAACTCTGGGAACTCATTTACAGTCTCGGTTCCAAGAATTCCATTAGCGATACCGCGATAGAGCGCCAATGCTCCAATAGTTACCGCAAGAGACCCAAGTCCTAATTTGGTAACTAAGAATCCATTTACAAATCCGCATGTAGTACCAACTGCCATGGCGATGATGATTGATAGCCAAATTGGTGCGCCCGCGGCATACGACCAACCCAACATGGCGCTGGAGAGCGCCAAAATTGAAGCAATCGATAGATCAATTTCTCCTGTGATGATGAGGAATATCATGGCAAAGGCCATAATCATGATCTCGCTGGAATTAGAGAAAATCTGAGAAACGTTAATGGAGCTCAAGAAGTTATCGGTGGTAAAAGATGCAAGTACCCACACAGCCAAAAGGAGAGCAAGGATTGCTGTGTCCCAAGACTTACGAATTTTAATTGTATTTTTCTCAGACACGATTAAACCCTTTCCTTAATGCGTTGAGCGAGTAAGGCTTTCTCGGTTCTTTTTGCTAGAACTCGATCAGCGTAGATTGCAACAATGAGTAGCAAGCCGTTAATAGCTGACTTCCAGAATGCATCAACGCCAAGAGCTGCCAACGCACCCTGAATTGTTTGCACAAGAAGCGCACCAATTACTACTCCGACTGCAGTGCCTGCTCCACCAAGAAGTCCGATACCACCGATAACAGCGGCTGCGACAACAGCTAGTTCTTGGCCATAGAAGGCAGTTGAATCCACTTGTGCAAAGCGCATCAGATAGAAGACGCCAGAGATTCCAGCAATAAAGCCGCAGAAGATGTATGCCAAGAAAGTTCTACGGAATACCTTGAGTCCTACCAAATCTGCAGCAGGTGGGTTGCTACCAATTGCATAGCAGTCACGCCCTGCCTTGGTGTACTTCATATACCAACCAACAATGACCATCAAAATCAGAACCATCAAGAATGGGAAGGGAAGTAGTCCACCGAAAGTCCTCTGTCCGAGTGATAACAAACTGGGCGGCATCTCTTGGGCGTTATAGTCAACAGAATTCGAAACTACATAAACTCCACCACGCACGATATAGAGAGTTCCGAGGGTTACAACAAGTGATGGAAGGCGTAAACCTGCAACGAGAAGACCGTTAATTACTCCCACCGCGATACCGACCGCGCCGCCGATGATGAAGCACTGCACCCAGGTAAATGATGGATTCTTGGCGCAGAAGTCAGCAACCAGCCACGCAGAAAAGCCCACAGTTGAGGCTATAGAAAGGTCAATGTGGCGCATGATCATCACTGGCGCCATACCGATAGCCAAGAGAGCAACAATCGCGGTTGCCGAGAGTAAGTCACGGGTTCCATCGCCTGTTACAAAGCGAGGGTTAATAAAGCCAGTGATTCCAATCGAGAAGATAAGAATGACGCCAAGACTTGCTTCGCGGCCAAGGACTCGCTTTTTAAATAGAGATGCCACTGTTAGATGCCCTTCTTTCCGGTGGTAGCTGCAGCGATGACATTTTCTTGAGTCGCTTCTTTGCGAGATAGCTCGGTAACTTGGCGACCCTCACGCATAACGATGATGCGGTCGGCCATACCAAGAACCTCAGGTAGTTCGCTGGAGATCATCAAGACTGCTTTGCCTTCACCAGCAGCTTTATCTATCAGCTTATGAACTTCAGATTTAGTACCAACATCAATTCCACGAGTTGGTTCGTCGACTATGAGTAAATCTGGGTCAGTGGCAAGCCACTTAGCGAGCACGGTCTTCTGTTGATTACCACCTGATAGACGGTCAACCGGATCTGATTGGTCGGCATATTTAATGCTGAGATTTTCTTTCCATTCATTTGTGAGTGCACGTTCCTTTTTGAAATTCAGGAATATTTTGCCCTTGAGTCGATCAAAAGATTCCATCGATATGTTGCGATTTACGCCAGCGACCATAAAGAGCCCTTGTTGACGTCGATCTTCAGGAACGAGTGCAATTTTCTCTGCCATCGCTGCAATCGGAGAATTCTTCTTGAGCGGTTTGTTATTAACTTTCACAGAGCCAGACTCGTAGGAATCAACTCCGAAGATAGAGCGGGCAATCTCTGAACGACCGCTACCTACAAGTCCGGCCAAGGCAACAATCTCACCTTTTCGTACCGTGAATGAGACATTGCGGAAATAGGCGGGATTAGTGAGGTCGTTGACTTCAAGAACCACATCACCGATTGGATGTTCGGTCTTAGGGAAAAGTTCAGTGAGTTCGCGGCCGACCATCTCCTTGATAACAGTTTGTAAATCTGTATTAGATATTGGCTTTTCAGAGACCGTTGCTCCATCGCGCATCACGGTGATGTAGTCCGAGATTGCGAAGACTTCATCGAGGCGGTGGCTCACAAAGATAACTGCCTTGTTTGCAGCGCGGAGATTGCGCATCACTGTCATCAATCGCTCTACCTCAGAAGCAGATAGAGCGGCAGTTGGTTCGTCCATCAAGATGATGTTGGCATTCATGGAGAGCGCTTTAGCGATTTCAACGACTTGCTGGTCTGCAATAGAAAGTCCACGCGCTTGACGTTTTGGATCCAAATCAACGCCCAGTTCTTTGAAGAGTTTACGGGCCTGAGTTTCGGCTTCGTTCCAATCAATAGCTATGCCCTTTTTTGGTTGACGACCGACAAAAACATTCTCAGCAAGTGACAAGTCTAGAAAGAGTGAGGGTTCTTGATAGATGACGGCAATACCTTGATCAATAGAAGCTTGCGGTGAACCTGAAATAAAAGAGGTGCCACCGAGAGTAATTGTCCCTGCATCATGGACATGTACACCCGCAAGAATCTTGAGCATCGTTGATTTGCCCGCACCATTTTCACCAAGGAGTGCGTGAATCTCGCCAGCACGAACTGAGAGATTTGTTCCGCGAAGTGCAATTGCACCTCCAAATCTTTTCTTTACATCCTTCATTTCAAGAAGAAGGTCGCCCTTGTTCGCCAATGCAGTCTCCT
>JBEEIL010000028.1:0-7184 GCA_041169865.1 Actinomycetota bacterium | reverse complement strand
TGTAGTCCGCCATCAACATGGATGATTTCGGCGGTCGTCTTTGGAAACCAGTCGCTCAGAAGGGCCACTGCGGCTTTGGCAGCTGGCACTGGATCTGTGACATCCCACTGCAGTGGACTGCGCTCATTCCATACTTTCTCAAACTCATCAAAACCCGGAATTGATTTTGCAGCCATCGTTCTAATTGGACCAGCTGCGACCAAGTTGATCCGGACATTTTCGCCACCTAAATCTCTTGCAAGATAGCGCGAAGTAGATTCCAGGGCAGCTTTTGCAACACCCATCCAGTCATACTTTGGCCACGCAACTTGCGCATCAAAATCTAGCCCCACAATTGAAGCCCCACCGTTAAAGGTTGGACGGCAAGCGATCGCTAACGATTTTAAAGAGTATGCGGAGACATGGACTGCAGTTGCAACATCTTCCCAAGATGTATTGAGAAAGTTACCACCCAGTGCTGCTTCTGGTGCGAATCCAATCGAGTGAACAACCCCATCCAAATGTGGAACATGCTTTGTAATTTCACTCGCTAATCCATCGAGATGTTCTTGGTTTGTCACATCGAGTTCAATGATGGGCGCGCTCTGCGGAAGACGCCCAGCGATACGCGTGGTTAAACTCAAAGCTCTCCCAAAACCAGTTAGGAGCACGGTTGCTCCTTCTTCTTGAGCAATTCTGGCGATATGAAACGCGATTGAACCATCGGTGAGAACGCCGGTAACAAGAATATTTTTCCCTTGCAGGATGCCCATAATTAGTGCCCCATTCCTAATCCGCCATCTACCGGAATGATTGCTCCCGTGATGTAGCTCGCCTTTTCAGATGCAATAAATGCAACAACCTCAGCGATTTCCTCCGCTGAACAGAATCGACCAAGCGGTACTTGCGCTGCAATCTCTCCCCGACGTTTTTCATCAAGAGTAGCCGTCATATCTGTTTCAACAAAGCCCGGTGCGATCACATTTGCAGTGATTCCACGGCTTCCTAACTCGCGTGCAAATGAGCGGGCCATTCCGACCAAGCCTGATTTAGAAGCTGAGTAGTTAACCTGTCCTGCGGCTCCAACTGAACCAATGACTGAACCGATGAAGATGAGGCGGCCTCTCTTCAATTTTAGAAGTCCCTTAGTTGCTCGCTTCGCAACACGAAATGCACCGGTGAGATTGGCGTTGATGACGCTCTCAAAATCTTCATCGGACATACGCATGACTAGGGTGTCTTTAGTAATTCCGGCATTTGCAACAATTATCTCGGGTTGTCCAAAATCTGTTTCAATCTTTGCAAAGGCTGCATCTACGCTCTGTCCATCTGTGACATCCATTTGAACTGCGTCAAAACCGGTTGGTGGTGTTCCGGTTCGATAGGTAATGACGACGCGATGTCCTTGCGACTGCAGGGTTCGAGCGATTGCTAAACCAATTCCCCGGTTTCCACCCGTGACCAGTGCGATGGAAGTCGAGTCGCTCATGAGAGAAAACTACCCTACTGTTGCTCCATGGCTAAAGAAGATGACGTTTTTGACATCACTAGTGCGCCTAAGGGCTTATCTACTGATCAGTCAGCTCGTCAACGTCGCTACTTCATCTCCATGATGATTCGCACCGCGTGCTTTATCTTGACGGTCATACTTCCTAGCCCATATCGATGGTTCGCTCTATTAGGTGCGGTGACACTTCCCTACATTGCAGTAGTAGTCGCTAATGCTGGCCGTGAAACCGTCGTGCCAGGAGCAGCCATCATGAAGAAGAGGCCGCGAGGAATTGAGTAAAAAGAGAGAAGATTTTTCTCTTCTTAAAAGCTTCATAACTTTATTGCTTGTGATTCTCTGTCTGTGGGCGGCGCAATGGCAATTTAATCGCGGTTTGGATCGACAAGCTCGTAATAGCGCAATCGAAGAGAATACGTCTCGAAAAGTGAAGCCACTTAAATCGCTCACTTCTGATGTTAAAGCCCATGAATGGCAGAGAGCCTTAATTTCTGGAACTTTTGATACTTCACAACAGATCCTGCTCCGTAATCGCTACTTTGAGGGCGTCTACGGGTTCCAGCTTCTTACGCGTTTTGAAACAACTGATGGTAAAAGTTTTTGGGTAGATTGTGGATGGCTTAAGGCTGGTCCTAATGCACTTACTCCCCCAGATATTCCAGATTTACCTCGCGAAACCGTGACCATTGAAGGCAGGCTCCGTCTCGATTCTTCACTTCCACGTGGTGCATTCTTTGCGCTTCCTAGCGATGGATCACAAGGCCTGATTTCACAAGCAAATGCCCAATCTCGATCGCAAGTGTCGGAGAAGTTCTATATCGATCTACTCAAAGGCGATCGCCCTGATTTAACACCGGCAGTGCCTGCGCAACTTCCTGAATTATCTGATGGACCCCACATGGCCTATGCCTTGCAATGGGTTTTCTTTGGCGGATTAGTTGTCTACGGAAGAATCTTGATTCGCCGTGATGTCTTGTCTCGCAAAAAGCTCTGAATAAAGTCCTCCGCGAGAAATAAGCTCATCATGCTTTCCGCACTCCTTAATTTCACCCTTTTCTAGAACCAAAATTTGATCCGCTTCCATTACTGTGCTCAAGCGATGGGCGATAACAATAGAAGTTCTCCCGCGAAGCGCTTCTTTGAGAGCGCTATGGACTAGAGACTCATTCTCTGAATCTAAATGGGCTGTTGCTTCATCAAGAATGACGATTTCCGGAGCCTTCAAGAGCAGTCGGGCGATTGCGAGTCGTTGCTTTTCTCCACCGGATAAGCGATGGCCTCGCTCTCCCACCATGGTGTCAAAACCATTGGGCAAAGAATCTATGAGGGGCCAGATTTGTGCAGCCTTACATGCCTCGACCATCTCTTCATTCGTCGCATCTGCTTTGGCGTAACGAAGATTTTCGGCGATCGTCTCGTGAAAGAGATGAGCATCCTGCATGACTACACCAATCGAGTCACGAAGCGACTGTGTTGTGAGATCTCTTATGTCTATTCCATTTATTTCAATAGCACCCGCGGTGACGTCATAGAGTCGAGGCAAGAGTGCGCTCATTGTTGTCTTACCAGCCCCAGAGGGGCCCACTATTGCAGTCATAGTTCCCGCATCTGCCACGAATGAAATTTCTTTTAGCACTTCCCCGCTATCGACAGTCTCAGGTTTAGCGGCAGATTCGAGAGAGGCAAGCGAAATTTCTTCAGCCCTCGGATACGAGAAGGAGACATTTTTAAACTCAACTTTTGCATCTTTAGCAGAAAAATTGATTGCATTTGGTTTGTCTGTAATCATGGGTTGCAGATCGAGTACCTCAAAGACCCGCTCAAATGAAACCAGTGCGGTCATCACATCGATTCTCACATTGGAAAGCGCTGTTAATGGACCGTAAAGCCGCGCTAAGAGTGCAGTAATTGCCAACAAAGTTCCTACTGTGAGCGAACCGGAAATGGCTAGGTGGCCACCAATTCCATATGCAAAAGCTGTTGCGATAGCTGCGACACTGGTAATACCAACAAAGAAGATGCGATTGAGCATCGCCGTATGAATACCAATATCGGCAACTTTCCGTGCGCGCGATCTAAAGTAACTCTCTTCATTTTTGGGCTTGCCATACAAGGCGACCAAGAGCGCACCTGACACATTAAAGCGTTCAGTCATCGTGCTGGACATGGTCGCGTTCAAGTTGAAGGCATCACGTGTGAGAGCCTGAATTCTTTTTCCAACCCATTTTGTCGGTAGAAGAAATAGTGGAAGCAGCAAGAGCGAGATTAAGGTAATCTGCCAAGAGAGAATCAACATGGTTGTAACGACCAAAACTAATGAAACTACATTGCTGACTACTCCGGAAAGCGTGCCCGTGAATGCTTGCTGCGCACCCATGACGTCCGAATTAATTCGGGAAATAAGCGCCCCAGTTTGAGTGCGAGTAAAGAAGGCTATGGATTGTCTCTGGATATGAGCAAATACTTGAGAGCGTAAATCGTAAATTAAGCCTTCACCTATTCGAGCTGAAAACCAGCGTCCGAAAATATTAAAAGCTGCATCAACAACTGCCAGCAGTCCAACTAAGAGCGCCAGTTGAGTGACAAGAGCTCCGTTTTTGGGGATGACACCCTTGTCAATCAATTCTCGAAGCAGCAACGGCGTAGAGATAATCAGAAGAGCTTCGATGACCACGGTCACCAAAAAAATAGCAATCTGTCTTTGATAGGGCTTTCCGTAAGAAATTATTCGCTTTGCTGTCCCCGGCTTCAACTTCTGAGATTTAACTGAAGGATCCGCCGTCATTGACCGAAAGGTCATCCACACAGCATGTTGCGACACAGAGAGAGCCTAAAGGTATTTTGTTGAGTTAGACAGTGAAGCCGAGTGCGCGTAATTGTTCACGCCCATCATCGGTAATTTTATCTGGACCCCAAGGCGGCATCCATACCCAATTAATCTTTACATCGTCGGTAAACGGCGCTAACGCTTGTCGCGTTTGATCTTCAATCACATCCTGTAGAGGGCAGGCAGCGGATGTAAGAGTCATGTTCAATACCGCAATGTTATTTTCATCAACCATCATGTCGTAAATCAGTCCAAGATCGACTACGTTAATTCCGAGTTCAGGGTCAACGACATCTTTCATCGCTTCATTGATATCTTCGATTTTTGCGACCATGTGCCTATCCTACTTTCCTATTCACTTATTCTTTGCCAAGGCTTGCATGCTGGCATCCTTAAATGCCATCCACCCGAGCAATGCGCACTTTATCCGCGCTGGGTACTGAGACACTCCCGCTAGGGCAACGGCGTCTTCTAGTAAGTTTTCATCACCTGATTGCGTGCCCTTGCTCTGCATAAGTTCCATAAAAGCATCCGAAATTTCCTGTGCTTGTGCCAGGGTTTTACCTATAACCAAATCCGTGAGGATTGAAACGCTCGCTTGAGAGATTGAGCAACCGACCCCATCCCACGTGACGTTAGCGATTTTTTCACCATCTAGTGAAACGTTGAGGGTGATTTCATCTCCACAGCTCGGATTGATGTGATGAACTTGAGCATCATAGGTCGAGCTCAACTTTTTATGCTGAGGATTCTTGTAATGATCGAGGATCACCTCTTGATACAAATTATCTAACTGCATTATCCGAAGTATTTCTGTGCGCTACGAATTCCTGAAACCAGCGCATCGACATCATGCGTTGTGTTGTAAAGATAGAAGGAGGCTCTAGTAGTAGCAGGAACGCCTAACTTTCGAGTAAGTGGCCAAGCACAGTGATGTCCAGTTCTTACTGCAATCCCCTGGCTATCTAAGAATTGTCCTAGATCGTGAGGATGTATATCTCCTACGGTGAACGAAAGCGTCCCGCCGCGGTCGTTGAGATCTCGTGGCCCAACAATTGCTAAATCAGAGATTTGCAACAGAGCATCCATCGCATACTTGGTGAGCTCTTGCTCGTGCGCAAAAATATCTTTCATTCCAATTTTCTGAAGGTAGGTAAGCGCAGCGCCCAAGCCAACTGCCTGTGCCATATTCGGCACTCCAGCCTCGAACCTCTTCGGGGCCTTCGCCCATGTTGCTGATGTCATGGTTACATTTTCAATCATGGATCCACCCGTGAGAAATGGTGGAAGGTCATTCAGTAACGCCTCTCTGCCCCACAAAATTCCGACCCCAGTTGGTCCAACTGACTTGTGGCCAGAGAATGCTAGAAAATCTACATCTAGCTCTTTGACTGAAATCGGCATATGCGGAACTGATTGACAGGCATCGAGAACGACTACGGCTCCTACCTCGTGAGCGCGCTTCACAATTTCGGTAAGCGGATTGATAGTTCCTAATACGTTTGATTGGTGAGTGAGCGCAACTACCTTTGTTTTCTCAGTTATCACCGAGTTGATGGAGCCAAGATCCAACCGGCCTTCGGGAGTTACTTCAAACCACTTGAGAGTTGCACCGGTACGCGCTGCCAACTGCTGCCAGGGAATGAGATTGGCATGATGCTCCATCTCGGTTATAACAATCTCGTCGCCATCGGCGATGAAGAAAGAACTACCCGATTCTGCATTTCCCATGGCGTAGGCAACTAGATTGAGAGACTCTGTAGCGCTCTTCGTAAAAACTATTTCGTTGCTCGTGGCTCCAAGAAACTCAGCAACAATCGTGCGAGCACCTTCATAGGCATCAGTTGCTTCTTCAGCTAATTGATGCGCACCGCGGTGAACTGCCGCATTATGCAATCTATAGAAATCGCTCTCTGCATCAATTACCACCGAAGGCTTCTGACTGGTTGCTCCAGAATCTAGGTAGACAAGGCGCTTACCATCTCGAATCGTCCGAGAAAGAATCGGAAAATCCTTGGCAATTGCTCCTGGATCAAAACTCATATTAAGCCGTGACGTACTCCGCGTAACCCTGCGCTTCGAGTTTGTCGGCTAGCTCAGGGCCGCCTTCTTCCACGATGCGACCATTTGCGAAAACATGGACAAAGTCTGGCTTGATGTACTTAAGGATTCTTGTGTAGTGGGTAATGAGAAGGATTCCATGGTTGTTTGCAGCCTTTGCACGAACAACTCCTTCGGAGACAATACGAAGTGCATCGACATCTAGGCCAGAGTCTGTCTCATCGAGGATGGCAAACTTAGGCTTAAGAAGTTCAAGTTGCATGATTTCGTGGCGCTTCTTCTCACCGCCCGAGAATCCTTCGTTGACATTGCGCTGCGCAAAAGATGGATCCATCTTGAGTGACTCCATGGCGCTCTTTACCTCACCGACCCACTCGCGCAACTTAGGAGCTTCGCCGCGAAGGGCTGTTGCTGCAGTACGTAAGAAGTTAGATACAGATACTCCAGGTACTTCTACTGGATACTGCATAGCTAGGAATAATCCAGCCTTGGCACGCTCATCTACTGACATCTCGAGAACATCTTCGCCATCTAGCGTTACTGTGCCATCGGTAATTGTGTACTTAGGATGGCCAGCAATCGAATAGGCAAGAGTTGATTTTCCTGATCCGTTAGGTCCCATGATGGCATGTGTTTCGCCCGACTTAATCGTTAAATCAACGCCCTTAAGGATTTCAACTGCGCCTTGTTCGGTATCGACAGATACTTTCAATCCGCGAATTTCTAGGGTGCTCATATCTATCTCCGTTACATCTCTACCGTGACGGAGTCTCCGTCGACAGTTACTGAATAGGACTTAACTGGCGCTAC
>JBEEIL010000027.1:0-4540 GCA_041169865.1 Actinomycetota bacterium | reverse complement strand
GGTTACCGGCGATTGCGCTGGCTGAAAGATAGGAATCGACTCCTGAATCGTGCTTGAGAGTCAGAACTACATCATCTTCGGAGTTGCCACGAATGCTGCGGATATGTGCATTGGTTAGTTGAGCTGGCCCAAACCAGTCGAGAGCAGTCGAGAGTAAGTGGGTCTGGAGATCTAGGAGTAAACCACCGCCATTTTCAGGGCTCTCATTCTCACGCCATGATGCTGGATTTAACTGGGGACGAAAACGTTCAAAGCGAGAATCCAATCGGAAAGGTTTACCAATCAAACCCTGAGTAAGCACTCTCTTAATCGTTAGCGCATCGCTATCCCAGAGGCGGTTGTAGAAAACAGTGGCCGGTACTCCGGCTTTCTCAGCTGCCGAAAAGATTGTCTGCGTCTCTGCCAACGTTCGCGCTGCTGGCTTATCTATGACCACAGGAATACCGGCAGCGATTGCAGCTAACGCCTGTTCGGCGTGAGCTTTATTTGCTGTGGCAATCACAACAAGATCCAAATCTTGGCGCAGAAGTTCGGAGAAATTTTCAACAATCTTGACAAGCGGAAAATCCTCTTTCGCTTGGCGCGCACGAGTGGAATTCGAGGTCAGAATTGCAGCTACTTCAAAGCCCACACCTTTGAGTAAGGGTCCATGAAATGAACGACCTGCTAGGCCATAACCTGCAATTCCAACGCGCACGTGGGATTACTTATTCTGCAATTTGGAAGGCCACCAAATTTTTGGGCCGATCTCATGAACGAGAGCCGGTACCAAAATTGAGCGGACGATGATGGTGTCGAGAAGCACGCCAAATGCCACGGCGAAACCGAGTTGAGCGAGCGGAACGAGTGGCAAGAGACCTAATACTGCAAAAGTGGCCGCCAACACGATACCAGCTGATGTGATGACAGCACCGGTAACGGTAAGTCCTTTGATGACACCGGCACGAGTACCAATTTTGATTGACTCTTCACGCACTCTTGTCATCAAGAAAATGTTGTAATCGATTCCCAGCGCCACCAAGAAGATGAAGGCGAATAGTGGGAATGAGGTATCACCCCCAGCAAAACCGAAGACGTGGTTAAAGACCAACGCGCAAACTCCTAGCGTTGCAAAGTATGAGAGCACCACAGTTCCAAGGAGCAGCGCTGCGCTGAGAATGCTTCGCAGCAATACTCCAAGGATGATGGTGATGACCAGGAGGATGATTGGAATGATCAATTTGTTATCGCGATCATTAGCAGCTCGAATATCAAAAGAGACTGCACTAGTGCCACCCACAAGAGCTGTTGGATCAGCCTCTTTCGCCAGTTCACGAATACGAGGAATGTCATTAGAAGCTTCCACACTATCTGGAGCCTTATCTAGGGTGACGTTGAGAATTGCTTTGCCATTCACAACTTTAACCGGGGGCGTTGGCTGGCCTGGCACTGCAAAGCCATCGAGTGCTGGAGCAACTGTTGTTACCCCGGGCGCATTTTGCACCGCGGCAGTAACGGCACCGATTCTATCGACGTTAACCACAATCTGAGTTGGATCTCCTTCTCCCCCTGGGAAGTGAGTGACCAACAACTTCTGTCCAACTACTGATTCAGGATTGGTCGTAAAAGTATCGACGGTTCCAATTCCATCTGCCTTAAGTGTTGTTGAAGTAAAGGCAAAACCGAGGAGTATGACACCGCTAATAACCCACGCCTTTCGGGGATTGCGTCCGATTGTATTTCCCACCTTGGCCCACGTACCTGAAAGCACATGATCATCACCATCAAATTCAGGACGACGAGGCCAGAAAATCCAACGTCCAAATACCAATAGAAATGCTGGTAGCAAAGTCAAAATCGTAAACATAGAGCAGACAATTCCAATTGCACCGACAGGTCCGAGCCCTGCTGTATTGGTTAACTGGCTGAAGAGAAGAATCAGTAGTGAGATAGATACAGTGGAACCGGATGCGACGATTGGTTCCCAAACTCCTTTGTAAGCCGCCCGCATGGCATCAAAACGATTCTCATGCAGGTGAAGTTCTTCACGATAGCGCGCTATCAAAAGAAGGGCGTAATCCGTTGCGGCACCGATCACAAGAACCGAGAGAATCCCTTGCGATTGCCCATCCACATCGATAATGTCATTTTTCGCAAGCAAGTAAACGATTCCACCCGCCAGCGTCAAAGCAAAGAGCGCCGAAAGAAGTGGAATAATCCATAAAATCGGCGAGCGGTAGACAACAATCAAAATTACAGCAACTACCGAAAGTGTTGTGAGAAGTAAGGTCGAATCAATGGACCCAAACGCGCCAAAGAGATCGCCGAGCAATCCGCCAGGGCCAGTCACGTATGGCTTTAAATTGTTTGCCTTTGCAATGAGAGCAATATCTTCACGAATTGCTTCAACAATCGCGGGTAATACCGGTTCATCATTTGGCAAGACTTCGCCAATCGCATTTCCATCTAGTGGAATATTTGCCAAAATGGCCTTGCCATCTTCTGAAGGAAAGGCTGAGATTCTCTGACCTGGTGCCACAAAATCGGAAATCTTGGCATCTGTACCAGCAAGTGTAAGTGAGGCGATCTTGTCGAGATGGCCATTAACTGCAGCGAGAGCTGCTGGGGTTGCAGCGCCCTCAAAGAGAACTAAGGTCGGAAAACTAAATGAGTCCTTACCTGAGAAAGTCTGGATTACTTCAGATGCCTGTGTCGCCTCTGCGCCTTTTGGTAAGAATGATGAGTTGTTATTTTCTTGTACTGAAGAGAGCTTGCCAAAGAGAGGCCCGAATACCCCTGTGAGTACAAACCAGAAGATGACCATCAACATGGCTAAGGCATATGGCTTACGGTGATTGCGAGCAGTGATTGTCGACACGATGCAGAGGCCTTTCGGGCTATAGATTACGCGTAATTCGCTAGAGCCCAAGCCTACCTTTAGGCTGTACCCGTGCCCCTTCTTAGCGCAGCCCAAAATGGAGTTGTTTCACATACTCCGCTTGCTCTACAGCGAGCAGGCCTTGTTGATTACGAGAAAGCGTTATCGGTGCAGCGCAGTATTCATGCAGAAGTTGTCAGCGGATCCCGTGAGAACACCTTGTTACTTCTTGAGCATCCCTCTGTCTTTACTGCAGGTAAGCGCACTCTTGAAGTTGAAAAACCGCAGGATGGAACACCTGTCATTAATGTTGATCGAGGTGGAAAAATCACTTGGCATGGCCCTGGTCAATTGGTGGGTTATCCAATCGTTAGGCTGGCAAAGCCAACTGAGCTGGTCGGATTCGTTAGAGAGATAGAGGCAGGAATCATTGCTGTCTGCCAAGATTTTGGAATTGAGGGATCTCGCGTCGAAGGTCGATCTGGAGTGTGGGTCTGCGATGAACGAGGCGAGCGTAAAATTGCAGCTATCGGAATTCGCGTTGCTTCTGGAGTATCCATGCATGGTTTTGCCATCAATGTGAACCCTGATCTCTCAGAATTTAGCCGGATTGTTCCTTGTGGCATTAACGACGCCGCCGTCACTTCAATGGCTGCTGAGCTCAATCGCGAAGTAACGTTGGATGAGGTCCTTCCTATCGTTGAAAAGCATCTCTACGAGACTTTAGTTAAGGTAAGCGCATGACAATCGCACCAGAGGGTCGCAAGCTGCTTCGAATTGAGGCACGTAACGCTGAAACTCCGATTGAGCGAAAGCCTGAATGGATTAAGACTCGCGCCAATATGGGCCCTGAATACACTCGTCTGCGCTCATTGGTAAAGAGCGAAGGTCTGCACACTGTCTGCCAAGAAGCAGCCTGCCCCAATATCTTTGAATGTTGGGAAGATAAGGAAGCAACTTTTCTCATCGGTGGAGAACGCTGTACACGTCGCTGCGATTTCTGCAATATCGATACTGGAAAACCTGAACCGCTAGATCGCGACGAACCACGTCGCGTCGCAGAGTCGGTGCAATCTATGGGGTTGAAGTACGCAACCATCACAGGAGTTACGCGCGATGATCTCGAAGATGAGGGCGCTTGGCTTTACGCCGAAACTATTCGCAAAGTTCACGAGTTAAATCCCGGTACAGGCGTTGAAATGTTGGCGCCAGATTTCAGTGGTAACCCCACACTTCTCAATGAAGTCTTTGAGACTCGCCCTGAAGTATTTGCCCATAACCTTGAGACAGTTCCACGTATCTTCAAACAGATTCGACCTGCCTTTACCTACGAAAGATCTCTCGATGTGATTTCGCAGGCTCGTGCATTTGGGCTGATTACCAAGTCAAACCTCATCTTGGGACTTGGCGAGACCCGTGAAGAAATTTCTCAAGCGCTCGTTGACTTGCACTCAGCAGGTTGCGATCTCATCACGATTACGCAGTACCTACGCCCTACCAACAAACATCATCCTGTCGAGCGATGGGTGAAGCCAGATGAGTTTGTAGAGTTAGCAAAAGAGGCAGAAGATATTGGTTTCAGTGGCGTCATGAGCGGACCGCTGGTACGTAGCTCATACCGGGCAGGACGTCTTTACAAGCAGGCACAAGAGAAGCGCGCCAGCATCTCTCATGGCTGATCTC
>JBEEIL010000026.1:0-12754 GCA_041169865.1 Actinomycetota bacterium | reverse complement strand
GGTGGATATGGCAGTGGAGAACGTGCAGCAGCAGCGGTGAAGTTCCTGCTGTATAGCCTCTTCGGTGGTCTTCTCATGCTGGCCTCAATAATTGGCCTCTACGTCATCTCGAGTAACAACGGTGGCGCAACATTTGATATCGCAGAACTATCGCAGATGCACAACTACATGAGCTCTACGACTCAGAACTTACTTTTCCTTGGATTCTTTATTGCCTTCGCAATCAAGGCTCCAGTCTGGCCACTCCATACCTGGTTGCCAGATGCTGCAGCTTCTGCAACACCTGGAACATCTGTTCTGCTCTTGGGCGTGCTCGACAAGGTCGGAACATTTGGAATGATTCGTTTCTGCCTCTCATTGTTCCCTGATGCTTCAAAAACTTTCACGCCAATCATTTTGATTCTTGCCGTAATTTCTATTCTCTACGGAGCATTCTTGGCAATCGGAGCCCGCGATATTAAGCGCTTGATTGCTTACACTTCGATTTCACACTTCGGATTTATCACTATGGGAATCTTCGCGATGACCACGCAAGGCCATAGCGGTGCAATTCTCTACATGTTTAATCACGGCTTCTCAACCGCAGCGCTCTTCCTCGTTGCTGGTTGGATGATTGCCCGTCGTAAATCTTCAACAATTGCGGATTTTGGTGGATTGCAGAGAGTTACCCCGGTCATGGCGTGGTCATTCTTTATCGCAGGAATGTCATCTCTTGCTTTGCCAGGTCTTTCCAGCTTCGTCAGTGAATTTCTAGTTCTAGTCGGAACATTCACCCGCTATCCAGTTGCAGCAGTTCTTGCCACCTTTGGAATCGTCTTGGCAGCGCTCTACATCTTGATCCCAGTTCAGAAAGCGCTCCATGGACCTACAACTCCTGGAAATGAGAATCTGCCTGACCTTAATCGCCGCGAAAAGTTTGCGATCGCTCCGGTTTTGGCGATCATCATCGCGCTTGGTTTCTACCCAGCCCCGTTGTTAAATGTAATCAACCCGGTTGCTCAACAGGTGATTGAGGCACAAGGTTTTACTGATCCAGTTCCATCAGAGAGCGCAGGTAAGTAAATGTCATTTGTCACGCCAGTGCTGAACTACGCGCAACTTGCTCCAATCCTGATTGTCCTTGCCGGAGCAGTAATCGGAGTCTTGATTGAAGCATTTGCGCCACGAACAGCGCGCCATAGCTCTCAACTCTTTATCTCAACTTTTTCACTTGTAGCTGCCTTTGCTGCACTCATGACGGTTCGTAACCAGTCATCAGTTGACGCTGCTATGGGATCGATTGCATTTGATGGCGCAGGCGTTCTCTTCCAAGCAGCGATTTTGATTATTGCCTTCCTTGCTATCTTCCTTATTGCAGATCAAGAGAACTTCACCGCGTTAGCCGCAGCTGTCCCAGGATCTGATGAAGAGCGACAAGCTTTGCGGGGAGATCTTCGGGTAACAGAGGTTTATCCGCTAACGCTCTTTGCTGTTGCCGGCATGATGATCTTTTCGATTGCATCAGATCTGATCACACTCTTTGTTGCCCTTGAAATACTCTCGCTTCCGCTCTATCTCATGGCGGGCCTTTCGCGTCGTCGTCGTTTAATGTCGCAAGAATCAGCGCTGAAGTACTTCTTGCTTGGCGCCTTCTCTTCTGCCTTCTTCCTCTTCGGAGTTGCATATCTTTACGGTTATTCAGGCACGATCACCCTTTCTGGAATACAAGCGAGCGTGGTGGGCGGATCTGGAAACGATGTCTTCTTGTTGATGGGAATCGCCTTCCTCTCGATTGGATTGCTCTTTAAAGTCGGAGCAGTTCCTTTCCATGCGTGGACCCCCGATGTGTATCAGGGTGCTCCAACTGCAGTTACTGGTTTCATGGCAGCAGCGACCAAAGTGGCAGCATTCGGCGCCATTCTTCGCATCTTCTACGTTAGCTTTGCAAATGCCGAATGGCAGTGGAAGCCAGCGCTTGTAGTGATTGCAATTATTACGATGGTCTTCGGTTCTGTAGTCGCGATAGCGCAGCGCGATGTAAAGCGTATGTTGGCTTACTCTTCAATTGCACATGCCGGATTTTTGCTCTCAGGTGTCATAGCCTTGAGCAAATCGGGACTTGATTCATCGATCTTCTACTTATTTGTCTATGGAGTTGCAACCTTGGGCGCCTTCGGTGTGATTACCTTAATTCGCGATTCTGCAGGCGAAGTTACCGACCTCAATCGTTGGAGTGGGCTTGGAAAACGTTCCCCACTGATTGCGCTCGTATTCTCGCTCTTCCTTCTGACCTTTGCCGGCATTCCACTGACTTCTGGCTTTATCGGAAAGTTCTCCATCTTCTCTGCAGCATACGAATCTGGCAGCACTGCAATCTTGATTACCGGTGTTCTCTCATCTGCTATCGCAGCTTTCTTCTACATCCGTGTCATTGTTTTGATGTTCTTCAAGGATCCCGTAGAGGATGGAACTAGCGTTGTTATTCCATCTGCGCTGACCACAATTACCATCGCGGTAAGCGCTGCGCTGACTGTTCTTCTTGGAATATTCCCAGCACCGTTGCTGAACTTCATTGAATCTACCGCCTTCTTTATTCGCTAATGGCAGCAATCGGTATCCCTGGTATCGCCCCTGAACTAGAGGCCGAATTAGCGACAAGTATGCAGAAGGTGGAAGACCTTCTGCTCAGCCATATTCAAGGTGATTACCCACTAGTTGAAGAAACTTCTCGCCACTTGGTCGCAGCTGGGGGAAAGAGATTGCGACCACTTCTCACCCTTCTTGCATCTCATTACGGAGATAAGAACCGTTTTGGAATCATTGAATCTGCTGTTGTCTGTGAACTGACACATGTGGCTACGCTGTATCACGACGATGTTATGGATGAAGCGCGTTTACGTCGCAATGTAGAGAGCGCCAATAGTCGTTGGGGCAATACCGTTGCTATTTTGACTGGTGACTATCTCTTTGCAAAGGTATCTGCGCTACTTGCCGATATCGGTCCCGAAGCAGTTCGCCTACAGGCATCAACTTTTGAACGTCTTGTCATTGGCCAAATTATGGAGACGCAAGGACCACAAAACGGCGAAGATGCTCTCGCACATTATCTTCAGGTGGTTGCAGATAAGACAGGTTCGTTGATCTCTGCCAGTGCACGATTTGGCGCCATGGTTTCAGGAGCGCCAGATGAAATCAAAGAGACCTTGACTGTCTTTGGCGAAAAGATTGGCGTTGCCTTCCAATTAGCAGATGACATAATTGATATCGCAAGTGACTCTCATCAATCAGGTAAAACTCCAGGAACAGATTTACGTGAGGGAGTGCCAACGCTGGTGACCCTTAACTTGCTCAAATCCACACGTCGAGAAGATCGCAAGCTGCAAAAACTAGTCAGCGCTCCTATTAAAGATGAAGCCACTGTGGCAGATGTATTAGCGCAGTTGCGTGCGCATCCGGCGCTGGAAGAATCAAAAGAACAGCTTCAACAGGTAGCGCGAGATGCCCGTACAGCTTTGGGTCCGCTTCCAGTAAATGATGTTACTGGCGCTCTCTTTTCATTGTGCGATGCGATTGTCGATCGCTCTACCTGAGCGAACCAAATCTGTTCCTAGCGCAACGAGAGCCATCCAGATAACGATAAATCCAATCCAACGAGCTGTTGGCATCTCTTCATGGTTGATCCACACGCCAATAGAGAATTGAATTGTTGGAGTGATGTATTGCAGCAAGCCGATTGTGCTGTAAGGAAGGCGAGTAGTTGAACCATTAAAAAGTAGCAGCGGGATAGCAGTCATAGCGCCAGCGCTGATTAACAATATTGTCAGCACAATTCCGTGCCCAAACTGTCCCGTACCTTGGTTTCCAATATAGAAAAGGTAAAAGCCATATGGAAGAAGTGAGATAAGAGTTTCGATAGTGAGGCCTTCCAGCGCACCCAGATCCAACTTCTTCTTGATAAGTCCGTAAGTTCCCCAAGAGAGAGCGAGCGAGATTGCAACCCATGGCAGACGACCATAATCCAGGGTCAAAATTGTGACTCCAATAGCGGCAATACCAACAGCAACCCATTGCAGCGGACGCATTCTTTCGCGCAGCAGCAAGACCCCGAAGGCGATGATGATGAGAGGGTTGATGTAATAACCAAGAGCTGCCTCAACCACATGTCCATTATTTGTCGCCCATATGTAGGTAAGCCAATTAATAGAAATCAAGATTGTCGTTACAAATAAGCCAGCAATCTTCTTGGGGTTTTTCATTACTGCAAAGGTAGATTTGAGTTGTCGCAAAACTGTTAAAACAATGATGCAGAAGACAAGCGTCCAGACTGCGCGATGAGAGACTATTTCAAGTGGATTGGCTGGTTTGAGCAGGGGCCAATAGAGCGGAAATAAACCCCAGAAAACATAGGCGGCAACGCCAAAGAAAAGTCCGAGTGAATACTCACTCTTAAATTTTGACACTTATCGATAATTGACAAACTGGACAGCAAAATCAAATTTGCCATTCTTGATTTGCTCAATGGCAGTCTGCAAGTCATCACGGCTCTTAGAAGAGACGCGGAGTTCATCGCCTTGAATCTGAGTCTTGATGGATTTAGGACCTTCATCGCGTAAGAACTTGGCGATCTTCTTCGCGTTTTCAGTTGAGATGCCTTCCTTAAGCGTGCACGCAATTTTATAAATCTTGCCTGAGAGAGTTGGTTCGCCAGCTTCAAGGTGCTTGAGTGAAACCCCGCGCTTAATCATCTTATCTTTGACCACATCTAGGGTGGCTTTGGCGCGTTCTTCAGTGTCGGCTTCAATGGCGATCTTGTCGCCAGAGAGTTCAATCTTTGCACCGGTATTTTTAAAGTCAAAGCGGGTATCAATTTCGCGAATCGCTTGATTAATTGCGTTATCAAGTTCCATTCGGTCAATCTTTGAAACTACATCGAAACTACTGTCAGCCACTCTTTAAACCCCTTTAAATGATTACTCACATATTCTAATGTGCGCCATTCTAGGGTAATTTGTGCTCATGATTCGGAGCTCAAGAAAACTGCCGAGCCTTCCGTATTTTTGGTCGCTCATTGACTGGTCGCTACCCTCATTTCGGCCATATAAAGGCGCTTTGCGCCGTGCGCAGACAGTTGGAGATTTAGCGGTTATTGCCAGGAAGAGAACTCCAAAAGTTGTCTTTGATTATGTTGAAGGTGGCGCAGTTGATGAAATTGCGTATGCGCGCACCAGGGATGCCCTTTCTAGAATCGAGATTAATTCACGAGTACTTCGCGATGTTTCAGAAATTGACACTTCAACCACGATATTAGGAAAGAAGATTGATCTACCTATCTGTTTTGCGCCAACGGGCTATACGCGCTTGATGCATCATGTCGGTGAACCAGCAGTCGCAAATGTAGCTGCAGATAAAAATCTTATATATGCGCTCTCAACCATGGGGACAACATCACCGGCTGAGCTTGCTGCTGCTGTACCTAATGTCAGAAGATGGTTTCAGCTTTATGTAATGAAAAATCGAGCCGATACTCTGGCGGTCATTAAGCAGGCAAAAGAGTCAGGTTTTGAAGCACTTGTTTTGACGGTCGATACACCAGTGGCCGGATTGCGTTACCGCGATAACCGTAACGGTCTGACTGTTCCACCCAAGATTAGGCTGAGCACTGTCTTATCCATCGCCCGAAAACCGATCTGGTGGATTAACCTCTTTACAACCGGCAAATTGGAATTTGCAGCTTTTCGCGGCTGGGATAAACCGCTCTCTGAGTTGGCTGCACTCATATTTGACCCTTCAACAGATTTAGAAGATATCAAATGGCTACGCACCGTTTGGGATGGTCCGATTGTTATTAAGGGGATTCAAAGCGTCGCTGATGCAAAAGCTGTAGCTAAATTGGGTGTACAGGCGATCATTCTCTCCAATCATGGAGGTCGACAATTTGATCGTGGCCCAGTTCCAATTGAGATTCTTCCTGAAGTTGTTGATGAAGTAGGAAAAAAAGTAGAGATTTATATTGATGGTGGAATCATGTCTGGCCTCGATGCCTTGGGCGCTATAGCGCTGGGCGCGAAGGCAGTCTTTATCGGGCGCGCCTACCTCTACGGAGCCATGGCAAATGGTGAGGCTGGTGTTGAACAAGTGGTCGAACTTATGCGTCGCGAATTTATCAACGGCATGGCGCTGTCTGGAACGCGATCTATTGAGGAAGTTATGAAAAATGGTGCGCAGATAAGGAGAAAAAGCTATGAATAAGGTGGCAATTGTTACAGGCGGAGCAAAGGGAATCGGATTCGGAAGTGCACACCGACTACTCGAAGATGGAGCGACCGTTGTAATTTTCGATGTTGATGACAAAGCATTAGCTAGCGCAAAAACAGAGTTTGCTAGTTATGGCGATAAATTCTCTGCCATGAAGGTAGATATTTCATCAGAGCCTCAAGTCAAGAGTGCAATCACAGAAATTGGCGATAAATATGGCCATATCGATTACTTAGTCAATAGCGCTGGCGTGCAGACATATGGCAATGCAGAAGAAACTACGGATGAAATCTGGGAAAAAACTTTTGGGGTAAATGTAAAAGCTATGTATCTGACGACCAAGTATGCAGTGCCTTTTATGCGTAAAGCTAAAGGGGGATCGATAGTTAATATTTCATCAGTGCAATCACTATCTAATCAAAAAGGAGTTGTTGCATACGCAGCCTCAAAGGGCGCTGTAAACGCCTTAACGAGAGCTATTGCCGTTGATTACGCAAGCGAGCAGATTCGTTGCAATGCAGTTCTTCCAGGTTGCGTTGATACGCCGATGTTACGAGCTACTGCACAATCATTTAAAGGAGAAAGAACAGAAGAAGATTTGCTTCACGAATGGGGTCTTTCGCATCCAATTGGCCGCATGGCTAGCATTCATGACATCGGCAATCTCGTTGGTTTCTTGTGCTCAGATAAATCTTCGATTATCACTGGCGCTTCATATGTCATTGATGGCGGCTTAATAACTCAAGTACCGGTAATCCTTCCCGAATAGGGCGGATTTCAGGAGTAGTCGACCAATAAGGTAATCTACGCAGGCCGTAAGACCCTGGCGGGTTGCCCGAGCGGCCAATGGGAGGGGACTGTAAATCCCCCGGCTCTGCCTTCGAAGGTTCAAATCCTTCACCCGCCACCATTACGCCCTTCGTATCGAGGGGCGTTTTGCTTTTTAGCCTCTAGTTGCAGTTGATTTGCGAGTCGACATAAAGCAGGTCGGTTAATACGCTTCGCCAGTATCCCTCGCCCAATTCTTAAGGAGTATCTGTGAATAAACGCATTGGAATTATCGCCCTGATTGTTGTTGCAGCAGTTGTTGCTGCGCTAACTCTCACAAATCGTGACTCATCTGAGTCATCATCTACAGCCTCAGCTTCTTGCGAGAAGGCTGATTTAGCCACCATCACAGATGGCAAACTCACCATTGCAACAGGTGAACCTGCTTACTACCCATGGGTTATCGACGATAAGCCTGAGTCAGCTCAAGGCTTTGAAGGTGCGGTCGCTTACGCAGTTGCTTCCCAACTCGGATTCTCAGCAGAAGATGTTGTTTGGGTTCGAACAACTTTTGATTCAGCTGTAACTCCTGGAAAGAAGAATTTTGACTTCAATTTGCAGCAGTTCTCAATTACAGAGGATCGCAAGAAGGCTGTTGATTTCTCATCTCCTTACTACACAGCTCCACAAGCAATTGTTTCATTCAAGGGAAGTGCTATCGAAGGAAAGTCTTCACTTGCTGATCTAAAGAGCGCAAAGCTTGGTGCAGCAGTTGGTACAACTTCACTTGATGCTATTGAAAAGCAGATTGGAAGCAAGCCACAGGTATTTAACGACAACGCTGCAGGCGTATCAGCGCTCAAGAATAAGCAGATTGATGGACTTGTTGTAGATCTTCCTACAGCGTTCTACCTTTCAGGCGTTGAAGTACCAAATGGACTCATTGTTGGACAACTTCCATCAACTGGTGAAGGTGATCAATTTGGACTCCTTCTAACCAAGGGCAGCAAGCTCACAGCGTGCGTGTCAGGCGCTGTTGATGCCATCACTGCTGATGGCACATTGGCATCAATCACAGATAAGTGGCTAGCAACTGATGCTGGCGCACCTGTATTGAAGCCGTAACAGGTAAGTAAGAAGTAAACACGGTAGTTTGGCGACCATGTCAGGGAAAGAAAACTCTGCTTGGTCGCCAAGCTCTCGTGAGTTAGAGCGACGTAAATCTCGTAGAAGAATCAGCCGCAAGCAAGCAAGTATTGCTGCGGCTTCTTCTATTTTTGTACTTGGCTCTCTGGCAGTAATTCTTGTTACTTCCCCCGGGTGGGAGACCGTCAAGACAACATTCTTCGATATCGATTATGGGCGCGAAGTATTTCCAACTGTAGTCAAAGGTCTTTGGATTAATTTGCAGTTGACCTTTATCGGGGGAGCCGCAATTGGAGTGATTGCGCTAGGCCTAGCGCTTCTGCGAACTACTAAATCACCAGCGCTAACCCCATTTAGATTTTTAGCAACAGCGTATGTAGATATTTTTCGAGGCGCACCGCTAATTTTGATTATCTTGCTGGTCGGATTTGGAGTACCGGCGCTCGGTCTGAGCGGAGTATCTAGCAACGTCATCTTCTTAGGAACAGTAGCTGTTGTTCTTACGTATTCCGCTTATGTTGCAGAGGTAATACGTAGTGGAATCTTGTCGATACATCCTAGCCAACGAGCGGCAGCACGATCACTTGGTCTAACGTCGGGGCAGACAATGCGCTTTGTGGTTTTGCCACAGGCTGTCCGTCGCGTTGTACCTCCACTGCTCAATGATTTTGTATCTCTTCTCAAAGACACGGGCTTGGTATCAATTCTCGGAGTTACGGATGCTGTGCGTGCTGCCCAAATTAACGCCAGTCGTACCTTTAACTACACGCCCTATGTGGTTGCAGCAATTCTATTTTTACTCATCACTATTCCTATGACACGTTATACCGACCGTGCGATTAGACAGCGCACTAGTGCGCAAAACTCAGAGGGCGCCATCTGATGAGCAACGTGCTTGAGCTGGTGAGCGTTCGTAAATCTTTTGGCACCGAGGTCGTCTTACATGACTTGTCTCTGACCGTTCCCGAACACACTGCCACAGTCCTGATTGGCGCCTCAGGCTCAGGAAAATCAACGCTCTTACGCTGTATCAATCTCTTGGAATCTATCGACGATGGTCAGATTTTTCTTGATGGTCGAGAGATATCAGACCCGTTGATCAATGTTGATGAGGTGCGTCGCCGTCTCGGAATGGTCTTTCAGTCATTTAATTTATTTCCTCATAAGACGGTATTAGAGAACATCACGATGTCTCCCATTAAGGTTCATGGCAAAAGTCGCGATGAGGCGAATACACATGCCATGTACCTTCTCAAGAGGTTTGATTTGGCTGATAAGGCAGATCAATATCCTGATCGCTTGAGCGGAGGACAACAGCAGCGAGTAGCAATTATTCGCTCGCTCGCTGTAAGCCCACGCTTACTCCTTCTTGATGAGGTCACTTCAGCTTTAGATCCGGTATTGGTCAACGAAGTTCTTTCGGCAGTTCGTGAACTCAAGAGCGATGGAATGACCATGATTCTGGCAACACATGAAATGGGATTTGCAACGCAAGTCGCTGACGAAGTCTGTTTCTTAGAATCTGGAAATATTCTTGAGCGAGGTAGCGCTGAACAGGTCTTACACAACCCTCAGAATCCGAAGACTCAAGAGTTTTTGAAACGAGTTCATCAAGCAGGACGCTTGTAGCAAGAAAAAGCCCCCGCACAACTGCACGGGGGCTTTTTTAATGTAATTAATCAGACTGTGGTGTCTCCTGCGCGACGACGACGGAGGTTATCTCCAAAGACTGCCAGCAAGATAACTGCGCCGACTACAACGTACTGCCACTCTTGCTGAAGTCCGAGAATGCGAAGTCCGTTGATAAGCACAGACATGATGAGCGCACCGATGATGGTTCCGCCGATTGTTCCCTTTCCACCGAAGAGCGAAGTTCCGCCGATGATCACAGCTGCAATCGCTTCAAGTTCGTAGCCAAGACCTAGGTCAGGCTGGGCAGATCCAAGACGTGAAGTAAGAACTACAGCGGCAAGGCCAACGTAGACGCCACACAGCGCGTAGATAGCAATAAGCCAGCGATTTACCTTTACACCCGAGAGCTTGGTTGCTTCAGTGTTCGAACCAATCGCAAAGTTATAACGTCCAAGTACAGTTTTATTGAGAATGAGCGAACCGATTATTGCTGCAACAAAGAGAATGAGAACTCCGTTAGGGAAGTTAGGGATGATATTTCCCTGAGCAATCTGATCCCAACCCTTCACATCCGTTGCAAAGAGGATTGGCTTCAAGTCAGAGATAATCAGAGCTAAACCTTGCGCACCTTTCATGGTTGCAAGAGTTGCGATAAATGGTGGAAGGCGTAGAACGGTAATGAGGATTCCGTTGATTGCGCCGAGTAAGCCTCCGACAATCATTCCGAGGAGAATTCCTGCCCATACGTTGAGTTCGTAAGCCATCACCATCTTTCCGGTGATTACTGCAACGAGCGCCATGGATGTACCTACAGAGAGATCAATACCTCCAGTGATAATTACGAAGGTGACACCAATCGCCAGAAGGCCGATAACGGTGGTCGACATCAAAATACCACCAGAGACATTTGCCCAGGAGGCGAAGACTGGGTTCATGATGGTGAAGAAGATGAAGATGACTACGAGAGAAGCAAGCGCTGCAACGCGACCAATCTCGCGACGGATGAAGGCCGAGACCTTGCTGCCGCCCTCATTCTGACCAGTTGAAGTTAGATCATCTGACATGTGTTTCTCTTTCCTCTTCTTAGTGAACCGTGGATAGTTCGTCGCTAAATTTTGTTGCGTATTCAATAATCTTCTCTTGATTTGCATCCTTGTTCTCAAGAATTCCTGTTAACCGCCCGTTACACATGACTGCGATTCGATCAGACATGCGCAAGATTTCGGGGAGTTCAGATGAGATCATGATGATTGATTTGCCTTCTTCAGCAAGCTTCGTGAGCAACTTGTAAATTTCATCCTTTGCGCCCACGTCAATTCCTCGGGTTGGCTCATCGAAAATCAGAATGTCACAGTTGCGTGTAAGCCACTTTCCAATAACCACCTTCTGCTGGTTTCCGCCAGAGAGGTTCTTTACAAACTGATTTTCTGAAGGGGTACGAACACGTAACTGTGAAATCACTTCACGTGTTACTCCAGCTGCGGGCTTGACGCGCAGCCACCCAAACTTGGAGAAACGGGGAATCGAGGAGAGGATGGTGTTGAAAGTAAGATTTTGGATAAGCAGTAGACCGAAACGCTTACGGTCTTCAGAGAGATATCCAATACCTGCAGCAACCGCGTCTGATGGTTGCTTGATCTTGACCTCTTTGCCGTGAAGAAAAACTTTTCCTGCTGTCTTTGGATCAGCTCCAATAATTGCGCGCGCTAATTCGGTGCGTCCTGCCCCCATCAATCCCGCGAATCCGAGGATTTCACCCTTGCGAAGTTCGAATGAGACATCGCGCAGTAAGTGGCGATCAGTGATGCCTTCTACTTTCATGACAACTTCTGAACCAATTTGGCGATTTGAAGGACGTTGATCCTGGTCGACTTTGCGTCCAACCATGAGTGAAATTACTTCGGGAATAGTTGTTTCAGTTGTCTTAAGAGTCTTTACATACTGTCCATCACGAATCACTGTGATGCGATCTGTGATTTTTGCTAATTCCTCGAGGCGGTGAGAGATGTAAACGACGCCTTTGCCTGCAGCTTTCAGCGTACGAATAATCTTAAAGAGAGATTCGGTTTCAGCTGGGGTAAGAGAAGAGGTTGGCTCATCCATGATGATGACAGAGCCACGATATGAAACAGCCTTTGCAATCTCCACCATCTGTTGCTTTGCGATGGTGAGCTCGCCGACGATTGCTTTGGGGTCAAGGTTAAGTTCGAGCTCCTGAAGCAACTTTGTAGCTTCATCGTTGAGCTTTGGATTATCGAGAAAAACACGACCTGGCCGGCGATCTTCACGGCCGATAAAAATGTTCTGAGCCACGGTGAGGTGGGGCATCAAGTTGAGTTCCTGGTGAATGATGCTGATGCCTAAACGTTGCGCCTCATAGGGATTAGGGATTTCTACAGACTGACCGCGGTACTTAACATCTCCAGTATCTTTTTTGTAGATACCAGAAAGAATTTTCATGAGGGTTGATTTGCCGGCGCCATTTTCACCGACAATGGCATGAACTTCACCTTCATTGAGGTCAAAGTTAACGTTATCGAGGGCTTTTACACCGGGAAACTCTTTGCTCACACCTGTTAGCGATAAGAGTTGAGCTGTTGCCATTTTTTCCCCACAAACTTTGATTTACATCGTCGAAAGTACTCGAATAGTAAAGCATGATGGCCGAGATTGCTCCCGGCCATCATGCCCTAACTAATTACAAATCAGTCGTTTTCGACTTATTCGTAAAGGTTTCCAGCAACTGTTGGGTCGCTGATGTTCTTCTTATCGTAGTAGTAGAAACCAGTGTCGATAAGTGGCTTTGGAACTGTCTTGTTGCGAACGTAGTTAACGAGAGCTTCGACAGTCTTTGCACCGATACCCATTGGGCTCTGTGTGATTGCACCAGTCTGAAGACCAGACTTGATGTTTGCAATCTGCTGCTTTCCTGAGTCGAAGCCGATCAACTTAACTGCGCCGTTCTTCAACTTAG
>JBEEIL010000025.1:0-8576 GCA_041169865.1 Actinomycetota bacterium | reverse complement strand
GTCTGTGTGGGTGTCAGGGTGATTGGTGTTTCAAAGAATGAGTGTGCTGCTTTAACTGATGCGATGACATCTGCGACGATATCGAGTGGAATATCTTGCGGAATCACAACAAGACCACCACGACGGGCAACTGTCTCGGCCATACGACGGCCTGCGATTGCAGTCATGTTTGCTACGACTAGAGGAATTGAGGTTCCAGAACCGTCAGTAGTATCGAGATCGACCTCCATGCGGCTTGAGATCTCAGAAGATGAAGGTGCCATAAAGACATCGTCGTAGGTAAGGTCGAATTGTGGCTGAGTGATGAAGCGCATGGGGGTAAGGATACCCGTGCCATTTTTAATGCGCCCCGAGCAGGGGAGGTTTCTGCCAGATAAATATGAGAAAAATTCCCCTTGCTGAGACAGAAGGGAGGTTTCGATGGTGTTAACCTCAAATATGAACACCATCGATATGAAATATGGATTTGTACTTACTCGAAATAACTATCCGCCAAATATTGTGAATACGATCGAGAAGGCGTAGCGCTACCTAGTCGCCAGTGACTGGCTCACAGTTCTCGCCTGCAATTTCATTCCTGGAATGCGATCATTCGTTCCAGTTATTGCCGGCCAAGGATGTATGGGGCGGATCATGTATCTGTCTGCCAATGCCTTCGGCTCAATTGCTTGGGGCAGTGCAATCACCTTTATCGGCTATAAATTGGCATCGATTACCGCGATTCAAGAATCACCCTTTGTGATTGTCGCCGGTCTCTTCTTGGTCTCATCCGGAGCGTCAATCGTTAGCTACTTCAAGGCGATGTAGTTTCTTTTTATGCGGTTGGGGCAATTGAGATAAGTGACCCATCAATCTCTGGATCTATATTTCAGCCATCTCTTCTTCTTGAGATAGTCATCCAACATGTTTAAGAAGAATTGTCCTGCAAACATGATGTTGATTATTCCTAGAATGCGCCAAAAAGTTTCCATCAGTGATTCCCAGGATTACCCGTAGACCATTGTGCAAATCCATTCTGTCCCATAAACAGCCACTTGAACTGGTTTCGTGACATTGCCAATAATCAACCAAACCGTGGTAAATCCGGTTACGACTCTCACGGCATAACAAAACTGTCTTCCTGGAAATCCATTGTTCGGATTGCTGGGCGTCGGCGGTGTGCTTCCACCGTCAGTTGGTGGAACGAAATTTGGCTTCGCAACTATCGGAGATACAAAAGTAGACGACCCTATTGATCTAGTCTCTGCCTGCGCACTTGTTGCACCAACCGCGCCAACAGTCATAAGTAGTCCAATTGTCGCAATTAGGGAAATTACTTTCTTCTTCACGCAATTCTCCATTCTTCTAATTGACTTCAGACTATAGAGAGGCATGGATGGAAGGTGAAGGAAAGGAAGTTCAAGAAATCTTCACATTTTCTGAGATTGGAATTAATAGCTCTTGAACCCATCAATTCTGTGGCTGGTTACTCCCTGGAAGATAGCGAGTAGCAATAGAAAGGGGAGGACTCGCACCATAGGGCGTACCGCTTTGACAACTCGGAACATCTCACGCCCAATATTTATGTTGAATTGCGAGCTGAAGACTACCGGAACGCTTCTAAAGTGTTCGTTAGATTGCCATAAATCTGGCGGAGACGAGGAGATTTGAACTCCTGAAGGGTTTAACCCCTTACCTCGTTAGCAGTGAGGCGCACTCGACCGGGCTATGCGACGTCTCCGAGTTGCAGGTGGAAGTTTACCTCAGTGCAAGAGCTCTCTTCACCGGGTCAAAAGCTCGTGAAGTGCCTTAATTACACTGACATATTCGCTGCCGACCGCAGTGGTCATGGCCATCTCGCAGGTGCGGTTATTGGAGATATAGAGATCGGCATCGACAGACTTCACATAGGTAGCCTCTTCGCGGGTAGCCGATTCTGTAAGTTCAGGGATCAGAAGGCCGCGATCGCCCGCAAAACCACAGCAACCCCAATTAGGTGGAACCACAACTTCATTTGCAATCGCGCCAGCAAGGGTGAAGAGCGCTGAGTTCTCATCAAGCTTTGCGGATGAGCAGGTGGGGTGCACAACGACGGTACTGACCTTCTTGATTTCGAGGCGGTTAATCACATGGGAGGCAATGAACTCTGTTGAGTCAAGGACGCGATTGCCTTGAAAACTTCTAATGAAGCCATCGGCACATGAGGGGCTATCGGTGACAATGGGAAGATTGAGTTGCTTCAGTTTTGTGAGAAGCTCAAGGTTCTTCTGGTCGATAGCTACCCCACCGGATGACATTCCCTTTGACTTCCAAGGAGTACCGCAGCAAGTGCTTGCGATTCCTTTCGGTATAAAGGCGGTGAGCCCGGCCTTCTTACATATATCTAAGAAAATTGATTGGTTGCTAGGACCGAAGATTTCATTGGTGCATGATGGAAGATAGATTAAGTCGGGTGAGTTGCTCTCTATTGAGAACCTGCGTTTACCCGCTGAAAGCTTTACACCCCTAAATCTCGGAAGAGTCGAACCGAGCGCGACTCCCATTCGTGCCACAGATAGGAAGCTCCCCCAATGATGTGCCGCAACGTGCCATGCCTTCTGCTGCAATCGTGATGAATTCTCGCTTCGAAGTCGCTTGACGAGATCGCCAGTATTGATGCCGACCGGGCAGGCGATGGCACACATTCCATCCACTGCGCAGGTATCGATACCCTCGTATTCAAATGCGGATTCCAACTCGTGAGCTAACTTCTTCTGCCCTGATTGACGAGCTGACTCTGCCCCTCTCCGAGCGGTGATTCGCTGTCGCGGAGTAAGAGTTAAACCTTTACTTGGGCAGCCTTGCTCGCAGAAGCCACACTCAACGCAGCGATCTACCTCCGCCTCAACGGAGGGCGAAATCTTGTAATTTGTAAGGTGAATTGTGGGGTTTTCAGTGATGATGACATCAGGATTAAGGATTGAATGTGGGTCAAAGGCGCGCTTGAGATTGAGCATTACCTCGTAGAGGTCATCTCCAAATTGCTTACGGACAAAGGGCGCCATCACGCGACCAGTGCCGTGCTCGGCTTTCAGCGTTCCATCGTGAGCCAGAACTAAATCCACCATCTCCTCTGTGAAATCACGATAACGATTCTGGGATTTGATCTCTCGGAAATCCTCGTTGAGCATGAAGTGGATATTTCCATCTTTGGCATGGCCGAATATGACGCTATCGCGATATTGATACTTTTCGAAGAGTGAAATTAAGTTTTCACATGTTGTCGCTAAAGAGGTAACTGGCACTGCAATATCCTCCAAGAGGGCCGTTGTTCCAGCCTGTCGGGCTCCCGCAACAGTTGCATAAAGTCCTTTGCGGATATGCCACAAATCATTTCGGCGAGAGAGCGTCTCGGTTGTAATTGCTGGTGCAGCGAGAGGTAGCACTTTCAGAAGCGAAGCTGCTTTATCTGTACGCAGGCCAAGTGCATCCGCAGTCAACTCTTGATATTCAACGATGAAGGCCGCATGCTCTTCAACCTTGAGCGCCTTTAACTCACTCATCGCTCGTTCTTCGCGCTGAGCAACCTGAAGCGAGGTCCGATCAAGGAGTTCAATAGCAGCTGCTCCTGTGGCCACCAGGGCGGCCAGTGATTCATTAGCCGCTTTAAGAGAGTTAAAAACAAGTAGGTTGGTTGCGGCAAATGGCTTTAGGGGAATTGTTCTAAATGTTGCCTGAGAAATATAGGCAAGAGTTCCTTCACTGCCGACCATTAGGTGGAGGAGAATTTCAACCGGGGATGAGTAATCGAGAAATGCATTGAGCGAGTAGCCCATAGTGTTCTTGCCCCGATATTGGCGGGCAATCTCATCCTTCATGGTCGCCGACGCGTCGATTTTCATCTTCTCTGCCACAAGTACCTGATATAGCTCTGGCTGAATCTCACGCAGGCGGACTTCGCAATCTGGGTCAGCTGTATTAATTTCGCTTCCGTCACTAAATATGATGTGCGCTGAAACTATTGTTTTATAGGCATTTTCGGCGGTTCCACAGACCATTCCACTTGAGTTATTTGCAATCACGCCGCCGACAGTTGCAGCAATCTCACTCGCTGGGTCCGGGCCAAACTTATAGCCATATGGTTTGAGACGATTATTAATCTCTCGCACAGTAATTCCAGGTTCGACGGTAATGCTACGCCCACCATCTTTGATCTCAATTCCTTTAAAGTTGCTTCTTGAATCCATCAATACCGAGTCAGAGAGGCTCTGACCGCTAAGGCTCGTTCCACCTGATCTAAAGGTCAACGGTTTTCTCTCTTTAAAGTGTGACACCAAGAGTGCTTTGATTTCGCTCGTTGAACCTGGTTTTGCTACCGCCTCTGGAATTAAAAGATAATGCGATGCATCGTTAGCGTAGGCATGGCGATTAATTGCCGCCGTATTTACTGAGCTCATCTCTGTGACGCTGCAATTTTTGCTGCTTCGAAGGCAATATCAGCAGAGGCGGTTGTACAGCGCTCTCCTAAAATTCGACGTAATTCGTCTGCAACAAGCTTTATTCCAGAGACTCCCCCAGCAAATTTAACTGTTAAATTCTCTCGGCCAGTTGTCTCTTCAGTGCGGTAGACGAGCTCCGATAAATGTCTCGCACTTTCTTTGATGATTGCCAATGCTGTGGGATCACCTAATCCAGCGCTCTCTGCCACAACTTTACTGAGGGCAGCGATCTCCCCACGGTCATTTCCGTAAACGAAGCTCTTTACTCCGCTCCAGTCTTTAGCCTTGATTGCTTCAAGAATCATTGCCTCAAGGCTTTTTGCTTCTGGTTGAACCTGGCCATCAATAAAGAGCATCGCAGCACGAATTCCCTCACGGCCTATCCAATATCCTGCACCCTCATCTCCTAAGAGATAACCCCAACCACCAATACGAAGCGGTTTTCCATCTCTTCCTAAAGTAAATGCAACGGAGCCAGTTCCGGCATAGATCAATACCCCCTCTGTGTTACCAAAATTCGCTCGATAGGCGAGTTCGATATCTGAAGTAACAGTGACAGGTGCTGCAAATTCCTCGCCAAAATACTTACTGAAATCACTCTCTTCTGAGTATCCGGTGATGCCCATAAAAATTTTCTCGATATTGAATTTAGCTGTGGCATCTGAGATTCCATGAATTACTTGGCGAAGGCGAACGACGGATTCCTCTCGGTAGAGGTGAGCGTCCATCGCCAACTCGTGACCCGAGGCAACAACTTTCTCGCCATCAAAGACTGTCCACTTAGTTGCAGATGCGCCTGCATCAATCCCGAGAAATGCCACGCCCTAGCCTTTCACAGCTCCAGCGGTTAAGCCCTTAATGAATTGCTCTGAAAGAACGAGGTAAAGGACGATCAAAGGCAGTGCAGCCATCGTGAGGCCGGCGAAGAGAACGCCCCATTGAGATGCGTATTGGCCAAAGAAGACTGTCAGGCCCTGCATAATCGTCTTATTCTCTGGGCTCTGCAAGAAGACCAAAGGCAGGAAGAAGTCATTCCAAATCGGAATCGCTGAGTAAATCGCAACAATTGCAAGACCTGGTCGAACTAGCGGTGTTAAGACGATGCGCAGCAACTGGAATTCAGAAGCACCATCAATCCGAGCTGCATTATCAAGGTCGCTTGGTAGCGCTTTAAAGAAACCCGACATAATGAAGATCGCCGCTGGAAGAGCACCTGATGTGTAAACAAGAATCAATCCAATATGAGAATCGAGCAAATGCATCCACTTCAACTGGATGAAGAGCGGAAGAATTGCCAACTTTGCTGGAACTAGCATTCCAGTGAGAACGAATCCATAGATAAGCCCGTTGCCTTTAAAGCTATAGCGACCGAGTACAAAACCTGCTCCGAGCGCAAGAATTACAGTGAGGAGAAGAGCTCCACCTGTGACAACAATCGAGTTCTTGAGATAGATAGCGAATGCGCCATCTGACCAGACATCTTTGAAGTTCTCCCATTGTGGATCGCGTGCCAACATAAATGGGTTACTTGCAAAGCTGCTGTCCTCGCGAAGAGCAGAGTTAAAGAGGAAGAAGACTGGTGCCAGAACCATAAAGGCATTGAATATAAGGACCGCTCTAAAGAAGAGCTTTGAAGACAATGCCGCTATCACTGTTCTACCTCGCGCTTACGCATAATATTTGAGCCAAAGTAGGCTCCTAAACCAACAATTGCAAAGATGAGAACGCCAAGAGCAGACCCAACTCCCACGTTATTTGCGCCGGAATCTACTGTTCCAAAAGATAATCGGTAGAACATCAGTGCCAAAGTATCTGTCGCCCCTGCTGGATTTCCATTTGAACCACCAAGAACAAATGGAAGATCAAACCACTCGAATGCTCCGATAAATGTCAAGATTGTAATAATCGTCATTGATGGCGCAAGGAGAGGGAACATAATCTTTCGGAAAATCTGACCTTCTGATGCGCCATCGAGACGGGCCGCTTCAATGTATTCGGAGCTGATTGCATTGAGACCGGAAAGGAAGATGATCGCTGGGAATCCTACCCAGCGCCATAAGTTGATGAAGACGAGAGTCGGTAGAGCGGTTGTAGTGTCACCGAGCCATGGCATCGCCAAGTTTTCAAAACCTATATCGGTAATTATTTTATTGATTGGTCCGTAATAAGGATCAAGGAGAACCTGCCACATATATCCCACAACTACCAATGAGAAGATAACTGGCAAGAAGGTGACTGTGCGGAAAAAACGTTGACCTCGCACCATAGTAAAGAGTGAATATGCGACCAGAAGTCCGAGCGTGGTCTGCAAGATATAGATTGCAATAAATACGAGGACGTTGTGGCGCAATGCATTGAGCAGTTGATCCTTAAATGGATACTCCATCAAACGCTGGAAGTTTTCGAACCCGGCGAAATCTAAACGAACAAAACCTTCCCATCGAAAGAAGGCATAACTCAAAGTTGTAAGCGCTGGGATTGTGGTGAAGGTAAGAATCGCCAAGAGCGCGGGGGTAAGCAGAAGAAAGATGTACTTTCTCTGCTGTTTCTTCAATCCACCGGCTGCCATTTTCTACCTTCTCTTCATAATGTGAATGTGATGAACAAGAGTGAAGCTGGGCGCACCTTTTGAGTGCGCCCAGCTGCACTTACTTTTTATTACTTACCCTTGTGACCAGGGTGCCATGTAGCAATTGCTGTCTGGACATCCTTTGCAAGCGCCGCAGGGGTTGTTGCCCCTGTGATCAGCTTCTGGAAGCCTGGCTGCAAGATGCTTGAGCTTGTTGGGTTCTCATAACGGAATCCAACGACGTTCATGAATGGTGTTCCGAACGCTGTGCGGTACTTGTTGATCTTTGAAACGACAGGGTCTGTGATCTTTACAAGTGGAGCTGTTGGGATGAATGCAATCTCATCTGCCATAGCCTGACCGAACTCCTTAGATGCAAGGAAGTTAACCAACTTGAGGGCAGCTGCCTTCTGTTCAGTCTTAGCGTTGATACCGAATGCACCGTCTGCCCATGTTCCAACATACTTAGCTGAACCAGTTGCCTTTGATGGTGCTGGCATCCATTCGACTGGAAGTGATGCGTTGAGTGAGCGGAAGTATCCGAGTTCGTAGTTACCACCGATGTAGAACGCAGCCTTTTCGTTAGCGAAGAGTCCACGTGCTGTGTTGTAGTCGATACCTTCAAAGCCCTTAGGCATGTAAGCAGCGAGATCCTTGACAGCTTGAAGTGATGCTACGTATGCACGATCGTTAAAGTTCTTCTTACCGGCAACGACATCGTTGAAGAACTGTGTTCCACCATAGAATGTTGGACCAACTGTTGCGTGGAGCTGCTCGAGAGCAGGACCGTTACCGCCAGCGTTACCCAAAGGCATGATTCCTGCAGCTGAAACCTTCTTGAAGGCTGCTAGCAACTGTGGCCATGTTGATGGGAGTGCGCCAACGCCAGCCTTCTCAAGAAGTTCTGGGTTGTAGAAGACGCCCATTGCAGAGACTGCATATGGATATCCGAACTGTGACTTTGACTTGTATCCCTGTGCACCAGCAAGAATTCCTGGTGAGAGCTTTGCAAGTGCAGGAACATCCTTAGTTGTAAGTGCAAGGAAGTTGCCAGCATCTGAAAGGTTTGCCATTCCACCGTATGGGCGGATCTGCATTACATCTGGACCCTTACCTGCTGTAAGAGCTGTCGCGAGAATCGCGTTGTATTCAGTGTTGAGGTACGGAGTGAACTTCACCTTGATACCTGTCTTAGCTTCAAACTTAGCCATCTGTGCCTCGTAGAAAGCCTTATCTTCTGTACGCCAGCTCCAGAAAGTGATTTCTGTGGCTGCATTTGCTGACTGCGTGCTAATTGCTGGTACAACGATTGCTGATACAGCAACTGCTGAAGCAAGCAGACCGCGAAGAGTGCGTGATGCGATCTTCAATTAATTTCCTCCTCTAGAGCGGACTTTGGTTTGTACTGATGATGCCTTCTGGACATCGTTTGCTTTTATTCCAGAACGTGCACCAATCGCACCTCTAGATTCATCCAGAGCAGCTTTTGTTCCGCTCCAGTTTCTTTGTGCCAAAGCAACACAAAGACAATCAACCACCGTGAGCTGAGC
>JBEEIL010000024.1:0-3485 GCA_041169865.1 Actinomycetota bacterium | reverse complement strand
TGTTGGACAGGTAATTGCGACCGCATCCGTATGGAGCGATGAAGCGGTGCAATCTGCAGTCGTGATCAAATTGGCGCGAGTCTGTATGTTGGCACCAATAGTTCTAATCCTTTCGATTCGCCACCGCCGCTACCTAACTTCAGTTGCGATGCAGAATGAAAAAGATGGAATAGCGGTTAGTACCAATACAACTAAAGTGCCACTGATTCCATTCTTTGTAATTGGCTTTATTGCAGTTGCAATTATCCAAAACACACTGGATATTCCTTCAGAAATTCATGACGCAGTCGTTCTGATAAGTAAGTTACTTCTTGGCGCCGGTTTGGTAGCGCTTGGTTCAAGCGTGCGCTGGAAATCGATTCGAGCAATTGGTCCGCGCCCGATGGTCATGGGGTTGCTTGCCTGGGTTATTGTGGCCGGTGTCGCCTTAGCGGCAGTTCGAATTACTGGTCTTTAAGAACAAACTGCGCCGTAGGTTGCAGAACCAACCAACTTCACATACTTAGAAAGCACGCCCTTTGTATATCTAGGTGGAAGTGGTTCAAAGTTCTTTGCACGTTCTTGTAACTCTTTGGGTGCAACGAGTAGCTCCAAAGTTCCATTTGGGATATCGATAGATATTTGATCGCCATCTTTGATTAAACCAATTGGTCCGCCATCTACCGCTTCCGGTGAAATATGGCCTACGCAAAGTCCAGTTGTGCCGCCAGAGAATCTGCCATCGGTAACAAGCAATACATCTCTTCCGAGGCCCGCGCCTTTTATCGCACTCGTGATCATTAACATTTCGCGCATACCTGGCCCACCTTTTGGACCTTCGTAGCGAATAACAACCACATCGCCCTTTTTAATCGTGCCATCAGAGAGCGCCTGCATCGCTGATTCTTCGCGATCGAAAACTCGAGCAGCGCCTTGGAATTTCTCTTCATCAACACCGGCGTTCTTTACAACGGCACCTTCGGGAGCGAGAGATCCTTTAAGAATAGTTATCCCACCATTTTTACCAAAAGGTTTAGCGGCTGGATAAATAATCTTTCCATCCGCAGCAGGAGGATTTGCACCCTTTAGATTTTCAGCAATAGTCTTTCCAGTTACGGTCATGCAATCACCGTGGAGCAAACCTTCATCAAGCAGAATCTTCATAACTGCAGGAACGCCTCCAACTTTATCGAGATCAAACATCACATATTCACCAAATGGTTTTAGATCTGCAAGCAGTGGAACACGTGCGCCTATCCGCTTGAAATCCTCTAGTGATAAATCGATACCCAACTCGTGAGCGATAGCCGGCATATGAAGTACTGCGTTAGTAGATCCACCAAGTGCCATTACAACTGTGATGGCATTTTCCAGTGATTTCTTGGTGATTATGTCACTTGTCGAGACTCCCATATTTAGTAAGTTGATTACAGATTCACCCGCTAGCTTTGCAAGAGGTTCGCGGCGATTATCTACAGCAGAAGGAGATGATGAGCCAGGAAGAGACATACCCATAGCTTCTGACGCGCTAGCCATGGTGTTCGCTGTGTACATACCACCGCATGTTCCTGCACTTGGGCAGGCAGCCTTTTCAATGCGATCAAGATCTTCATCAGACATTAGGCCACGTGCATTGGCGCCGACTGCCTCAAATGAAGTGACGATATTTACCTTTATCTCAGTACCGTCTTGCAAAGTAGTTTTTCCAGGAAGTAAAGAACCGGCATACATCAAGATGCTTGGAACATCGATGCGTGCAGCTGCCATGAGCATCGCCGGGATACTTTTATCACACCCAGCCAGAGTCACCATCGCATCTAAGCGTTCTGCTTGCATGACCGTTTCCACAGAATCTGCAATTACTTCGCGACTAACGAGTGAGAAATGCATTCCTTCATGTCCCATAGAAATAACGTCTGACACGGTTATTGTGCCAAACTCCATTGGAAAGCCACCATTAGCACTTACGCCCGCAGCAACGTCTTCAGCAACGGTGCGTAGAGACATATTGCAAGGTGTAATTGTGTTGTAAGAAGATGCGATACCAATTTGTGGCTTCTTGAAGTCATCGCCTTGCATACCAAGAGCGCGGAGCATCGCGCGATTAGGACTTCGATCTCTGCCTTGAGTTACTAACGAACTACGCGGTGTCATGGTCACTGTAGTACTCTAACGACACCCCACCACCTTGTGAAGAGTGAGATGTGATGACCTATACAACACTTATTTCTACAGAGGAACTCGCAGAAAATTTAGAAAATCCTAAATTTTTAATTATTGATGTTCGATTCACTTTAGATGATGAATCATGGGGAGAAAAGGTTTACCAGGAAACTCACATCCCTGGCGCAATCTATGCTGATGTTTCAAAAGATTTATCTGGCGAGATAATTCCTGGAAAAACGGGGCGACGCCCTTTTCCTACTGTAGAAGCATTTACAAAGACCCTTTCTAATTGGGGGATAACTCCAGAGACTCAAGTAGTTTGTTACGACGCAGAGTCCGGGTTGATGGCTGCATCACGGCTCTGGTTGATGTTTCGTTGGCTGGGCCACGAAAAAGTTGCAGTTTTAGATGGTGGAATAAAGATTTGGCAGAACGAGGGTCGTCCTCTTGATAAGAGTGTTCGCCAGTTAACAACATCTAGTTTTGTTCCGAAGGTCCGCGAAGAACTATTTGCATCAGTGACAGAGGTAGATGCTGCTCGCAACGATCCTGGCTACTGTCTCTTTGATTCGCGTGGAGCCGAGGGATATCACGGCGGTGGAAAGTATTACGACCCAGTCCGCGGACATATTGCAGGAGCTGGACTAGCCGATCGCGCCCATACTCTTACTGAAGATGGTCATTTCCGTTCAGCGCAAGAATTGAAAACGCATTACGCAAACCTTATTGGCGAGGTAACGCCCGCAAATACGATCTTTTACTGTGGCTCTGGCATCACCGCCGCTCAAAACGTATTGGCGATGAAGCACGCCGGATTTGATGACACCAAGATGTATATAGGCTCTTGGAGCGAGTGGATTACAGACCCAAGTAGAGAAATCGCGCTATGACCCAGAAGAAATATAGATATGCCCTAATCGGATGTGGTTTTTTTGCCCAGAACCACCTCCATGCATGGAGCCAAAACCCTGATGTTGAACTCGTTGCAACATGTGATGTTGATTTTGAAAAAGCAGAGCTGGCCGCTGCCAATTTCGGTGGTAAGGCTTATGCAAGCGCTGAAGAGCTATTTGCTAATGAAGATTTAGATTTTGTAGATATCGCAACGACGCCACCAACTCATAAATATATGGTCGAACTAGCGGCTGAGAATGGCGTTGCTGCAATCTGTCAGAAACCACTCGCTTGGGATATGGCTGATGCAAAGTCAATGGTCAAGGCGATGTCAGATAAAGGCTTGCCTTTTATGGTGCACGAAAATTTTAGATTCCAGACCCCAATGCGAAAAATCAAAGAAATTATCGATAGCGGCGCCATTGGCCGCCCATTCTTCGGGCGAA
>JBEEIL010000023.1:0-4691 GCA_041169865.1 Actinomycetota bacterium | reverse complement strand
AAATGGAGAAGATAGTGGCTACTGAAAAAGCAAAGCCTGAAGATAAAAATGTATCTGATCGCCAGAAGGCGTTAGATACCGCGCTCGCTCAAATCGAACGACAGTTTGGTAAGGGCTCAGTCATCAAGATGTCAGATAAGCAAGCACAGGTAATCGAAGTTATCCCAACCGGTTCCATCGCTCTCGACATCGCACTTGGAATTGGCGGCCTCCCACGTGGTCGCATCATCGAAATCTATGGACCAGAAAGCTCCGGTAAGACAACTCTTACCTTGCATGCAATTGCAAATGCACAGAAGGCCGGCGGCATCTGCGCCTTTATCGATGCTGAACATGCATTTGATGCTGAATATGCAAAGAAACTCGGCGTTGATATCGATGCGCTACTTGTCTCACAACCAGACACTGGCGAACAAGCACTTGAAATCATGGATATGTTGATCCGCTCCGGCGCTCTTGATCTCGTTGTCGTTGACTCTGTAGCCGCCCTTGTGCCTCGCGCAGAAATCGAAGGCGAAATGGGCGATTCGCATATGGGACTCCAAGCTCGTCTTATGTCACAGGCGCTTCGTAAAGTTACAGGCGCTCTACATCAATCAAAGACAACTGCAATCTTTATCAACCAGCTCCGCGAAAAAATTGGAGTCTTCTTCGGTTCTCCCGAAACTACAACTGGTGGTAAGGCGCTTAAGTTCTATGCATCAGTTCGCCTCGATATCCGTCGCATTGAAACTCTCAAAGATGGACAAGAGTCTGTTGGTAACCGTACCCGCGTCAAAGTTGTGAAAAACAAGATGGCTCCACCATTTAAGCAAGCTGAATTCGACATCATCTACGGAGTCGGTATCTCACGTGAAGGATCACTTCTTGATATGGGCGTGGAGCTCGGCATCGTGAAGAAATCTGGCGCCTGGTACACCTACGAGGCAGATCAACTTGGCCAAGGCAAAGAGAATTCACGCGCCTTCCTTATCGACAATCCTGATCTTGCTAACGAGATTGAGAAGAAGATTCGTGAATCCTTTGTTCCAGTTGCAGTAGATCCAGCGTTGATCGCTGAGATTGATGAAGCAGCAGCAGAGGTCGAGTTCTAATTTCTCTCCAATTTGCAAAAGTAAGAGGCGGCGAGGGCTCAGACCCTTACGAAGTTGCTCACACTATCGCGCTCAATGCGCTGGTAACGCGGGCAAAGAGTAAGGGCGAGCTTCTCGCTCACCTTAAATCGCGTGGCGTTGAAGACGATATCGCTCAAGCAGTGATCTTCCGTTTGCAGGAGACCGGTTTGGTCAACGATCGTGAATTTGCCCTGGCTTGGGCGACATCTCGTCATAACCACAAGAAGTTATCAAAGCGGATCATTGCAGGAGAACTTCGCCAGAAAGGCGTAGTTCAAGAGCAGATTGATGAAGCTCTTGATGGCATCGATGACGAATCGGAATATCGCGCAGCCTTTGAGTTGGCATTTAAAAAATTTAATTCTATCTCTCGTCTTGAGCCAGAGGTTCAGATCCGTCGCATTCAATCTCTACTTGCGCGAAAGGGATTTGGTTTTGGAGTTATTTCTAGGGTACTTCGCGAACTTGATTTATTAAATAATTAGATTACTTGCCAGACTTAAGATGTTCTGTAAGTCGTTCCGCAGTTGCAACAACCGCAGCTGCATGGAGTCGTCCTGGTTGACGGCCAAGACGTTCAATCGGACCGCTAATTGAAACCGCGGCGATAACTTTTCCATTGGGTCCGCGCACTGGTGCAGATACTGAGGCCACTCCAGCTTCGCGTTCACCAACTGATTGCGCCCAACCACGACGACGATCTGCTGCAAGATGCGCGGCGGTATAACGCGCATTTTTAAGGCCGCGGTGAATTTTTTCGGAATCTTCCCAAGCCATCAAAATTTGCGCAGCAGAACCAGCTTGCATCGTCAGCGATGCACCGACTGGCACTGAGTCACGGAGTCCAGAGAGTCGTTCTGCTACTGCAACACAGATTCGAATATCTCCTTGGCGGCGATAGAGCTGCGCGGATTCACCTGTCGCATCGCGAAGCGCAGCAAGCGCTGGACCGGCTGCAGCGATCAAACGATCTTCACCTGCCGCAGCAGCTAACTCGCTAGAGCGAGGGCCGATGATGAATCGACCGTTGAGATCACGCGCAACGAGGCGGTGAAACTCGAGGGCGACCGCTAAGCGGTGCGCAGTTGGGCGGGCAATACCAGTTGCTGCCACGAGTTCGGCCAAAGAGTGAGGACCAGATTCCAAAGTGGCCAGAATGGCTACGGCTTTATCTAAGACGCCAACTCCGCTATTCTTCTTATCCACGGAGTGATATTAGCATCCCACCTATTGAGATGCCAATTGGATAAGTCGAAGGAGTACACGAGCTGATGGGTAAGACGTTAGCGCAGAAGATTTGGGAAGACCATGTCGTTCGATCTGCAGAGGGAGAACCTGACCTTCTCTATATCGACCTGCAACTCATCCACGAAGTAACCAGTGCGCAAGCTTTTGATGGTTTGCGATTAGCAGGACGAAAAGTTCGCCGTCCAGACCTCACGATTGCTACAGAAGATCACAACACTCCAACGCTAGATATTTTGAAGCCAATTGCCGATCCCGTTTCAAAGTTGCAGATTGATACCCTGCGCAATAACGCGAAAGAGTTTGGCATTCGCATCCACTCACTAGGAGATGCAGACCAAGGTGTAGTTCATGTCGTTGGTCCTCAACTTGGAATTACGCAACCAGGTATGACAATCGTCTGTGGAGACTCCCATACCTCAACACATGGCGCCTTTGGTGCAATTGCATTTGGTATTGGAACATCAGAGGTAGAGCATGTGTTGGCAACGCAAACACTTCCATCTCGCCGTCCAAAAACTATGGCAATTAACGTTGAGGGCACACTCAAGCCAGGAGTAACTGCTAAGGACATCATCCTGGCAATCATCGCCAAAATAGGAACAGGCGGAGGACAGGGCTACATCATCGAATACCGCGGTTCAGCAATTCGTGCGCTTTCCATGGAAGGTCGAATGACCATCTGCAATATGTCGATTGAAGCTGGAGCACGCGCTGGCTTAATCGCTCCTGATCAGACCACCTTTGATTACATCAAAGGCAAGCCACATGCGCCTGAAAATTGGGACGAGGCAATGGCCTATTGGAAGACTTTATATACAGATTCAGATGCCAAGTTTGATGTAGAAATTGATCTCAACGCAGATGAACTTGAACCCTTTGTTACCTGGGGAACAAACCCAGGACAGGGTCTGCCGCTTAATGCAGTTGTTCCAAATCCAGCAGATTTTGCCGATGCAGAAGAGCGTGGCGCAGCAGAGCGCGCTCTGCAATATATGGGCCTTGAAGCTGGGACTCCGCTTAAAAAGATAGCAATCGACACTGTCTTTCTAGGATCTTGCACCAACGGACGTATTGAAGACCTGCGCGCAGCAGCGAGCATCCTTCAAGGAAAGAAGATTGCACCGAAACTTCGCATGCTTGTTGTGCCAGGTTCAGAGCGAGTTCGTCAGCAAGCGATGAAAGAAGGGCTCGACAAAGTATTTCTTGATGCCGGCGCGGAATGGCGCAATGCAGGATGCTCTATGTGCCTCGGAATGAACCCAGATCAACTCAGCGTTGGCGAACGTTCTGCTTCGACGTCAAATAGAAATTTTGAAGGTCGCCAAGGTAAAGGTGGGCGCACTCACTTGGTCAGTCCTCTTGTGGCAGCAGCTACTGCAATTCGTGGAACTCTCTCATCACCGGCAGATTTGTAATAAAGGAAGAGGCAAAGATTATGGAGAAATTCATCAAGCATGTAGGAACTGGCGTTCCACTTCGTCGCAGCAATGTTGATACTGATCAAATTATTCCCGCTGTCTACCTTAAGCGCGTAACGCGTAGCGGCTTCGAAGATGGTCTCTTCTCTGCTTGGCGAAGTGATCCAGATTTTGTACTGAACCAAGAAGCCTTTAAGAATGGCACGATTCTGGTCGCAGGCCCTGAATTCGGCACTGGCTCTTCGCGTGAACACGCTGTGTGGGCGCTGCAGAACTACGGATTTAAGGTAGTGATCTCTAGCCGCTTTGCCGACATCTTCCGCGGCAATTCACTCAAGAGCGGTCTACTGACAGTGGTGCTTCCACAAGATGTTGTCGATGCGCTCTGGGTAGCTATTGAAAATAAACCGACCCTTGAAATTTCCGTGGATCTGGATTCGCGCACAGTCTCTTATGGCGATGTCACCGTGCCTTTTGAACTCGATGACTACACGAGGTGGCGCTTGATGGAAGGTCTAGATGACATCGGATTAACCTTAAAACAGACTGACTTTATCGATGCCTTTGAAGCAAAACGCCCTTCCTACAAGCCAAAGACTCTGCCGATTCGTATCTGATAGGCAAAAAATGAGCGTAAAACGCTAATTTTTTCGACGGGGTGATGCGTAGATGCAAAACTCTCAACTTCAGAATGAGGGTTTTTTACGCATAAAAACGCCATTTTTTGCCGAATAATTAAATGCGACACGCGCACACCAATAACACACTCACCCCATAAATAGGTTTAAGTTTTACGCAGTTAAGCAAGCGCTTAATGATTTACGCGTAGAAACAACAACATTAAGGGGAATTGAATGAATAAGGCCCAGTTCATCGCTGCGTTGGCCCCACACTTCAACGGCAGCAAGAA
>JBEEIL010000022.1:0-23244 GCA_041169865.1 Actinomycetota bacterium | reverse complement strand
GCAGTAGTTGCAGCAGCGTCACCCTTGGCAACAGCTTCGCGGAACTTGCGAACAGCTGTCTTGATAGATGATGAGACAGACTTATTACGAAGGTATGCCTTCTCGTTTGTCTTAATACGCTTGATCTGCGACTTGATATTTGCCACGTGTATAGCTCCGTAAGGTTGAGTTGGGTATGTGGTCAGTTCGGAAGAACTGAGCAGGCCTGAAGGTTACCAGCGCAGGGGTGCCACCCCAAAATCGAGAGAATCGAGGTTATTTAACGAGCAGGGCCACGTGCGGCGGTGATGGTGCGAAGGGCTTTTTCGAGGGCGTAGATGGGGTCAGATGAGGCCCCCTTCACATCAGCATCGGCCTGAGCAATCGCTATTACTGCCGAAGCAATTCCACGCGGTGTCCATGATTGTAATTGGCGACGAGCTTTATCAATCTGCCACGGAGCCATTCCTAGTTGTCCTGCTAACTCAAATGATTTTGCGCCGCGACTTGCACCGGAAACTTTTGCCATCGACCGTAGCGAAGATGCAATCGCTGATGTCACCATCACTGGATCTGTACCGGTTTCGAGTGCGCTGCGCAAAGTAATAAGTGCAACTGGCAAGTTTCCTTCCAGCGTTGCATCTGCAACATCAAAACCTGTGGTTTCGATTCGTCCCTGGTGAAACTTATCGACGAGTTGCTCATCGATTGCTCCAGCAGGTGCATCGAGAGAAATCTGCGAGACTGCTTGCTGTAATTCACGTAAATCGTTTCCGAGCGCGCCAACTAAGGCTTTGACTGCACCTGGAGTTGCTTTACGTCCAGCATCCAGAAATAAATCCCGGACAAAGCTCTCTTTATCTGACTCTTTCTTAATCGCATCACACGCAATAATTTCTGGTTTAGCTTTCTTGATTGCATCCAGAAGCGCCTTGCCCTTCACACCGCCCTTATGGATAAAGATCACGGTCATGGTGGGGTCGGGTGAATCCAAATAGCGGGTGACTTCTTCTTTGGAATCTTCTGGTAAATCCTGTAAATCTTTAATGATGAGAGCACGTCGTTCAGAGAAGAGAGATAGAGAGACAGCATCTGCAATATCTCCCACCGCCGCTTCGCTAGCTGCGATAGTCGTGATTTCGGCTTTCTCTTCCTTACATTGCGCAACGAGCTTAGCGAGAGCGCGGTCGGCGAGTGCGCCTTCAGAGCCCAGGAGCAGATAGAAGGCTTTCATGGCTCTGCTCCTACTCTGCTAGCTATGCAATCAATACCGCTAGATAGTACTTCAGTACCAAGAAAATATCCGAGTCCAACGTTTAGCGCGCTGCACCGTTAATCGGTGGTGCTCGGCCTTTACCGCTACTGCCCCGTCGAGATCTGTCCTAAGAACACGAGCTCCTGTTTGCGCAAGAGCCGTCAGTACTTCTGCAGATGGATGGCCAAAAGAGTTTTCGGCGCCAACGCTAATGATTGCAAGTTGCGGAGATAGTTCTGAGATGAGTCGATAATCCTGAAACTTGGAACCATGATGCGAGACTTTGTAAATATCAACCGCGCCAATCTTTCCTACCAAGCGCTCCTGTGCAAGTGGTTCAACATCACCAGCTGCAAATAGTGTGAAGTCTTTGCTGCGGATAGTGGTTGCAATACTGGAATTATTTGGGCTGTAGCCATCACCATCAGGCCAATGCACCGTGATATGAAATTCACCTATCTGAGCAGTTGTCCCGGCATATACATTTCCGTACCAAGTTTGACCAATCTTTCGCCGCTTCTTCGCGCCCTGTAACCCACCTACATGGTCAGCATGAGAATGGGTGAGAATCAACAAGGGAATCTCTTTTACGCCAAGTTGATGTAAGCAGCGGTCAATTAACTCTGGGTCAGGTCCGACATCTATCACTATCGCTCTCTTTTGCTGCAGATTTATGACCATCGCATCTCCCTGACCAATATCGCAATTGGCAATCTGCCACTGACCTGCAGGAAATCTCAGCAACCATGTCAGTGATAGAACTAGTACGAGTAGTAGCGCTACTGCTTTTCGTTTTCCCCACATAAGCAAGCCAATAATGAAGAGCGCTGCAAGAAAACCTGTCAGTCCTGTACGAAGAGTCAGCACCGGAAATCGTGCAGTCCAATCGGCAATGGCGGTTATCCAAAGAGCAAAAGGTTTAATCAGGGTTATTAAGAAAGTGGCGATAGTTGATGAAAGTGGCGCCACAAGCGCTGCAATAAATCCAACAATTGTTATCGGTGTGACGGCCGGAGCAGCTAAAACATTGGCGAACACGCTCATCGGACTGATGTAACCCGACAGAGCAATGATTACCGGAGAACAGAAGACCATCGCTGCAATAGGGGCTGCCAATATTGTTGGCTTAACGCGTGGGGCAAAGAGCAAGAGTCCAGCAGTTGCTAATACCGAGAGTGCAAAACCTGGATCGCGTGCTTGAAAGGGATCGAGCATGACTACAGCGGCGATTGCAAAACCTAGCGCTGGAAGCGAGTCGCGACCTCGTCGCGTTGCATGCGCAGCAAGAAGTACTGCTGCCATCGCAGCCGCACGCAATACCGATGGTGACGGACGTACCAGTGCAATAAAGGCAGTAAGTGCGATTGCCGTTGCCATGATTCGATAGTTAGTTCGTCGGAAAACAAATTGCATACCCCATAAGACAAAAGCTGAAACGATTGCAAAGTTAGCCCCACTCACTGCAACCAGATGGGTTAAACCAGAACGGCGCATTTCATTCTTAAACTCTTCACTCTGCTTTGAGGTATCCCCTATAACCATTCCTGGGATAAGCGCTCCGGCATCTCCATCACCTGTTGCATCACGCAATCCCTGTCGAATGGTGGCGAGGGCAAGCGACCAACGAGATGGGGTGGTCAATACTTGTGCGCGCTGCTTCACAATAAGCAACGCAGCAACTCTTCGCTCTTTACTATCAAGAACTTGTGCTTGCACTGCAATTTTCTGCCCAGGAAGCAGACCTTGAACTGATTGCGTTGCAGCGATGACGCGCACAGGTATGCGCATTCGCTCTCTCTGGTTGATAACCAGCGCTTGTCCCAAAAAGGAGAAACTTGTCGGAGCGAAATTATCGCCAAACACTTTGGGTCGAACGCGCACGGGATCTGTGGCAACCTGCAGAACGATTTCGACCCGTTGACCTTTATATTCCTGCACTGAACTGGTCGACAACGCAGCAAGGCGTAGCGACATCACGAGTGAGCCGATTACTAGCGCTATCAATAGCACGGCAAAGTTCTTCTTCTTGCGTAAGAAAAGATAAAGAAGGAGCGCGACCGCAGAGATAACCCACGGCGCGCTCCAGCTTTGAATCAGTGCACCAATCCACACCGCGCCCCCTAGTGCAAGTGCGCGGCTATCAATTACACGCGCAACTTCTCTTTGAATTTGGCGAATGTGCTTGATCCAATACCTGGCACTTTGAGCAGATCTTCAATAACAAGAAATGGCCCGTTTTCTTTGCGGAAAGCGACAATGCGTCCTGCAAGAACTGGGCCGATGCCGTCGAGAGATTCAAACTCCTTTACCGTTGCGCGATTAATCATGACTGGCCCGTTCTTGCGCACGGTTTTCTTGGCACCTGGTGCCGAAGATGTTGATGCTGGATAGATATAAATCTGTTCGCCATCTTTGAGCACACGCGCTTGATTAACATCAGATGCATCCGCACCTTTTTTCAGACCACCCGCCGCTTTGATCGCTTCAAAGACTCGTGCATTCAGGGGAAGCGAATACACGCCCGGATTATTAACTGCGCCAGCAACATCGACCATCAGAGTTTGAGCGGTTACATCTTCGATTTCGACGGGCGCGGGCGCTGCCACTACTTCTTGAGATGACCCGCGAGCTACGAAGAGCGCAGAGATGAGAAGTACGAGACCAGCAACAATCGCCAGTCCACGTTTTTGCAGAGTTGAGTAGTGAAGTTCGTTCCACCACGTTGTTACATGCGATAAATATTTCTGAGCAGAGTGTGAATTTTCCATCGGCGCATGATGGTGTAACTGCGAACCGAAGAGTGATTGAGCTAAATAACTATGTGGATAAGTTAGATAACGATATTTACTAATTTAGGAGGGCGAGCAATTACCTTCTTGGGTGTTGCGCCGGCTAACTCTGCGATTATCGAAGGTAAGGCAAGGGCTGCTGCCTGGAAATCAGCTTCAGAAATATTTGGCGAAACGCTCATGCGATCTTTAATTTTGCCATTAATTTGAATGACGGCTTCAACTTCATCATCAACGAGAAGTGCGGGATCGACCGTTGGCCATCCGGCTAGAGCGATTGCAGGCTTGTGACCCAAACGCTCCCACATTTCTTCAGCGGTAAATGGCGCAACCAGTGACAACATAATTGCAATTGCTTCGGTAGCTTCACGCACAGCTGGATCGGCGGCTCCGCAACCAGAATCAATAGCTTTTCGTGTTGCATTTACCAGCTCCATCACACGAGCAACAGCAACATTGAAGCGGAAAGATTCGACTGCAAAGCCAGCATCATGAAGGGCTTTATGAGTTGCTTTTCGTAAAGAAATATCGCCCTTACTGAAATCAACGCCAGGTTCTGATGCAACGTCGCCGGATAAGCGCCAAGCGCGGCTAAGGAATTTCACAGAGCCTGAAGGTGAAACATCTGCCCAGTCAACATCATCTTCTGGTGGGCCCGAAAAGACCATCGATAGACGAATGGCATCAACGCCATGGCTCTCTAACTCATCCGAGAGACGAACCAAATTGCCGCGCGACTTAGACATCGCCGATCCATCCATGACAACCATTCCCTGGTTAAGAAGACGACTAAATGGTTCAGTGAAGTCGAGCATCTTCATGTCATATAAAACTTTGGTAAAGAAACGTGAATAAAGCAGGTGCAAGATTGCATGGGTTACGCCACCAACATATTGATCAACCGGCAACCAGGTATCGATATCGGCGCGGTTAAATGGTTCGTTGTGATTGGTAGATGATGGGTAGCGAAGGTAGTACCACGATGAATCGACAAAGGTATCCATGGTGTCGGTATCGCGTTTTGCTGGTCCGTTGCACTGAGGGCAGTTGGTATTTACCCATTCGGTTGCTGCGGCAAGTGGCGACTGCCCCTTTGGTTTTAAATCCAAACCTTTCGCATCGGGCAACAAAAGTGGCAACTGTGAATCAGGAACGGCGACTTCACCGCATCTTTCGCAGTGAACAATTGGAATCGGTGTACCCCAGTAACGCTGGCGTGAGACCAACCAATCGCGGAGGCGATAGTTACGCGCGCTCTTTCCAAGTCCATCAGCTTCTAACTGCTTATTGATGGCAGCAATCGCTTCTTCTTTACGTAAACCATTCAGTGGACCAGAGTTAACCAAAGTGCCATCTCCGGTTGTTGCGATTCCGGTTTCATTAGGGTCTGCTTCGCCTGTATCTACAACTACTCGCACCGGCAATTTCATTGCGCGCGCAAAATCTAAGTCGCGCTGATCATGGGCTGGGACTGCCATGATGGCACCAGTTCCGTAATCAGCTAATACATAGTCAGAAGCCCAGATTGGCAACTTTTCGCCGTTTACTGGATTAATTGCAAAACGTCCGAGATTAACGCCAGATTTAGGGCGATCAGTTGCTAAGCGATCAATGTCGGATGCTGCCTTAATCTTTTCAAGGTAATCGTTAAATTCTGCCTCTACTGGAGTGCCAGCAGCAAGCTCTGCAGCAAGAGCAGAGTCGGCGGCGACCACCATAAATGTTGCGCCAAATAAAGTATCTGGACGGGTTGTATAAATAGTGACAGGTTCAGTGCGACCTTCAATAACAAAGTTAACGTTGGCACCCTGTGAGCGCCCAATCCAGTTGCGCTGCATCGTTAAGACTTTATCTGGCCACTTACCTTCGAGTTGCTCCATATCATCGAGTAAACGATCGGCGTAGTCAGTGATCTTGAAGTACCACTGGTTGAGTTTCTTCTTCGTTACTGCAGAATCGCAACGCTCGCATAGACCGGCTACTACTTGCTCATTAGCAAGCACTGTCTGACACCCTGGACACCAGTTAACTGCAGAATCTTTGCGATAAGCCAAACCACGTTCGTGAAGTTTGGTAAAGAGCCATTGATTCCACTTGTAATACTCGGGATCACAAGTATTAAAGACGCGATCCCAGTCGAACGAACATGCGTAACGACGCATAGAAGATTTCTGTGTGGCTATATTTTCGTAAGTCCAGACTCGGGGATCTTCATTACGTTTAATTGCAGCGTTCTCAGCTGGTAGACCAAATGCATCCCATCCGATTGGGTGCATAACGTTGAAACCTTTTTGAATCCAATAGCGAGCAATAACATCACCGAGCGCATACGCCTCAGCGTGTCCCATGTGGAGATCACCCGAAGGATAAGGAAACATATCCAAGACATATTTCTTTGGACGATTGTCATCTGCGCGCCCTGATTTAAATGGTTCGAGTTTGTCCCAAATTGGTAACCACTTCTCTTGAACGTAGGCAAAGTCGTACGCCTGATGTTCCGAAGAATTAACCATTGTTCCAATCTCTCTGATGAACTATCTCTATCGCTTTTGTGGAGATAAGGGGAATCGAACCCCTAACCTCTTCCATGCCATGGAAGCGCGCTACCAATTGCGCCATATCCCCATTTTCTAGTCAAGAATTTCACATGGCCTCAGCCATTGAAATTCTCACGTAGAAAATCCGCCAGCAGTCTCTGCAGCAGGTATGAACTTTACCTCACCGAGTCAGGTATGACCGCCCCGGATTCTTCGCCGTATACAGGCTCTGGAATAGAGCCCGCATTATGTTCAACCAGCAACCACCCTTTTGGTGAATGATCAAGAATCGACCACTGCGCATTTGATAAACCACCTATGCGAGACCAAAACGGAATTGGCAATCCAAGGTAGGAACCGATGATTGTGCGCGCAGTGCCGCCATGAGTTGCAACAACAATTCTCTGATTATCTTTACCGACAAGTGCATCGCTAATTGCCGCAACTGCTCGTGCAGCTACTTCGCTACGTCGCTCTCCAATTCCGCCAGCTGGGTTGTCACCGCCGAGCGACCATTCTCGCAAATTATCTAGATCTACTTTTCTGATTTCTTCGCCGGTGAGACCTTCCCAATTTCCACAGTTCGTTTCACGTAAACGCTCATCAGTTATAACTTCAAGGCCAGTGAGTTTTACTAATTCATGGGCGGTCTTCTGAGCGCGAACGAGATCGCTGGCAATCAACATTGTGGGGTTGATGGCCGCAATAAGCGGCGCTGCATGCGCAGCTTGAAATGCTCCGACTTCATTCAGTGGAATATCAGTATGTCCTTGAAACTTATTCGCCACATTCCAGTCAGTTTGGCCATGGCGCCATAAAATAATTTGATTAGCCACGCGCTGCCGCTTCTTCCTTGACGATATCTAAATCAATCTTTGGACAATCATTCCAGAGTCGGTCGAGCATGTAGTAACGGCGAAGTTCAGTTGATTGAATGTGGATGACTAAATCTGAGTAATCAAGCAACACCCACTCATCGGTTCCTTCGCGACGTAGGGGCTTATCACCAACTTGGCGAAGCTTCTCCTCAATCTGGTCTGCAATGGTGTCAATCATCTTGGAATTTGTAGCAGTGATGATCAGAAAGACCTCGCTCAGCACGGTCTGATCAGAGAGATCGAGTGCGACTAGTTCGCTACCAAATTTTTCTGCAGCAGCGCGCGCGGCTACCTGTGTTCGTTCGATACACGAAGAGCTAGCTGGCATAGAGGTTATTCTCCTTGATAAAAGCTGCGACCGCCGCCGGGACTGCATCGGATTTACGCTCACGTATTTGCGTTGCTGAGACTTTGAGCGCATCAATCTGGAGATTTGCACTTCCTGGAAAATCTGGACGGTCAATGATCAAAAATTCCACCTTTTGCTTCAGTTCATCCGCACGGTGCCATTGCTCGATCTTGCTGTAAGCATCTGTGCCGACGATTACCACAATAGTTGCGCCCGGATATGTATGCGCTATCGCATCAACCGTATCAATCGTGTAGCTGGGACCTTCTCGCAAAACTTCAATGGGGTTTACTTCTACATGCTGCTTCACATCATCGTCGAGCGAATTCACTGCAAGTTGGCACATCTGTCTGCGCTGTGCGCCAGTTGCTTGTGGTTGATTATCACGGAGTCGAGGATTTCCTGCTGGAACAACTAATAGCTTATCGACCAATTTTTGAGAAATGAGAGTCTTGATTACGTGAAGATGGCCATTATGGATGGGATCAAAAGTCCCGCCGTATAGCCCGACCTTCACTGGATTACAGACCGAAGTTACTTATCTAAGCGAAGTGTGATGTACAGAAGAAAAACAAAGATGCCAAAAGCCGTCAAACCAAATGCCTCTGGAGATAAAGGGAGTTCTCGTACAACTTCTGAAGCCTTAAGAATCATAGAAGGAAGGTTACTACTTTCCTGCAAGAAGTTCTAAAAAGCGCGCTTCGTCAATAATTGTGACGCCTAACTCTTGCGCCTTAGCCAGCTTTGAACCTGGATCACTTCCGACCAAGACATAATCCGTTTTCTTGGAAACCGATGATGATGGCTTACCGCCATGTGCTGTGATTGTTTCGGCAATCGAATCGCGGGTAAATCCATTGAGCCCACCCGTGACCACAAAGGTAAGTCCGGCCAAGGTTTGAGGTAAGTCAGCGCTCTTGGTGTTAACCATAGAAACACCTGAATTACTCCAGGAAGAAATGATGTTGCGATGCCAATCAACCTCAAACCATTCAACGATTGATTGAGCAATTACTTCGCCAACGCCATCGATATCAGCTAACTCTGAAACGTTGGCTTCTGAAATCGCCTGCATACTTCCGAAGTGGTTAGCCAGAGCTTGTGCTGCTGTTGGCCCAACATGACGTATCGAGAGCGCAACGATAGTGCGCCATAACGGCCGCTGCTTTGCTTCTTCCAGAGCTGCCAATAATTTTTCAAGGTTCTTGCCCTTGCTGCCATCTTTCTTGGTAAAGAAAGAAGATTTCATCAATTGCGCTTCGGTGAGCGAGAAGATATCTGCTTCATCGGTAATAATCTTGTCTTGCAAGAGCGCAACCGCTGCTTCATATCCAAGCACATCAATATCGAGCGCTGCGCGTGAACCAATATAGTAAATACGCTCGCGCAACTGGGCCGGGCAACTGCGAGTATTTGGGCAGCGGATATCTACATCGCCTTCAGAAATTGCCTTCAGTGCGCTGCCGCATTCCGGACATTGCTTGGGCATGACAAACGGATTCTCTTTACCAGTGCGGCGATCCACAACAGGGCCAAGAACTTCCGGAATCACATCTCCCGCTTTGCGAATTACAACAACGTCACCGATGAGCACGCCTTTACGCTCGATTTCTTCTTGGTTATGCAACGTCGCATTTGTAACTGTAGATCCTGCAACTTTGACTGGTTCCATAAAGGCAAAGGGGGTCACGCGACCAGTACGGCCAACGCTCACTTTGATATCCAGTAACTTGGTGGTTACTTCTTCAGGAGGATACTTGTAGGCGATTGCCCATTTGGGAGCGCGCGAAGTGAATCCAAGTTTTTTCTGTTCGGCAATCTGATCTACTTTAATTACTACCCCATCGATTTCGTGCTCAACATCGTGGCGATGAATATTGTAATTTTCGATGTAGTCCAGAACTTCGCTACGAGATGTACAGACTTTGTAACGAGACGAAGTGGGCAGTCCTAGGGCTTTCAGCTGCTCATATGCTCCAGATTGTGAAGTCAGCGTGATTCCATCACATGCGCCGATTCCATGTACAACAACATCCAATGGACGCGATGCGGTGATGCGCGGATCTTTCTGCCGAAGTGAGCCGGCTGCACAATTGCGTGGGTTGGCAAAGAGTGGTTTGCCTGCTTCTTCTAGCTCTTCATTAAGTTGGTTAAAGGCAGCAACCGGCAGAAAAACTTCACCTCGGACTTCAATCAATGATGGAATTTTCTTTCCAGTTAATGTGTGAGGAAGTCCCTTAATGGTCTTGACATTAAGCGTCACATCTTCGCCTGTTGTCCCATTGCCGCGAGTAAGTGCGCGTACCAACTGGCCATCTTGGTAGAGCAGATTGATTGCCAGCCCATCTACTTTGAGTTCGCAGAGATAGTCAGGTGATGGGCTCTCTTTATCTACTCGATCAAACCATGCTGTGAGTTCATCGTTATCAAAGACGTTATCAAGGCTCATCATCTTCTCGATGTGATCATGTTGTTCAAAAGTTGTAGCAAATCCCCCACCCACTCCAAGTGATGGTGAATCTGGCTCTAGTAGTTCAGGAAATTTAGATTCAAGGGCTTGCAACTCTTTCAAGAGCGCATCAAATTGTGCATCAGAAATAGTGGGCGCATCCAACACGTAATACTTGAATTGATGATCGCGAATTTCTTGCGTCAGTTCTGTAATGCGATGGCGCGCCTTGTTTAATTCTGTAGCGCTCATGCGGTCTCGCAGATCGTTGCCGAACCAACTACTCGGTCACCGTCATAAATCACCATGGCTTGGCCTGTAGCTAATCCAAGGAGTGGCTGATCAAGTTCGGCAACGAGATTTTGGTTATCCATGTAATAGGTGCAATCCAATGCGGCGCCATGCGCCCGCACTTGAACAAAGCCACGCATCGGCGCAGCGCCGACTTCAGGTCCACAGAAGATCGGACGTTCTCCACGCATTGATGTCACAGCTAAATCTTCGCGTGGACCGACGACAACTGTGTTTGATACTGGTTCAATCTTGAGAACGAATCGAGGCGAACCATCGGAAGTTGGAACTGTTAGACCTAAACCTTTTCTCTGACCGATTGTGTATGTGTATGCGCCCTTATGTTCGCCGATTTTCTTTCCATCTTGATCAACGATAGGTCCAACTTCGCTTCCGAGGCGATCGCGTAACCATCCAGCATTGTCACCAGAAGGGACGAAACAAATATCGTGGCTATCGGGTTTTTGCGCTACCGCTAAACCGCGCGCTTCTGCCTCTTTGCGAATATCAACTTTCTCGGTATCGCCAAGCGGAAAGATTGCACCGTTTATCTGTTCGCGGTTAAGCACTGCAAGCACATATGACTGATCCTTTAATGGATCTACCGCGCGATGCAGTGTGCGTCCTTGTGCACTTTCACGAGTACGGGCGTAATGACCTGTGACAACGCCATCAAAGCCCATCGCCTTTGCCCGATCTAACACTGCGGCAAATTTTATTTTTTCGTTGCAACGTAGACAAGGATTGGGAGTTCGCCCTGCGGCATATTCGCTCATGAAATTTTCAACAACACCTTCATGAAATTCATCAGCCATATCCCAGATGTAAAAAGGAATTCCAATCACGTCAGCGGCGCGTCGAGCATCATGCGAATCTTCAATAGTGCAGCAGCCGCGTGCGCCACTGCGATACTTCTGCGGATTAGACGAGAGCGCTAAGTGCACTCCGATAACTTCATGTCCAGCTTCAACTGCTCGTGCTGCAGCAACTGCCGAGTCCACTCCGCCGCTCATTGCGGCAATAATCCTCATGAACGTCCCACCGCATTTGCCGCTAATCCGCGTTCGATGACACGGGGCAGAACAGAGAGCGCATAGTCGACATCAGCTTGAGTTGAAGTCGATCCAAAAGAGAAGCGCAATGAAGATTGCGCAACAACGTCAGAAAGCCCCATAGCCATCAGCACATGGCTAGGGCGATGAACACCTGCGCTGCAAGCTGCCCCTGTTGAGCACGAGACTTTTTCAGAATCAAGCAGAAGTAGAAGTGAATCACTTTGCGTACCAGGAAAAGTAATATTTGAAATTCCCGGAAGGCGCGGTACCGACCTTCCATTAATAACGGCATCTGGTCGTGCTCGCAACACACCGTCTTCAAAATTGTCACGGAGTTCAGCAACTTTCTTGGCATCATAAATATTTGCTTCGGCGGCGGCGGCAAATGCAACGATTGACGGGGCGTTGATTGTTCCGCTTCTAATATCTCGCTCTTGTCCACCGCCATGCAGAAGCGGCGGTATTTCTACAGCGCGACGCAGAATCAGCGCTCCGGTTCCGAGTGGGCCACCGACTTTATGTGCGCTAATCGTCATGGCAAAGAGACCGAGCTCTTTGTAGGAAAGTGGCACTTTTGCAAAACTTTGTACCGCATCGCAGTGCACTGGAATCTCACCTGCGATTCGAACGACATCTGCAACTGGTTGTATTACTCCCGTTTCATTATTGCTATGCATCACTGAAATAAGGGCGATTTCGCTGCCTCGTTGCGCAACAAGGCGCTCCAGAAAATCTAAATCAATGACCCCATCTGCATGTACTGGAAGTTCGATGAGTTCAGCGCCTTCATGGTCTGCCAACCAATGGGCGGGATCAAGGACTGCATGATGTTCGATACTCGAAACCACGATAACTTTCTTCTGCGAGTGCCAAAATAAACCTTTAATAGCTGCGTTGTTTGCCTCAGTTCCAGATCCAGTGAAGATGACTTCGCTGGGCAAACAATCAACAACGCGCGCAATTTTTTCGCGAGCATCCTCCACATCTTTTCGAGCAGAGCGTCCATCAGAGTGCAGGGAAGATGGGTTTCCAAGTTTGCGCAGCGATGCGCTCATGGCGTCAATGGCAACATCGAACATCGGCGTAGTAGCCGCATGGTCAAGGTAGACGCTCATTGGAGCAGTCTAGTTCGTGCGGCGCGCTTAGCCTTTTTTGGCTGCAACGGCAGCAGTAGCCTGCGGAAGCACGTTGAAGAGGTCTCCGACAACGCCAAAATCGGCGATATCAAAGAGCGGCGCTTCTGGATCTTTGTTGACGACAACGATTGTCTTGGATGTCTGCATTCCTGCACGGTGTTGGATTGCACCGGAGATTCCACATGCAACGTACAACTGTGGGCTCACAGTTTTTCCAGTCTGTCCCACTTGATGTGAATGTGGGTACCAACCTGCATCAGTTGCAGCACGTGATGCACCAACTGCTGCGCCGAGTACATCTGCCAGCGCTTCTACGGCGCTGAAGTTTCCATCTGTTCCACGTCCACCAGAAATAACAATATTTGCTTCAGTGAGTTCTGGACGTCCACCCTTTACTGGAGGCTGTGATGAAGAGATGACAGCTTTCTTTGATGCATCGCTAATCGTGGCATTTGCATTTTCGATTGCAGGCGATGCTGCGCTGAAATTAGCTTCAATACTGTTGGGACGAACTGTGATGATCGGTGTGCCTTGTGAAACTTGCGAGTGCACAGTAGTTGATCCACCAAAGACCAATTGTGTGGCGGTGCCATCAGCTGCAACATCCACGGCATCTGTGATGATTCCAGAATCCGTAAGCACTGCAACGCGCGCTGCTACCTCTTTGCCAAATGCATGAGAAGCAATAAGTAGCGCTGCAGGTGACTTTTCTTTCACCATTTGCGAAAGTGCATCTGCCACAGCGGGAACCCCATACGCAGAAAAATCATTTGATTCAACAACGATAACGTTGCTGATTGGCCCTTGGTTCACCGTTGCAGCAAGAGCTGCGCCCTTACCCGCAGGCGCAAGAACAACTGCAGAGACTGAACCAATTCGTGCTCCAGCCGTTGCAAGTTCGGCAGTTGTCTTGGTCGCTTGATCGCCTGAAAAATCAGCCAAAATTAATACTGTGCTCATATCAACTTCTTTTCTGCTAGGAATGTTGCTAGCGCTTCTCCGCCATTGCCTTCATCACTTACTTTGACTCCGGCAGCACGAGGTGGACGAGGAGTTGCATCTTTCACTTGTGACCAAGCGTTCTGTGCTGCAACGCCAACAGCCGCCAAATCTTTCTGAGCAATAACTTTCTTCTTCGCTGCCATGATTCCCTTGAATGATGGGTAACGAGGCTCATTAATTTTTTCTACAACGCTGATAACAACTGGGAAGGCGGCAGAGAGTTCATCAACGCCAGCTTCGGTAACGCGAGTGATAGAAACTTTTCCAGCTGGATCAACAGTTACTTTTGATGCGAAGGTCAGTTGCGCCCAACCCAAGCGAGCGCTGAGCATCGCTGGTACAACGCTCATACGTGCATCTGTGGATTCTGTACCGCAGATAACAATGTCAAAGCCGCCATCGTTGATCACCTTAGCTAAAACAGAAGATGTAGCAAGCGCATCAGAACCAGCGAGCGCGCTATCGCTGACCAGAATTGCATCATTGGCGCCCATCGAAAGCGCTTTACGTACTGCCTCTGTTGCGCGCTCTGGCCCCATTGAAATTACCGTGACGGTATGCGGACCACCTTCTTCGTTTCCGCCATGCGCTTCTGCAATGCGCAGCGCCTCTTCGACAGCGTATTCATCTAGGTCATTTAGAACAGCATCAACGCTTTCGCGATCGAGCACGCCTCCAACCATCTTCTTCTCAGCCCATGAATCTGGAACTTGCTTAACGCATACGGCAATCTTCATAGCGGGTATGTTACTGACGGGTAGCAGGTTCCACAACGCGAAAGCCCGATTTAGCAATTGCCACGGCAAGATAGCCCCGTGCTTCCAGCAGACCCGCGAACCCTCGGCGCCACACTCACTGAAGGTGGATGCAACTTCGCTATCTGGACCCAAGCTGCAACAGCGGTCGAACTCTGTCTCTTCAATGAAGTCAACGGCAAGCTAGTTGAAACGCGCTTCGCCTTATCCCATCGCAATGGTCCTATTTGGCACGGATATTTAGCAGGGGTTCGCGCCGGCCAACGGTATGGGTATCGCGTGTACGGCACGTGGGCACCGGAATATGGATCTCGATTCAACGCTGCCAAACTTCTGATTGATCCGTACGCTCATAAATTAGATGGCACCGTGCAGTATGTCCCTGAAATTTATGGACATGTTGCAAGTGATGGCGTAGGTAATGGCGATACATCAATTCGCGATGACCGAGATAACGCAGGTTTTGTTCCTTTCTCTGTTGTGACTGATTATCGCGCCCGCGAAATTCATCGTCCCATCTATTCATGGACTCAAGAAGTTATCTACGAAGCGCACGTGCAAGGCTTGACTGCAAAGAATTATGAGATTCCGGAATCAGAACGTGGAACGTACAAAGCACTTGGCCACCCCAGCACCATCGCTCACTTGAAACATCTAGGTGTTACTGCACTCGAATTACTTCCTATCCATTCTTATGCAACCGAACCTGCAATCTGGGAACGTGGTCGCAAGAATCATTGGGGCTACAACGCCATTGCGTTCTCATCACTTCACTCTGAATATGCCGCAACTGATGATCCGGTAACTGAATTGCAATGGGCAATCGACCGACTCCATGAAAATGGAATTGAAATCTTTCTAGACGTTGTCTATAACCACACCGCCGAAGGCGGAGTTGGCGGCCCAACTTTTTCTTATAAAGGCATCGATAACAACGCTTGGTATCGCAATGATGGACGAGGTAACTACATAGATGTCACAGGGTGCGGAAATACGATTCAAGCATCCAGCCCTCATGGAGTTCGCCATATAGTCGATTCACTACGTTGGTGGGTTGAGGTAATCGGCGTAGATGGTTTCCGCTTTGATTTAACAACGGCTCTATATTCAACTCATTCAGCATTTGATTCTGCGCTGATGTCGGCCATTGAATCTGATTCAGTGCTGCGAAACTTTAAGATGATTGCAGAACCTTGGGATATTTCACGCTACTCCCTGGGAGATTTTCCGCATCCTTGGCGAGAATGGAACGACCGTTATCGCGACTCCGTACGTCAGTTCTGGCTCGGGGATTTGGCGCGCGGATTTGGCGAAGGCGTTTCAGATATTGCAGACGGCATCAGCGGTTCATCAGACATTTTCTTCTATCGCGGTCCAACCTCTTCTATCAACTTCGTAACAGCTCATGATGGTTTTACGCTTAACGATTTGGTGATGTACTCACAGAAACAAAACGATGCCAATCGTGAAGATAATCGCGATGGCGCATCCGAGAATCGATCGTGGAACATGGGTACTGAGGGACCGAGTGATGATCCACAGGTCATTGCGCTCCGCCATTCATTGAAGAAATCAATCATGGCAACTCTGCTCTTATCTGCTGGGGTTCCGATGATTACGATGGGCGATGAACTATCTCGCTCTCAAGCAGGTTCCAATAACGCGTATTCCATGCCCCGAGATATGTCAGTTGATATTTCCGATAGCCCCGAAACATTTATGGGTGGATGGGCGAATACATGGGTGCTCAATGAATTAGAGCGCGATATGCGTGATTCTGTTGCTGAGCTGACGCGAATTCGTAAAACCTACTTAGCAGATGTAGCAGCAGAATTTTTTACAGGTCGCCTTGACTTTGGAACTCAACGAAAAGATATTGCATGGTTTAGTTTGGGTGGCCATGAGATGACCGAAGCGCATTGGGCAGATGGTGAAAAACGCAGCCTAACTGTGCAGATTGAAGCAGGACCAGATCGTGGACTTCTACTTCTTCTCAACTCATCTACCAATGAGACCTTATTTACTTTGCCAGACGAAAAATGGGGTACAAGTTTTAGACGGATTTTTGATGCATCGTCACCTGTTGATACACACCAACCAATTATCGAATTACCTGCAGCAAAGGTAAAAGTGGCGCCACATTGCGCTCAAGTCTGGCTAGTTACTCGTTCGTAATCCCATATATTTGTCACGTGCTCGCACTTATCGCTCCCGGACAAGGTTCACAGACTCCGGGCATGCTGGCAGCTTGGTTAGAAGATCCATCTCTTAAGCAATCATTAAATGCGTATTCCACTGCTATCGGCCTAGATCTTGAGCGCTTAGGAACCGTGGCAGATGCAGAAGAAATTAAAGATACAGCTAACGCCCAACCATTAATTGTTGCTGCCAGTTTGTTAAGCGCGCAATCGCTAGGAGCTGATATCCAATTTTCCGTGGTGGCTGGACATTCAGTGGGTGAAATTGCAGCGGCTGCTGTAGCTGGCGTCATTACCAATATTGATGCTATGAAGTTGGTACGACTTCGCGGTGAAGAGATGGCAAAGGCTGCGGCGCTATCTCCTGCTGGTATGTCTGCAGTTCTCGGTGGAGATCGTGAAGTGGTGTTAGAGGCGATACAGAAACTGGGACTTGTTGCAGCTAATGACAATGGCGCTGGACAGATTGTCGCTGCTGGAAGTCTGGAAGCGCTAGCTGCACTCGCCCCCGAGGGTGCGCGGGTGCGTGCCTTGGCTGTAGCTGGAGCATTCCACACTTCATTTATGCAACCTGCAGTTGAGCCTTTGCGCGCTATGGCAGCAACGCTAGATACACATGCGCCATCCGTTGGAGTTATTTCCAATAAAGAAGGCGCTGTTGTCACAGATGGTCGCGATGTGCTCGATCGCATCGTAAATCAAATCGCCAACCCTGTTCGATGGGATTTATGTATGGAGACGTTACGTTCTCAAGGAGTAACCGGTGTGATTGAACTAGCCCCTGGCGGAACGCTCTCTGGGCTTATCAAGCGGGCCATTCCCGAGATAGAGCAATGCGCGCTTAAAGATCCTGCAGATATTGATCAGGCGCGTGAATTCGCAGCGCGCCATGGGAAGGCATAAATGACCAAAGTAATTGTTACTAAATCTGGAACTGAAAGTCAGATTCTTTCGGTTGGTTCTTATCGCCCAAAAAGAATTGTTCCTAATTCAGAAATTGTTGATCGCATCGATTCCAGTGATGAGTGGATCCAACAGCGGACTGGGATTGAAACAAGGCGCTTTGCCGGTAGCGATGAATCAGTTCTTGATATGGCCACTTGGGCTGCAGAAGCAGCTCTTAAGAAGGCCAAGATGTCCATTACCGATATCGATACCATCATCGTCGCAACAATTACTTTTCCTTTCCAGGCACCATCTGCCGCAACTGCAATATTGCAGCGCCTTGGCCATCCGAAAGCTGCCGCCTTTGATATCAACGCAGCTTGTGCAGGTTTCTCCTACGGTGTCTCGATGGCGCATGACTTTATAAAGTCTGGAACTTCAAAACATGTTTTAGTAATCGGCGCAGAAAAAATCTCAGATTTCACAGATCCTAATGATCGTGCGACTGCATTTATCTTTGCTGATGGAGCAGGTGCGGTTGTAATTGGCCCTTCACGTGATGCAGGAATTGGCCCAGTTGAATGGGGTTCTGATGCCGATAGCCGTGATGCGATTTTGATGAATCCATCATGGGTTGATATTCGAGATAACGAAACTCAACTGACAAAAGCAGGTGGCAAATGGCCAAACATTGCACAGGAAGGTCAGAAGGTTTTCCGTTGGGCAGTTTTCTCCATGAGTAAAGCTGCTCTCAAGGCGCTGGAGTCTGCAGGTTTAACTGTGAATGATTTGGATGCCTTTATTCCACATCAAGCAAATATCAGAATCATTGAAACGATGGCCAAAGAGATGAATATGCCTGATTCTGTTGTCATCGCAGATGACATTCGTACCAATGGCAACACTTCGGCAGCATCGATTCCGCTTGCGATGGATGCTCTCCTTGAAAAACATCCAGAGCTTCACGGCAAATTAGCGCTGCTCATTGGATATGGCGCAGGTCTCGTTTACGCGGGGCAAGTGGTGAGATTGCCCGAAAAACCATAATTTTTTTGGATTTACTCCCCCGTTTACTGGGAAGTAAGCCTTTCCTTCATAGACAATTACAACCCTAAGCAATCGCACTACTGAATTAAAGGGAAAAGGAATAACCATGGCGCTGTCACAAGAAGATGTACTTGCAGGAATTAAAGAGATCGTAGAAGAAGTTGCTGGAATTCCAGCTGCATCAATCGAACTCAATAAGAACTTCACAGATGATCTCGAAGTTGACTCACTCAGCATGGTTGAAGTTGTGGTTGCTTGCGAAGAGCGTTTCGGCGTGAAGATTCCAGACGATAAGGTGACTGAACTCGCAACTGTCGGAGATGCAGTCAACTTCATCGTTAACGCAGCTGCTTAACCTCTAGCCCCTCACACTTATGTCAGAACGTCGCGTTGTCGTCACAGGCCTCGGGGCAACTACGCCTCTTGGCTCAGATGTTGAAACCACTTGGAAAGCGCTACTTGCCGGAAAAAGTGGAGTTCGACTTCTTACTGAAGATTGGCGCGAGCTTCTTCCTGTGCACTTTGCAGCGCGAGTGGCCACAGAGCCGGCTGATCAGATGGAGCGCGTTGAGATGCGCCGTCTTGATAGATCTGAACAGTTTGCTCTCATCGCATCTCGCGAAGCATGGAAAGATGCTGGCTCTCCAGACGATATAGATAAGGAACGTCTCGGAGTTGTGATTGCATCAGGTATCGGCGGAGTCATAACTCTCCTCGATCAATTTGTTAATCTCAACGAAAAGGGCGCTCGTGGCGTAAGTCCTCACACTGTCCCTATGTTGATGCCGAATGGTCCTGCGGCCAATGTGGGTCTGGAATTAAAGGCAAAGGCTGGAGTTCATACCCCAGTAAGTGCTTGTGCATCTGGTGCAGAGGCAATTGGTTACGCCTATGAAATGATTAAAAATAATCGCGCCGACATTATTGTCACAGGGGGCGTTGAAGCAGCGGTTCACCAATTGCCGATGGCTGGTTTTGCTGCCATGAAGGCGCTCTCCACACGAAACGATGCTCCTGAAAAGGCATCTCGTCCATACGACGTAGATCGCGATGGATTTGTTTTGGGTGAAGGCGGCGGTGTTCTTGTCCTTGAAGAATATGAATCCGCTAAGGCGCGTGGCGCCAAGATCTACTGCGAAGTGGGCGGTCAGGGTTTAACTTCTGACGGCTATCACATCGCCGCTCCAGATCCAGATGGCGAAGGTGTGCAACGTGCAATCAAATTTGCACTCAAGGCTTCTGGGCTATCAACCAAAGATATTGTTCATCTCAACGCACATGCCACGTCAACTCCAGCTGGTGATGTTGCCGAAGCTAATGCTCTTCGTAAAGCACTTGGAGCAGATGCAGATCATGTTGCCGTATCTGCAACGAAATCAATGACTGGTCACTTGTTAGGTGGTGCCGGAGCGATTGAATCTGTATTTATAGTCAAAGCGCTACAAGAGCGTGTAGCTCCGCCGACTATCAATATTGAGAACCTCGATCCAGCTGTCACTATCGATGTTGTACGTGATGCTCCACGCCAGCTTCCTGCGGGAGATATCGCAGCGCTCAATGATTCCTTCGGATTCGGTGGCCATAACGTAGTTCTCGCCTTTAAATCGATTTAATCTAGGGCTATGTCAACAGCGTTGTTGGATCCTGAAGCACGAATCGCTCGATTAGTAGATTCTCAGAAATACGAACTTTTATTGCCGCGTACCGATTGTGGAATGGTCGCTGCTACCGGTCTAGTTAAAGGTAACAAAGTAGTTATCTTCGCCTCGGATCCCACAATTAAAGGTGGGGCTCTCGGTATTGAAGGCTCTCAGGTAATCGTTCAGGCATACCGTGCTGCGATGGGTGCACAAGTACCAGTAATCGGAATTTGGCACTCTGGTGGTGCGCGATTAAGTGATGGTGTTGCTTCACTCAATGCATTTGGTGAAGTGTTTCAAGCGATGGTCACTGCAAGTGGACGTATCCCTCAACTCTCACTTGTTCTAGGACCAACAGCAGGTGGAGGTGCATATGGGCCTGCACTTACCGATGTAGTTGTTTTAGCGCCCGAAGGACGAATCTTCGTAACCGGACCAGATGTCGTTAAATCAGTAACGGGCGATGTCGTTGATATGGCTCTCTTGGGTGGACCCGAAGCCCATAGTAAGAATTCGGGTGTGGCCCATGTGATTGCGCCAAGTGAAGATATCGCCTACCGCGAAATTCAGGATCTCGTCTCACTCTTTGCAAACCAAGGTCTGATGTCAGCAGAAGTCAGCGATGTTCCTCTTGCGCACTTAGTCCCTGATTCCTCTAAACGTATATATGAAGTTCATCCACTTGTGGATGCAATTCTTGATCACGATGGAGAAAAGTTAGAGCTGCTTGATATGTGGGCAGAAAATATGACAACGGTTATCGGTCGCTTTGGCGGGCGAACAGTGGGAGTCATTGCCAATAATCCTCAAGTCATTGGAGGCGTTTTAGATTCAGCTGCCGGAGAAAAGGCAGCACGTTTTGTTCGAACATGTGATGCCTTTGGTATTCCGCTTATTGTGATTGCCGATGTCACAGGTTTCTTGCCAGGAATCGGACAAGAATGGGAAGGTGCAGTTCGCCGAGGTGCAAAGTTGCTCCACGCCTTCGCAGAATCAGTTGTGCCTCGAGTAACAGTTATTACTCGTAAGGCCTACGGCGGCGCTTTCGTCGCTATGAACTCAAAATCACTGGGTGCAACTCGCGTCTTTGCCTGGCCACAAGCAGAAGTGTCTGTGATGGGCGCAGTTGCCGCAGTGCGTGTGCTGCATCGTCGCTTGTTGGCAGACCTTCCAGAAGATGCTCGTGAATCTATGGAGCTAGAACTTGCAGCTGAACACGAAAAGATTTCTGGTGGAGTTGCACGTGCAATTGAAATTGGCGCAGTTGATGAAATGATTGAGCCAGATCAAACACGGAGCGCTTTAGCGCGTGTTCTAGCAGCTTCAGAATATCGCCGCGGATCGCACGGCAATATTCCCCTTTAAATAATCGCCTGGCTACTTAACAGAAAAAGTCACAGAAACCGTTGAGGTCACTGTCTTTTCAATACTAGATGTGTCATATGCACCAGTATCAGCCGTCATAGTTGAATCTGGCGTCGTCACTTGGAAGACTCCTGAACGGACAGATTGAACTGAGCCAACTTTGCCACCAACAGCTTTAGTAATCGCTTCGGCGCGAATCTTGGCATCTTTCATCGCCTCTTCTAACAGCTTAGGGCGCATTTCTGGAAGAGTCGAGATGTAGTACTGCGGTCCATAATTATTAACAGTTACTCCACGTTGTAACAGCGAACCAATTTCCTGTGACAACTTTGCAACAAGTTGTACATCCTTAGTGCGGACTACAACATCGCGGGATGCCCGATAGTTCAAAATCTTGCCTGTGTTATTGCCGTTGACCCACTGCTCATTGCCATAGGAAGAAACTGATCCGAGCACAAGTGCATCCTTAGGAATCCCACCATCAACTAAATACTGAGTCACCGCTTCAACATCAGCGCCAACGCGAGCAACCGCTTCGGCGACTGTTGGACGTGTCAACGAAACGTTGAGTGTCCAGACGACGTTGTCAGCAGTCGCTGAAGTCTTTGCAGAGCCCGTGACGGTGATTCCATTAGTTGTGCGAGACGCAAATCCTTCACCTACTTTGAAGAGCCCTCCACCTAAAGCTGTTGCAAGAATTCCTGCAATCACTATGTAAAGGATGAAGCGACGACGTTCTACAGAGGTCATAGGTGCTTGGGATGTCATAGTTGCATTCTATATCGCTCGCAGCCGCGCAACTTCCTGCAGATCGACTCCGCGATATTGCTCAAGCGCTAAGTCCCAAGGTTTTCCAAGGGCAGCCTCTAAATTCTCCCGAAGTTCTAAATCATCGAAGTAAGACAGGGCCTTAGTTATCTGATTTTCGCTGATGAGTATGTTGCCAGCACCATCAATTGCTGCTCGGTGAATACCAAGTTCGGGTGTGCAACGAAAGAGTTCGCCACCACTGTGATCAATTTCGTGGACTTCAAAACGAAGGTAATGCCAATTTTTTAAAGCTGTTGCAATCTTGGCTGCGACGCCACGAGGCGCGCGAAATTCCAGAGTGGTACGAGATGTTCCGGCAGCGAGTGGTTGATCTCGCCATGTATAGCTCTGAGGTGCACCGAGCAGGGAGTTAAGGCCCCACTCAATATGCTGCCGCAAGGCAGATGGCGCCGAATGAATGGTCAGGTGACCGTTCATAAAATTGTGTTGCATGAAGTGCTCCTAGCAAGGTTGCGATTTGTGCGACCTTCCCCGATCCACAACCGCTGACTGCTAATGAGTACCTCATTTATACAACTTTCCGCCGACTTTGTGAATCTGAGACCTTTTGCCACCGATTTTGAGCGTGATTTATCCAAAAGCAAAATAGGTATACCCCGAAGTAGCGGGTACGCTTGACCCTAGTCGGACGCTTTATCAGTACCCGTTGTTAGATCTAAATCTTTACTCGGTATGGCTGAACGCAAGACGAAGACTGGAGCGCGAGGAATTCTCGAACTCCCAACATATCGAAGGAATAGTAAAAACATATGGCAACAGGCACAGTTAAGTGGTTCAACTCTGAAAAGGGTTTCGGTTTCATT
>JBEEIL010000021.1:0-8232 GCA_041169865.1 Actinomycetota bacterium | reverse complement strand
CAGCGTACTGAGGTGTGAGGAGCTTGATGCCCTTGTGCTTTGCCTTGATGCGGTTGATAAAGCCGTTTGCACGGTCGATACCGGTCTGGTTTGTCTGTGAGTGACCAACAACCAAAACCTTACCCTTACCCTTAAGAAGAGCAGCCATCTTGTCAGCTGCTAGTGCACCTGCTGCAACGCTGTTTGTGTAAGCAACGCCAAGTGCGCAATCTGAATCAACACCTAGCTTGCCTGGGCAGCTTGCTGCTGTGTCGAACATGTATACAGGAATTCCTGCATCATGTGCAGCTTTGAGCTTTGGAACAGCTTGTGTTGTTCCGAGTGCTGCGTAACCGATTGCATCTGGCTTAACTGCAATTGCTGCATCAAGCATTTCAAGTTGCTTATCGATCATTGTTTCAGCAGCTGGACCCTGGAAGACGATCTCTGCGTTCATCTTCTTAGCCTGTGTCTCAGCGCCTAACTTAACTGCTTGCCAGAACTGATGTGTTTCGCCCTTAGAGATCAAATAGATCTTGAGGGTCTTGTCTGCTGCTGTTACTGGTGCAGCGGTACCAGCTACTAGCGCCAGTGCTGCTGCTGCAGCAACTGCCATTAGACCTTTCTTCATGTGTTTCCCTTCAAAAGCAGCGGAATTGCTGTACGGGAATACTATGTGTGGGGTAGGTCAGATTCAAGAAAAAACCTTTATTTGCAGGGTCTTTAGAGAGATTGTTACAGGTTTGTTATCTTGTAAGCGCGCATCGCATTTAACTTCCAGAAAGCCTCATTCTCGCTATTCGAGAACCCCGACGTGACTTTTTCCGCTAGTTGGACAACTTCTGAGTAACTTTCTGCACCCAGTAACGCTACAGGCCAATCAGAACCAAACATGATTCTAGACGTAGTGAAACTTTCGATGATGTGGTTGCTATATGGGGTGAAGTCTGAGACGTTCCAATTTTTCCAATTCGCCTCTGTGACCATTCCGGAAATTTTGCAGAAGACATTTTCAAATGAAGCAAGTTCTGTAATGAGAGATTTCCACGGTTCCATTTCGCGTTTGGAAATGTATGGTTTCGAGATATGGTCTAGAACAAATTGAGTTTCAGGACATGCTTGCACTAATTGAATAGCTGCCTTGAGTTCAGGAGTCTTGGTGAGAATGTCGTAAGTAACTCCCATCTTTCCTAACTCTTTTACCGTGGCAATTGCTTGCGGCCTTGCCAAATAGTTTGGATCAGGATGATCTTGGGCGATATCGCGGATACCCTTGAGATAACTGCCGCCTTTTGCATCAAGATATTTTTCGCATTCTGCTATTGAATCTGGCGCATCAACATCTAGCCAGCCAACGACTGCAACAATCGTTGGTACTTGTTCAGCAAGTTCTAGCGCCTCATACGTTTCTTCGTGGGTCATGCTGGCCTGTACATAGACAGTGCGCTCAATTCCAGTTCCAGCTATAGCTTGATGGAGGTCAGCAATGGCAAAGTTGCGGCGGATTGGCGCCATGTCATCGCCGGTCATCCAGTCGTAGTCACGTGCAGATAAATCCCACAAGTGATGGTGGGAATCGATTCTCATTCTCGAAATTTAACCTTTGGCAACTATGTGTTCAAGAGGTTGACCTGCAGCAAGTAATTTCAGTTGCGATTCGATGAGCGCTCTTCCACGAGGTTCGAATGCTGCTGAATTGCCGCCGACGTGTGGCACAACAATTAGGTTCGGTGCTTTCCATAGCGGGTGCCCTTCGGGCAAAGGTTCAGGATCGGTCACATCGAGAGCAGCAAAGATTCGCTTCGCGTTGAGTTCTTTAATAAGCGCATCGGTATCAATAATTGGTCCGCGAGCCACGTTAACAATCAGCGACCCATCTTTCATCGCTGCCAATCGTCTAGCATCAAACATATGACGAGAGGAATCTGTAAGAGGAAGAATCAAAATTACGATATCCAGATGTGGAAGATGCGCATCTAAGTCATCAATCCTTACTGTTCCATCGCGTCCTGATTGAGTAAATGCGGTAATGGAGACATCAAAGCCAGATAGTTTGCGGGCAACTTCTTTTCCAATTGAACCAAATCCAATGATGCCTACCTTGCTATCTGATAGAGCTGGAAAACGTCGATGGTTCCAAGTTCCGGCAACTTGTTCGCGGATGAACTCGGCAAATCCACGGCGTGATGCGATTGCTAGCCCCACTGCCAATTCGGCGGTAGATGCATCATGTACTCCGCGTGCATTGCAGAGAGTGAGGCCAGGTCGAAGATATGCCAATGCATCGTCATAACCAGCGTTGAGCATCTGCAAGATAGAGAGATTCGGCATCTTCGCAGCATATGAAAGCGCCTTTGCGCCCCCCATATAAGAAGGAACATACATATCTATTTGCGACAGATCCGCTGAATCGAGTGGAAAGTTTTCCGGTGATAACAGCGTGATTCCGTCAGGCGCTGAAAGGTCAGCCCACTGAGTCCAAACGCGCATTCCCTACTTCACCCGTTCTGGAATAACTTCAACTGTATTTCTAAGCGTGCCAACGCCAGCAACGCTAATTTCAACGATATCTCCGGCAGCTAAAGCCACATCCATAGGTGGAACGATTCCGGTTCCGGTAGAGAGGATGACGCCATGCGGAAAGTCTTGGCATCTAAATACATAGTCAACTAAATCTTGCAAAGTGCGGTTGAGCTTTCCGAGTGAGGTCTCAGCCTCCCAAGGAATAGTTGAACCACGAACTATTTTGGCCTTAATTGCCATCTCCTCTTTTTCGGGGGCCAGCCAAGAAGGAGTGATATCTGGGCCAAGCGAGGTCGAACCAATATAAATCTTTGCTTGCGATAGATAGAGTGGGTTTTCACCTTCAATTGAGCGCGCGGTTACATCGTTACAAATGGCGTAACCGATGATCTCGCGATGCTTATTTATATAGATCGCAACTTCAGGCTCTGGAACAGATGCTTCGCTGTCATAACGAATTCCGATGGGCGCATTGGTGCCACGAGCGCGGACTGCTGTTGACTTAAAGAATAATTCGGGACGGTCTGCCTCGTAGACGCGTTGGTATACATCAGGAACACCACTCTCTTCTTTGCGAGCATCGCGCGAGCGGAGATAGGTCACACCTGCACCCCATAGTTCAATTTCAGGAGAGATAGGGGCCGCTAATTCACCAGTAATTTCAGTGGAAGCTTGACCAACAGCTACTTTGAGTTCAGCGAGCGTTAAGTGCATCGCTTCGGTAAGTGTTGGAAGGTTTGCAACCGTGCGGTGTACACCAGCTACGGTGATTGCAAGGCGGTACTGCTGGCTACTGGTGTGAAGTACAGAAAGTTTCATCTCAATCCAAACTAGTCGACGTGGAAGTTTTCAGGAATTACGTGCCACCACTCGCTGGGACGAGCTTCTGGAACTTGGGATTGCATCGGATCAGTGATCTTCCACCAACGTTGAGTTTCGGGATCGGCAGCAATTGTTGCCATATCTTTTTCGTAGTCAGTTCCTGTGTATTCCATATAGGCGAACAGCAAGTGCTCATATCTGAAGATTGAGTAATTCTGGATATTTGCCTTCTTAATCGTTGCCAAAACTGTCGGCCAAACATCAGCATGAATTCGTTCGTATTCTTCAATTTGATCAGGCTTAATACCAATTACTTGTGCGATACGTTGCACGCTCATGCCGGAATCCTCTCGATGAGGTTAGCTTCTTCTAGCTCTGCCCAAATATCAGCTGGTAGTTGCACATTAAAAGCATCGACGTTTTCAAGTAATTCAGCTGCGGTGCGCGGACCAGTGAGCACAGAAGTCACTGCTGGGTGGCGAAGCGGGAATTGCAGAGCAGCTGCCAGCATTGGGATATTGCGCGCCTTTAAGAATTCACCAATCTTTGCCGCGCGCGCGATGATTTCATCTGATGCTGGCAGGTAGTTGTAGGTCGCACCGGCAACAGGATTTGCAAGTACGCCAGAGTTGAGAACTCCACCCATCACAATATCTACGTCATGAGCGAGGGCGTACGGGAACAATTCGCGATGTGAAATCTGATCTAGCAATGTGTAGCGCCCGGCAATGAGAGCAATATCCAAATCAGTGCCCTTCATGATTTGCAGCGCTTGTTCTGCATGATTGATGCCAATACCCACGGCTTTGATAAGTCCTTGTGAACGGTATTCAGCAAGAACAGGGAATGCGTTTTCAATCGCTTCCTTTACATGTTCTTCGGCATCATGCATGAGAACAATATCGAGATGATCAAGCCCCATTCTTTCGAGGCTCTCGTCGAAGGCGCGGCGGATTCCATCTGGTGAATAGTCAAACACTGGAACTAAATCACGGGGTGCATCTGGAAACCAGGGAAATATTTCAGCATTGGGATCATGGCGAAGAACACGTCCCACTTTGGTCTCCACAACAAAAGGAACTTTGGCGCCACGGAGAGCTTTACCTAAGCGGATTTCAGCAACGCCATGTCCATATTGAGGAGCAGTGTCAAAGTAGTTGATGCCTATCTCAAGGGCGGTATTGAGCAGTTCATCTCCATCTTTATCGCTAACAGATTTGAATAGTCCGCCGAGCGGAGCCGTACCCAGACTCAAGCGAGTAACTTCAAGATTGGAACGCTTTAATTTAACTTTTTCATTGTGTCGCGCCATTTATTCATCATATATGATTTTTCAGGTCCAGCGAAGAGTCAGAATCAAATTATTAAGCAAAGGGATGTCATGCCTAAAGTAACTGGTTTTAAAACAATAGATGTTCGCTTCCCAACTTCGCGGGGACTCGATGGTTCTGACGCCATGAATAAAGAACCTGATTACTCAGCAGCTCTGGTAATCCTAGAAACTGATGACCCACAATTACAAGGGCATGGTTTTGTCTTTACCTGCGGACGTGGAAACGATTTACAGTGCGATGCGATTTCGCTGCTTGCGCCGTATGCAGTTGGCCGCGATGTTGCTGATCTAGCGACCAGCATGGGAGATTTTGCGCGCAGCTTGGTACGAGACTCACAGATTCGTTGGCTTGGTCCCGAAAAGGGCGTGACCCAGATGGCTGCAGGCGCAGTCATTAACGCAGCATGGGATCTGGTTACAAAGCATGCAAAAAAACCACTCTGGAAATTCCTTTCGGATTTAACTCCAGAAGAGATTGTTGATCTTGTCGATTTTAGATACATCACTGATGCGCTTACACCTGAAGAAGCGCTGGAAATTCTTCGTAAGATGCAGCCACAACGAGCTGCAAACGAAGCAAAACTTATTGCAGAAGGTTTACCGGCATACACCACTACTCCTGGATGGCTGGGCTATAGCGATGAGAAGATGGTTCGTCTTGCCAAGGAAGCCGTTGCTGATGGTTACACCCTTATCAAATTAAAGTGTGGCGGTTCCCTCGAAGATGACAAGCGACGTTTACGTTTGGCTCGCGAAGCAGTGGGTCCAAACATCAAAATTTCTATTGATGCCAATCAAGTATGGGATGTTAATCAAGCTATTGAATGGATAAAGGGCATCGGCGATGTCAATCTCCACTGGGTTGAAGAGCCCACCAATCCAGATGATGTCTTAGGTCATGCAGCAATTGCGAAAGCAATTGCACCGGTGCGTGTTGCCACCGGAGAGCATGGAATGAACCGAATTATCTTTAAGCAGATGCTGCAGGCTAAGTCATTCTCCTTTATGCAGATTGATGCAACTCGCGTTGCAGGTGTCAACGAAAATCTTGCAAATATTTTGATGGCGGCAAAGTTTGGAGTTCCAGTGTGCCCACATGCTGGTGGAGTCGGACTCTGCGAGCTGGTACAGCACCTCGCCATGTTTGATGCCGTTGCTGTTTCAGGACATCATCCAGATCGAGTTGTTGAGTTTGTCGATCACCTACACGAACACTTCGTCGTACCGACAAATATTCAAAATGCTCATTACATGCCACCATCAGAGCCAGGAACTGGTGGTGAGATGTATGCACAATCAATTGCAGACTTCACATTTCCTACAGGAAAAGAATGGGTAAACGCATGAGTAAAGAGTTTGCAGGTTTAACCGCAGCCGTGACAGGCGCAGGTTCTGGAATTGGCCTTGCAGCAGCACAGATTCTCGCCGATGGTGGAGCCAAGGTGTACGGTCTTGATATTGCCGAAGGTGGGCTCGCTGGAGTCGGAGAATGGATTCAGTGTGATGTCGGAGATGACGCTTCTGTCGCCGCGGCCTTTTCCAAGATTTCTGCGCTAGACATTCTTATTAATAGCGCTGCAATTAGCGCGGTCGGAAATGTTGAAGCCAACCCATCTGATGAGTGGCACAAAGTCATGAATATCAACGTTGTAGGTATTGCTCGCACAGCGCGCAACGCGCTTCCTTTACTGCGAAAGAGTAAATCACCATCAATTACCAATGTCTGTTCAGTAGCTGCAACAGCGGGTATTCCAAAGCGTGCTTTATATAGCGCAACCAAAGGTGCAGTTTTGTCATTGACATTGGCGATGGCTAATGATCATATTTCTGAAGGCATTCGCGTTAACTGTGTTAATCCTGGAACAGCAGATACTCCTTGGGTACAACGTTTGCTTGCACAAGCCGCTGATCCAGTTGCAGAACGTAAAGCTCTGGAGGCTCGCCAACCTATGGGACGTTTGGTCAGCGCTGAGGAAGTTGCGCGAGCACTTTGTTTCTTAGCTAGTCCACTTCAAGGTTCAACAACCGGAACGTCACTTGCTGTAGATGGTGGAATGCAAGGTCTGCGAATCCCTAAATGACCTCCGTTAACGAAGAAGAACTTCGCGCCAAGTTAGACCCTCTGTCTTATGCGGTCTTACGCGAGGGAGCAACAGAGCGACCTTTTACTGGTGAATACACCGATACCGAAACTGTCGGAAGTTATCGTTGCAAAGCTTGCGGTAATGAACTCTTTCGCTCTGAAACGAAATTTCATTCTGGTTGTGGTTGGCCTTCTTTTTATGCACCAACAAGTGATGATGCTGTAACTCTGCTAGAGGATCGCTCACTTGCTCCGCGCATTAGAACTGAAGTTCGTTGCGCCAAGTGCGATTCACATTTAGGCCATGTCTTTGAAGGGGAGGGCTACGACGTTCCCACCGACCAGCGCTGGTGCATCAACTCTGTCGCATTAATTCTTGAGGAACCCAGGTAATCCCCAAGCATTTGTGACCTTTTCGTTATGCAAAAGGGCTGGGAATGCGACCTACCCAAGGGTAGGTTTCAGGCTACATGCGGATCCTGGCACCCTCCGGGGCCGCATGACTTCGAAGTCATACCCTCAAAGAAAAGGACACATATGTCAGAAAATACGAATTCGGTTTCACGCCGTTCGTTGCTCAAGGGCGCTGCAGTTGGTGGACTAGGCCTAGTCGCTAGCAGCACACTTGCAGCTGAATCAGCAGATGCTGCAACACGTCTAAAGGGCAGCACAGTTCGCTGGACAACACGTGGTGGCGGAGCAACAGGAGACAAGATTGCAAAGGCTGTAAATGACGCCTTTACAAAGAAGACCGGAGCAAAAGTTGTTGCTCAGCAAGTTAACTCGGATGACTTCCAGAATAACTTTGCGCAGATCATGCAGGGTTCACCAGATGATGCATTTGGTTGGATGGCTGGATACCGCTCAAACCACTTCGGTGAAATGGGTCTTCTTGCAGATCTCACTCGTGAAATCAACCGCCTAAAGTCAACACTTCCAACAGCGGCAATTAAGGGAGCAACAAGCCCTGTATCTAAGAAGCCTTACATCATCCCAACTACTTACTACCCATGGGCTCTGCACTATCGCAAGTCAATGGTAAAAGAAATTGGTATGAACCCAGAAAAGATTGATACATGGGATGACTTCATTAAGTTGATGACTCTTACCCAGAAGAAGGGTCTCGTTGGATACTCACTCGGCGCAAAGGGCGGCTGGGAAGCAATGGGTACATTCGACATCCTCAACGCACGTATCAACGGCTACAAGTACCACATCGACCTACTTAACGGCCGCGCAAAGTGGACTGATGCTAAGACAAAGGAAACCTTCAAGTACTTTGCACAGCTCATCCCATTCATGAACGAAAACGTCTTGGATATCTCTTGGGACGGCATGCGCGACCTTCTTCTACAGAAGAAGACTGGTGCAATGATGATGGGTTCATGGTTTGCTAACGACTTCAAGGCGAAGTCACAGGCAGATTATGACGATCTATGGGTCGTTCCATTCCCAGAAATCAACCCTAAGTGGGGAATCGACACAATCGATG
>JBEEIL010000020.1:0-4081 GCA_041169865.1 Actinomycetota bacterium | reverse complement strand
AAAAGGGCCTTTTGGGATCAATTCCTGCAATCTATAAAGAGGATGCCAAAAAGCCATTGCAACGCACAGATAAGTTATCTGGTGACGTCAAGGCTGCAGATGTGCTTGATGTGCATAACGCGCCCACCACAATGCAGGAAGGCTAACTGTTACGAAGTCTGCTTGCGCAAAAGTGTTACAGAGCTTTAAGCGCTGAAACAACCTTCGTCAAAGATGCCTTCGCATCGCCGAAGAGCAACATCGTCTTGGGATCGTAGAGAAGTTCATTCTCGATACCAGCGAAACCAGGGCGCATTGAGCGCTTCAAGAAGATGATGTTAGAAGCTTGATTGACCTCAAGAATTGGCATTCCATAGATTGGGCATCCTGGAGTTGTCTGTGCAGCAGGATTCACGACGTCGTTAGCGCCGATAACTATCGCAACATCAGTCTGGCCAAATGTTGGATTAACTTCATCCATTTCTGCAAGTTGGTCATATGGAACATTGGCCTCTGCGAGTAGAACATTCATATGTCCGGGCATGCGACCTGCAACTGGATGGATTCCATATGCAACATCAATGCCTTTAGAAATCATGAGGTCAGCTAATTCACGGACTGTGTGTTGTGCTTGTGCAACAGCGAGTCCAAAGCCAGGAACAATCACGACGCGACGTGCATAGTTGAGCAAAATTGCAACGTCATCAGCTGAACCAGAGCGCACTGGACGTTCTTCGGCAGAGCCAGATGCTTCTTGAGGCTTTGCAGTAAATGCACCGAAGAGAGTTCCAAAGAGCGAACGTCCCATCGCCTCTGCCATCAAGCGAGTCAAGATAGTTCCAGAAGCTCCGACAAGAGTTCCCGCAATAATCAAGAGAGTTGAAGAAAGTACATAACCACTTGCAGCAACTGTTAAGCCAGTAAATGCGTTGAGCAGTGAGATAACAATTGGCACATCTGCTCCACCAACTGGCAGCACGAAGAGCACTCCGAAGAGAAGCGAGAGAATCGCGAGTACAAGAAGCGGAGTAGTACCGAGTGCGATTACTACCCAGATCGAGACGCCAAGTACTGCAGCCAGGGTTGCAGCGATAACAAATCGACCACCTGGGAATACAACAGGACGTGTAGTCATAAGCTCTTGCAACTTCATAAAGGTGATAATCGAACCGCTAAATGACACACAGCCCACGACAACGGTAAAGACAGTGAAGATAACTTCTGCCGTTGTCGCTTCGGCGCCCAAGTTCATGTACTCAACGATTGCAACGAGCGCAGCTGCGCCTCCGCCCACTCCATTAAAGAGTGCAACGAGCTGTGGCATCTGTGTCATCTCTACTTTCCGAGCTGCAGGAACACCGATAACTAGTCCGATTGCGATTGCGCCAATGATCCACCCAAGATTTTTGAGTGGAGCACCATAGAAAAACACAGCGAGAGTAGCGACCGTGGCACCGAATGCGCCGATGAGATTTCCACGACGCGCAGTCTTGGGATGAGATAAACCTTTGAGAGCCAAGATGAAGGCAACACCGGCAGCAAGGCCAATCAAGCTATAGAGAGTGCTATTCATTATTTGCCTCCCTTGGAATCAACGCTCTCGCCGCCAACTTTTTGGGTGTTGTCGCTCTTCTTTGCTTTAAACATTTCGAGCATTCTGTCGGTGACAACAAACCCACCGACCATATTGATTGTGGCAAGAACAATTGCCGCTAGTGAGAGGCCTAGTTCAAGGCTAGTCTCGCTGTGATCGGCGACGATGATTGCACCTACGAGAATAACTCCGTGGATTGCATTCGCACCTGACATGAGTGGCGTGTGAAGCGTGGAAGAAACTTTGGAGACAACTTCAAAACCAACAAATACTGCCAGGGTGAAGATAGAGATGATTGCGATTGCATCCATGGCTTAAGCACCTTCCTTATTACTTGCTCCGGGCACGTGCTTGGCGCCTGCATGGCAGAGCGCTGATTTATCGATGATCTCATCGCTAAAATCAATATTGAGCGCAACGGGCGCACCATCTTTACTTGGAGTGGTCATCAGCGTTAACAAATTAACGACGTTTCGAGAGTACAAACTGGAAGCATGGAATGGGAGTTGGCTTGGGACATCCTTGCCGCCCCAGATTTGAACGCCTTTTGCGGTAACAACGATTTCACCAGGCTTTGATCCCTCAACATTTCCACCAGTTTCAGCAGCGAGATCCACGATGATGGTGCCTGACTCCATCGCATCGACCATCTCTGATGTCATCAAACGAGGCGCAGTTCTTCCTGGTACTGCGGCTGTTGTAATAACAACATGAGATTTAGCAATGTACGGAGTAAGAAGTTCGCGTTGTTTAGCAGCACGTTCTTCTGTCATTTCACGGGCGTAACCGCCTGCTCCTTCGAGCGCTTCCAGCTCCAAATTAATAAATGTGGCACCCATTGATTTCACTTCATCTGCAGAAGATGGGCGAACGTCATAAGCGCTGACAACTCCACCGAGTCTGCGTGCGGTGGCAATTGCTTGAAGACCGGCGACTCCAGCGCCCAGAACTAGAACTTGAGCTGGCGTAACGGTGCCTGCAGCGGTCATTAACATCGGGAAGAATCGAGGTGAGAGTTCAGCACCAACAAGAGCTGCGCGGTAGCCAGCGCAGAGCGCTTGAGAAGTGAGCGCATCCATGGATTGCGCACGCGAAATTCGAGGCACTAACTCAAGAGAGAAAGAGGTAAGTCCAGCTTTTGTTGCCGCTTCGATGGAATCAATAGCGGTAACTGGTGAGAGAAATGAGATTGTCACGGCGCCTTTTTTGAGGCTACTCATCTGTGCTGGTGTCAGAGACGTTACCGAGAGAACAACATCAGCATCGCTGATGACATCGCCACTCTTTACTGTGGCTCCTGCTGCTGTATAGAGATCATCTGTTGCCTGCGAATGAACTCCCGCACCTGATTCAATAATGACTTCATAGCCGAGTCGCGTCAGTTTATTGATGACATCGGGGACGAGCGCCACGCGCTTTTCGCCTTCGCGAATCTCTTTCGGTACGGCAATTCTCATGGGAGAAAAGGTACCCTCTTGAACAATATTTTGGGATGTGAGAGTACCTTCACACTATGGTGAAATCTCTTCTCATACTCATATCTGGCCCTTACTTGAGCGGTACAAACGGCGACGAGCAGCTCATCGCTGAAAACCTGAGAAAAATGGAGAGTTATGCACTCCCTCTTTTTCAGAAAGGACATTTAGCCATGATTGGTGAATGGGCTGCCTGGCCAGTAATTCGCTCTGCGGGTGGCGATAGCCACTCGTCACCTCAGTTCAAGGATTATCAATATCCAGTTGCTCACCGCTTATTAGAAAAATGTGATGCCGTGTTAAGAATTCCAGGTGAATCACAAGGTGCCGACATTGAGATGGAGAAAGCGCGCACAATGGGCAAAATGATTTTTAATTCTTTAGAAGAAATTCCAAACGCTTAGTAATTAGACTCAGCAACCCTGCAATTCACCGCGGGTCAGGTGATACAGCAGCGCCTGGATAGTTGTGCGGCGATGAAAAGCCTCACGCCAGATGACAGACTTTGGTCCATCTATTACGGAGGCTTCTACCTCTTCACCGCGGTGAGCTGGTAAGCAATGCATAAAGATGGAATCTTTTTCTGTAAGCGACATCAAATTTTCTGTAACTGCATAAGGCGCCAACGCTTTCATTTTCTCAGCGCGCTCTGACTCCGGATCGCCCATCGACATCCAAACATCGGTGTAAAGAACTGAAGCTCCACGCGCTGCAGATTCGGCATCGGTTGTTACATCAATCGTTGCACCGCTCTTTGCCGCAATCTCTTTCGCCTTCGCAACAACTGCAGCATCTGGCGCCCATTTGCCGTCAGGCGTTGCAGCAACCACATGCGCGCCCATGATTGCTCCCATGATCAACCAAGCGTGGGTCATATTGTTGCCATCACCAAGGTAGACAAATTTTCTACCTTGTATATCTTTACCAAAATTTTCGCGAATAGTGACCCAATCTGCCAGTAATTGAGTTGGGTGATCATCGTCAGTTAAACCGTTAATAACAGGAATAGATGCGTGTGCCCCGAGTTCATCAA
>JBEEIL010000019.1:0-28649 GCA_041169865.1 Actinomycetota bacterium | reverse complement strand
TCCAAACCGTGGCAACCCACATGGCCAAGTGAATTTGGGGCTGGTCGCCCTGGATGGCATATTGAATGTAGCGCCATTGCTCTCAAGTATTTAAAACCGGATGACGAAGCCGAATTCTCTTTGGATATCCAAGGGGGTGGGTCTGATCTGATCTTTCCGCATCACGAGATGTCCGCATCTCAGAGTTCAGTAATGACGGGGAGAAAATTCGCACGACATTACCTGCACACTGGAATGATTGGTTTAGATGGCGAAAAGATGAGCAAATCTCGTGGCAATTTGGTCTTCGTATCTAAGTTGATTGCACAAGGAATCCAACCTATGGCGATTCGCTGGGCACTTCTTAATAGAGATCATCACGACGATACGATGTGGAACGATTCACTCTTGGCTGGGGCAACTAAATCAATTGAACGGCTGCAACTCAATCTTTCTAGGTTAGACGTTGCTCCCACCGACTCGGTCATTCAAGGATTAATCGACGCTCTAGCTTCCAATCTCAACACCAAAGGCGCGCTAGAGATTATTGACCGCTGGATGAAAGAGACTGAGTCAGGGTCTGTAGGTGGAAACGCAGGTGAATTATCGCGTGCTATCGATTCACTTCTGGGAATCGCTCTGTAGAACTATTTTTCGTTCTGGCGCCTTAGAAATCTCTCAAGCTCTCGGGCAATCGATTCACCTGTCGCCTCTGGAATGTCAACTGCATCCTTACTTTCTTCAAGAGCTTTTACGTATTCAGCCACATCTGAATCTTCCTTTGCAAGTGCGGTAACTTCGTTCTCCCATTCATGAGCTTCCGCTGGAAGTGAACCTTGTGGAATTGAGATTTCCAGAAAATCTTCTAGTGCATTAATCAAAGCAAGTGACGCTTTAGGCGATGGTGAGTTCGATGCATAATGAGGAATCGCAGCCCATAAAGAGATTGCATCTAGCCCACGTCGAAGACATGAATCTTGAATCACGCCAAGAATTCCTGTCGGCCCTTCATATCTGCTGATTTCCACTCCAAGCCTCTTTGCGATATCTGGATGAGCTCCGCTGCCGCTCACGGTGATAGGACGGCTGTGCGGAGTATCGGCCAGCATGGCGCCCATGGAAATAATTAGGTCCACTTCACAATCATCGGCTAAATCCAACAGGTCAGAAGTAAAAGTTTTCCATTTCATAGATGGTTCTACACCTTTTACAACGATGAAATCGTGGGGGAGAGATGGAGTAGCGAGTGCAAATACTGAAGTGCCCGGCCAAGTCAAACTTCTCACGCTTGAATCATCTACAAAGACAGTAGGTCGATTCACTTGAAAGTCGTAAAACTCTTCCGGATCTACTTCTGCAATCAACTCTGGAACAACGTCATATTGAGGTTCAGTCCAGCAGCCCAAGAGATGTGAAGTAGCTCCTGTTGCGGCCTCGCCCGCGTCATTCCATCCAGAAAATGCGATAACCATCACTGGCGAGCGCAATTGCGGAATTTGAAGAATCTCCATATCAATACCTTAGGGTAACCTGCGCAATGTGACGAGCAGAAGCCCATCGAAACCTAGCCTGCTCCGCAGCGCTTTGGCGCAGCGCACCGTGATTGCTGACGGCGCAATGGGAACGATGCTGCAAGCTGCTGATCCCACGCTCGAAGATTTTCAAAACCATGAAGGTTGCAACGAAATTCTCAATGTAACGAGACCGGACTTGGTTAGGTCGGTACACGATGCCTATCTATCTGTTGGAGTAGATGCCATTGAAACCAATACCTTTGGTGCCAATTGGGCCAATCTGGCAGAGTATGGAATTGAAGATCGTATTTATGAGCTCGCCTTCGCAGGCGGAAAGATTGCGCGTGAAGCAGCGGACAGCTTCAGCACTCCCGATAAGCCTCGTTTCGTTCTCGGTTCTCTCGGGCCAGGGACAAAGTTACCGAGTCTTGGACACACCACATACCAAAAGTTGAAGGAGGCCTATTACACGGCCTCTAAAGGTCTTGTCGATTCTGGTTGTGATGCACTGCTTGTAGAAACAACCCAGGACCTGCTGCAAGCGAAGGCGGCAGTCAACGGAGCCCGCCAAGCGATTACCGAATCAGCTCGCGACGTCGTTCTGATTGCACAAGTAACCGTTGAAACCACAGGAACTATGTTGCTTGGATCCGAGATTGGCGCTGCTCTTAATGCGCTAGAGCCACTGAACATAGATCTGATCGGTCTCAACTGCGCAACAGGGCCGACTGAAATGTCGGAGCATCTGCGCTATCTATCGAAGAATTCCCACACCGCAATATCGGTAATGCCAAATGCCGGCCTTCCCATCCTTGGTGCGAAAGGCGCTGAGTATCCACTCGGCCCTGAAGAGTTAGCAACAGCGTTAGAAACCTTTGTGAATGAATATGGCATCACCCTCATTGGAGGTTGTTGCGGCACGACACCCGCGCACCTAGAAGCCGTGGTGAAACGATTGAATGGTCATGCAGTAAAGGAGCGCACAATAGAGATAGAGCCTGGCGCTTCTTCTCTCTATCAGTATGTTCCCTTTAGACAAGATAGAACGTATTTAGCGATAGGTGAGCGAACCAACGCAAATGGTTCTCGCGCATTTCGTGACGCTCTAGTTGCAGAAGATTGGGCGACCTGCGTTGAAATCGCCCGTGATCAGATTCGAGATGGGGCACATATGCTCGATCTATCGGTCGACTACGTAGGTCGCGACGGCGTACGTGATATGACTGAGATCGCATCTCGATTTGCCACCTCATCAACACTTCCCATTGTGTTGGACTCTACCGAGCCGGCTGTACTCAAGGCAGGGTTAGAAGCCTTAGGTGGACGTTGCGTTATCAACTCAGTCAACTATGAAGACGGTGATGGTCCTACTTCCCGTTTTTCACGAATTATGCCGCTAGTTAAAGAGCATGGCGCCTCCGTTGTAGCTCTGACAATTGATGAAGAAGGACAAGCTCGCACCGCAGAATGGAAATTGCGAGTCGCTCGACGATTAATCAAAGATCTCACCGAAAATTGGGGTGTACACGTAGGGGACATCTTGATTGACACCCTGACTTTTCCTATCGCGACGGGGCAAGAAGAGACACGTCGAGATGGACTCGAGACGATAAGCGCAATTCGAACTCTCAAAGAGGAATATCCACAGGTTCAAACAACTCTCGGAGTCAGCAATGTTTCATTTGGCTTAAACCCTGCGGCACGCGTTGTACTCAATTCAGTCTTCTTGCACGAATGTGTTCAGGCAGGTTTGGACTCAGCAATTGTTCATCCATCGAAGATAACGCCAATGGCGAGAATTGAGGATCGTCAAAGAGAAGTCGCACTTGATCTCATATATGACCGTCGAGTTTTCGAGGGAGATAATTGCGTATATGACCCACTGAGCGAGTTTCTTCAACTCTTTGAGGGCGTCGAATTAGCTGCTTCCCGCAACATTCGCGCCTCTGAATTAGCTGCGCTTCCTCTCAAAGAGCGCCTAGAGCGAAGAATTATTGATGGCGAGAAGGTCGGACTCACTGATGATTTAGATTCAGCAATGTCTGAAGGTATTAAGCCTCTAACGATAATCAATGACCATCTACTAGAAGGCATGAAAGTAGTTGGGGAGCTTTTCGGAAAAGGTGAGATGCAACTTCCTTTCGTTCTTCAAAGCGCTGAAGTAATGAAATCCGCGGTTGCATATCTTGAGCCTCACATGGAAAAAACTAGCGATGCGGGGCGTGGTCGAATTCTTCTTGCCACTGTGAAGGGGGATGTTCACGATATTGGAAAAAATTTGGTTGACATCATTCTTTCCAATAATGGCTATCAAGTCGTTAACATTGGGATTAAGCAGACTATTAATCAAATTATCGATGCTGCACAAGAGAATGACGTAGATGCGATTGGCATGTCAGGACTGCTAGTCAAGTCCACAGTCATCATGAAGGAGAATCTTGAAGAGTTAACGGCACGTGGACTCGATCAGAAGTGGCCGATAGTTCTAGGTGGCGCAGCACTCACACGCGCATTTGTCGAACAAGATTTAGCTAACCAATTTCCTGGCGAAGTCCGTTACGCGCGTGATGCCTTCGAAGGTCTCCGACTCATGGATGCAATCATGGCGGTAAAACGTGGAGAGGAAGGCGCTGCTCTTCCCGCACTTCGTGAGCGACGCGTAAAAACTGTCGCGCGTCAGGAAGAAGACACGGTCATCGACACGCGGCGCAGTGATGTAGCAATAGATATTGATATACCAACGGTTCCCTTCTTCGGATCAAGAATCGTAAAAGGCATACCGCTCGCTGATTATGTGGGAATGCTCGATGAACGCGCTCTCTTTATGGGCCAGTGGGGCTTGAAGGGTGCTCGTGGCGAGTATGAGGCGATGGCAGAGAGCGAAGGTAGACCTCGACTGCGCAGGTTGCTAAACGAAGCGCAATCACAAGGTTGGTTGGAAGCAGCAGTTGTCTACGGATACTTCCCATGTGTCTCAGAAGGTAATGATCTTGTCATCTTGCACCACGAAGGTCCCGACAAGGGCCAAGAGAGATTGCGGTTCTCATTCCCACGCCAATCCAGAGATCGCAGACTTTGCATCTCTGATTTCTTCGCCTCTCGAGAGTCAGGCAAGACTGATGTCGTTGCCTTCCACGTCGTAACAATGGGAAATACTGTAAGTAAAGCCGCCAACGAACTTTTTGCCGCAAACGCATATCGTGAATACTTAGAGCTCCACGGTCTATCTGTACAACTGACAGAGGCGTTGGCCGAGCACTGGCACGCACGCATTCGCGAGGAGATGTCAGTACGGGGAGATGACGCCAGCGACATTCAAGGCATTCTCGACCAGGGCTATCGCGGATCACGTTACTCATTTGGCTATCCCGCATGCCCTGATATAGAGCAACAGACAGAGCTCTGCGCCTTACTTGAACCTGAACGTATTGGCGTGACGCTATCCGAAGAATTTCAATTACATCCAGAACAATCTACATCGGCAATCATCGTGCATCATCCAGAAGCGAAGTACTTCAACGCGAATTGATACATGGAGTGTTCTCAATTACTGATGAGCTGGGCATATAGTCTTGAAGAAGCACCAATCACAGAGGCGAGATTTCTTCGCAGGAAAGTGGCCGGTATCTATAGCAGTAAGTATTTCTGAACCAATATTCTTCAAAATCCGTTCTGTTGCTAACAGTTGCGCTTCACTCGGTGAGCTCTTTACCAGTTGGGTGTCACCCAGATAAACCAACTGAAGTAGAGTCGGTAGAACGCCCTCATTCTGCCAATACAGAAGCGCATATACTCTCAATTGGAAGAGAGCCTTCTCTTCCCAACCTGGCTTTGGCGCTTTTCCGGTTTTATAGTCCACGATTCTGACTTCACCGGTTGGAGCGATATCAATGCGATCGACATATCCATGGAGATACATCTCATCACTTAGGTTGCGCTCAAGATGTAGCTCGCGATATGTGGACTCAAATGTGTGGGGCTGCTCTAGTTGAAAATAATTATGAAGTAATGAGGTGGCGCGATCGAGCCATTCCTTTTCATCAAGGACGAGCGTTGATAGTTGTGGATTGCTAGCAAGAGCAGATTGCCAACGTATCGGAAGAGCATCTTTGGCAGATTCCAGAGTACGTTCCTGGGCAGGTAATTCAAAGAGGTCCTCTAAAACAGAGTGGATCAATTTCCCACGTTCAGCGTCGATACTTGGTGGTTCGGGAAGTTGATCGATAGCCCTATATTTATAGAGTTGCGGGCAATTGGTGAAGTCATTGATGCGACTTGGTGATAAACGCAATTGCTCCATTGCGCCCACGATACATGGATAGGGTGACGAAACCAGGGGGGTTTCACCTAGGATTCACCTGTGTCTACACCCGGTTTTTTCCAGATTGGCGATCGCGTCCAACTCACTGATCCAAAGGGAAAGCTATACAGCTTCACCATCACTCCGGGTAAAGAGTGGCATACCCATAAAGGTTGGATTAATCATGATGATTTAGTGGGATTACCAGAAGGTTCAGTAGTAAGCACCACTGCCGGACTTAAATTCACCGCCTTCATTCCATTACTCGCTGATTACGTTTTATCTATGCCTCGTGGTGCAACGATTGTTTATCCAAAGGATTCCGCCATGATCGTTGGAGTCGCGGATATCTACCCAGGCGCGAGAGTTTTAGAAGCTGGTGTGGGAAGTGGAGCGTTAACACTCTCACTCTTGCGTGCCGTTGGTCCCGAGGGTTTGGTTCACTCAATTGAAAGAAGGAGTGATTTCGCAGAAAATGCCAGCGCAAATGTTGAGAACTACTTTGGATCCCGCCCTGCGAATTGGAAATTGAAAGTAGGTTCTCTGCAAGACCAGACCTTTGATCAACAGTTTGATCGAGTAGTCCTAGACATGCTCGCCCCATGGGAATGTGTAGCAAAGGCTGCGGAGGTGCTCCGTCCCGGAGGAGTCTTGCTCGCCTACGTCGCAACCACGACGCAACTATCTGCAACCGCCGAAGCGATTAAGGAGGATGGACATTTCACTGAACCTGAAAGTTCTGAGACTATCGTTCGCGGTTGGCACCATGAAGGCCTGGCAGTGCGTCCACAACAGCGGATGATCGGTCACACCGGTTTTCTGATTTACAGCAGGAGAATGGCCCCTGGAGTTGATGTACTTCCTCGTCGCCGACGTCCAGCAAAGGGTGCGTACGGTGTCGCGGAAGAGTGAGCGGTTAGTTAATTTAACGATCGCGCTGCTAGCTACGAAACGATATCTGACTAAATCCGAGATTTTTCACTCCGTTGATGGTTATGAGGGAAACCATGAATCTAAGGAGCGAATGTTTGAGCGAGATAAGGATGATTTGCGTTCCCTAGGAATTGAGATCGAAGTTGGCTCTTTTGATCCGCTTTTCAACGATGAAGCTGGTTACCGGATAAAGCGTGAAAGTTACGAATTGAATCTAGGAGAAGTTTCTCCGTTAGAAATATCGCTTCTTTCACTAGCTTCATCGGCATGGCAGGGCGCCTCACTGAGTAGCGCGGCACAGAGTGCATTCGTCAAACTGGCATCCCTCGGGATTCCTATTGATGAGTTAGATCTACCCGGTATCGCACCTGTTCTGCCAGATGCCGGACCAGAGATTGCATCAATTACGCGCGCCATTGCAGAGCACCGAATACTGGAGTTCACCTATCTCAATTCTGAGTTGCAACGCGAAGTGCGAGAAATAGTTCCAACCGGACTCAAAAGTAACAATGGATTCTGGTACCTATCCGGAGTCGATCAAGCCATTCAGGAAAAGCGCACCTTTCGACTAGATCGAATTCTCGGAGATTTTTCTGTCGGAAAAGTCCAGAAAGACTTTGATTTCGCCGATGAGAAAAAGGCTGGTGACACGTATGACGCTGTAGAGATAACCTTCTTTGCGATTGTCGATGTCAGGCAAGGAAAGTGTGCAGCTCTTCGAGTTTTAGCGACCGACATAAAGCGAATCGGAGAGTGGGATCAGCTCACAATTCCGATTCTCAACATCGACACCTTGACCTCGCTTATTCTTTGGCATGGGGAAGATGCATTTGTTCAGCAACCGATAGAGTTGAGAGAACAAATCATCTACAGATTGCAATCACTTGTGAGCAATCATGCCTAGAAAATCCCAATCACCGCTGGATAAGGCAGCTCGATTATTGGATTTGGTGCCATATATCCACGCTCATCAAGGGATCGCGCTCGAGGCGCTGGCGAAGACTTTCGGTGTCACTGAAAAGGAGTTGACTGAGGATCTAACAACGTTGTGGATGTGCGGACTTCCTGGTTATACCCCCTTAGAGCTTATGGATTTAAGTTTCGACTCTGGATATGTCAGCATCAGAAATGCAGCAACGCTTGAAAAACCTAGATCCATTACCCTTGAAGAGGCGGTAGCGCTCATACTGGGTCTCGATTTAATATTTTCAGTCATACCGACAGATCGCCAGGACTTGATATCGCTCACTCAATCTTTGCGAGAGAGAATCTTGCATATTGTTAATCTGCCACCATCAATATCGGTTACTCCACATCTGCAGCCCCAAATTCAAGTGGCAATTAGCGCAGCTCTCGCTGACAATAGTGGTTTGGTAATCGAGTATCACTCGCTCTATCGTGACGAATTATCTTCCCGAACGATTCTGCCAATTGAGCTACAGCAGGAGCAAGGCCATTCCTATCTCCATGCGTACTGTTACTCTGCAAACGATTTCAGATTCTTTCGTGTCGATAGGATTACAAAAGCTGAGAAAACTAAGGTAGAACGACCTAAGGATGTGGTTCCACATGAAATTCCTAAGGTCCCATTCCGCGCGCAGGTGTTGCGGTCATCACGTGAAACTGCAGAGCGATTTGGGCTCAGAGATATATCAGTTGGTGAAGAGTTCGCATCATCTTCTTACTCAACCGAATGGATTGAGCGAGCCTTCTTAGCCTCTGGCGATTCCCTCAAACTCATCGCACCGAGCCAGATGAGAGAGTCCCTTGCGAAGAGGGCGCAATCGATACTTGATCGTTATCTGTGAGACAGCCTCCACCTACCCATAAAAACTCGGCTGGTGTAATCTAGGCTTACTTATCAGCTAAGGAGTCACCGGAATGAATTTAGGCCCAAGAGAAATAGTCATCCTCCTTGTCGTTGTACTTGTCCTATTTGGCGCAAAGCGTCTTCCTGACTCTGCCCGATCTCTCGGTCGCTCCATGAGAATTTTCAAGAGCGAAATGAAGGAAATGAAAGCTGACGACGCTGCGATCGAAGAAGACGGCAAAAAAGAGAGATAAATAGATGGCGTCTGCAAATGAAGGACGGATGCCACTGCTTGATCACTTACGAGAATTACGACGGAGAGTGCTGGCTTCGGCCATCGCCATCGTTATCGCGTTTGCTGGTGGTTGGTTTTTCTATAACACGATAATCGTTACTCTCGCTAGACCGGTCTGTGATTTACGTGCAGCGCAGGCTGCAGGTGCCGATAGTTGTGGAGCGCTCTATATCAGCGGTGTTCTAGGTCCACTTGATTTACAGATAAAGGTTGCACTTCTGACTGGCGTAATCGTTTCTGCGCCATTTTGGTTGTACCAATTGTGGGCATTTATCGCACCTGCTCTCCATCGAAAAGAGAAGCGAAATAGCATCCTCTTCGTAGGTGCAGCCACACCGTTCTTCATCATGGGAGCGACTCTCGGATACCTCATCCTTCCTGTGGCGATTCAAGCGCTCTTTGGGTTCACCCCAAATGCAGTGAGCAATCTCGTTCGTTTCGATGATTATCTCGACTTTGTCCTCAGACTCATCTTGCTAGTTGGGCTAGCTTTTGAATTACCGATATTTCTCTTAACCTTTAACTTAATTGGATTCCTGCGAGGAAAGACGATTCTCAAACCATGGCGAGCGTGGGTCTTCTCAATATTCTTAGTTGTTGCCGCATTCTCGCCTACAGCCGATCCACTCAGTATGATTTTATTGTCGGCACCACTCATTCTCTTCTACTTCATGGCGGGCGGAATCGCATTAATCGTCGATAAGAGACGTGATAGTCGCTCTGAATCGCTCAATCTCAGTAGTTCTCGAATAGAGGCGCCAACACCTATCGACGAGTAGCCGATAGGGTCAACCCATGTGGGCGTTAGCTATAAACCCAACGGCAGGGCGTGGAAAAGGCGCTGTAATTGCACAAGAGGTCATTGAGTACTTTGCGGCTAGAAATCTCTCCTATCAAGTTTTTTCTGGATCGACAGCTCATTTTCTCAAGAGAGATCTAGAAAGTTTCCTATCGAAGAATGAGTGTCAAGGAATAGTCAGTATTGGGGGAGATGGGCTAGCACATCTCATATTGCAACTTGCAGTTCCACGTCATATTCCCTTTGCGGTGATGCCAGCGGGAACAGGCAACGACATAGTTCGATCATTAGGTTGGTCCCTTGATGATGTTTCCTCCTATCTAGATCGAGTTACGACCCAGGATGCACAGCCAATGGACCTCGGAATAGTTGATTCCGAATGGTTTGCTGCAATTCTTAGTACCGGATTTGATTCAGTGGTGAACGAGCGAGCAAACTCTCTCTCCTGGCCAAAAGGACCACAGCGCTATAACGCAGCGATAGCACTTGAATTACCTAGATTTAAGCCGCTGAGTTATGAGATTGAATTGGACACTAGAACCATCTCAACAGAGGCAATGCTCATCGCGATTGGCAATGGACGCTCTTATGGTGGGGGAATGTACGTCTGCCCACAAGCAAAGATGGACGATGGTCTCTTTGATGTGATGATTCTGGAGCCAGTAAGTAAATTTGAATTTTTGAAGGTCTTTCCATCTGTCTATTCAGGGTCTCATATTTCCCATCCAAAGGTTAAAGTTATTCGCAGCGCTAAGGTGCGATTGACAGCCGAGGCGGTGGCCTATGCTGATGGAGAGAGAATCGGACCAGCTCCGGTCTCTGCCGAGTGCATTAGGGGAGCAGGTCTAACTTGGAGTCTGTAACGTCCCCAGCTGAAAGATATGCTGCGGCAAAGAAGCGAGCCAACCATCCACTCACCACTGAATTTATCAACCAATTTGAATTTGGTTTTGATGAATTCCAGGTCAAGGCGTGTCAAGCAGTTGAGGATGGCAAGGGAGTATTAGTTGCAGCTCCCACGGGAGCAGGAAAGACCGTTGTCGGTGAATTTGCTGCCTTCTCAGCTCTTGCTAAAGGCAAGAAGTGTTTTTACACGACACCTATCAAAGCTCTTTCCAATCAGAAATTCTTTGAATTTTCAGAAAAGTTCGGTGAAGATCGAGTTGGACTTTTAACTGGTGACACGAATATAAATTCTGAGGCAGATATTTTGGTGATGACCACGGAGGTTCTCCGAAATATGTTATATGCCAACTCTACGACTCTGAACAATTTAGGTTCTGTAGTAATGGATGAAGTTCACTACCTGGCCGATAAATTTCGGGGAGCTGTCTGGGAGGAAGTTTTGATCCATCTCATGGAAAGCGTTCAGGTAATTTCACTCTCTGCCACTGTCTCCAACGCCGAAGAATTTGGTGAATGGCTTGGGGAAGTTCGTGGGAGTACCGAGGTAATTGTCTCTGAAATTCGACCTATTCCTCTCTATCAACATGTGTTGATAGGCAATAGGTTGATAGATCTCTTTAGTGAACCAGGGCGGGTAAATCCGGAGATATTGGGGTTGGAAAGAGAAGCGTTGCGCCGCGTGAAGACACCACGCGGTCGACGTGATCGCTTCGGCGAGAACGATAATCGCCTTTCGCGTGCGGAAATCATTGAAAAATTGCAACGCGAGAATCTTCTACCTGCAATCACATTTATCTTCTCTCGCGCTGGATGCGATGCAGCGGTAAAACAATGTTTACAAGCAGGCATTAAATTGACAACGATGGAAGAACGATTAGAGATTGTGAAAACTGCTCAGAGATACACACAGAATTTAGCTGAAGAAGATCTGGAGGTTCTGGGTTATCGAGATTGGCTTCTCGCACTCGAACGGGGAATCGCAGCGCATCATGCTGGACTATTGCCGAGTTTTAAAGGAGCCGTTGAAGAACTTTTCAAGAATGGCTTAGTCAAGGCGGTCTTTGCCACCGAAACGCTCGCTCTCGGAATCAATATGCCTGCTCGTACGGTGGTTCTTGAAAAACTCACCAAGTGGAATGGCGAAGCCCATGTTTCGATAACGCCAGGGGAGTACACCCAACTTACGGGACGTGCTGGAAGACGTGGAATTGATATTGAAGGCAATGCAGTTGTCCAATGGTCGCCAACAGTTGATTCGGCAACAGCTGCAGGTTTAGCTTCAACTCGTACATATCCACTTCGCTCATCTTTTACTCCTACCTACAACATGTCCATCAATCTCATTGCAAGATTTGGTCGCGAGAGAGCTCGCGGTTCCTTGGAATCCTCATTTGCTCAGTTCCAAGCCGATAGAGCTGTCGTAGGGCTAGTTCGTCAAATTCGAAAGAATGAATCTTTAGCGGCAGAACTAGTCGATTCAGCGCAGTGTCACTTAGGCGATTTCAACGAGTATTCCCGAATAAGGATTGAAATTAAGGAGTTAGAAAAACTACTCAGTAAACGGGATGGTCGACGAACCTTTGATCAACGGCAGCGCTTACATATGGAGAATGAATTGGATGGATTACGTCGTTCACTTCGTAAACATTCCTGTCATTCCTGTAATGATCGAGAATCGCACGCCCGTTTAGCCGAGCGCGCCGACAGGCTCAATCGTGAATCAGACGGCCTCAGATCGAGAGTGGAAAATCGAACTCACGTTATTGCAAAAACCTTCGATCGCATCTGTAACGTTCTGACACATCTAGGCTATATAGAGGGAGAGAAACCCCTGGAGCAAGGAAAGATTCTTGCAAAGATTTATGCTGAATCTGACCTGTTGCTGACCGAATCTATTCGTCGCGGGGTATTTAACAATCTCAACGCACCAGAACTCCTCTCAGTTGCTTCCGCCATGATCTACGAAAGCCGCAGCGCAGAAAATTACGCACCGAAGATGCCTCATCAGAACGTTGCCAACGCGCTAGCAGGTGTGGCAAAGATCTGGGTAGAACTAGAAGATATTGAAAATGAATTTGATGTTAAAACGCAGCGTGAACCGGATTTTGGATTCTGCTACGCCGCATATCGTTGGGCGAATGGACATTCACTCAGTAGCGTTCTCAAAGGAACAGATATGACCGTTGGTGATTTCGTCCGTAGTATCCGTCAGTTGATCGATCTGCTGACACAAATTGGTGGGGCAGCAGAGAGCCTTCGTCCTATCTGCAAAGAGGGTGTCAAACGATTGGATCGAGGAGTAATTTCAGATATGTTGGCGGATGTATGACACTCATGCTTCTTGATAGCGCTTCGCTGTGGTATCGCGCTTACTACGGAATGCCTGACACCTTAGTTTCTCCATCAGGTATGCCAGTAAATGCTATTCGAGGCTATCTTGATATGACTGCTCGATTGATTGGTATGTACTCTCCAAATCGAATTGTTGCCTGTATAGAAGGGGACTGGCGCCCTTCTTGGCGCGTGGAACTCTTTCCCGATTACAAAGCTAATCGACTTGAAGATGAAGGGGACGAGGAAGAAGAGCCAGAAACACTCACGCCACAAATTCCGGTACTTCTCGATCTTTTGGATGAATTCGGAATTCCGATGGTCGGCGTTGATGATTACGAAGCCGATGATGTCATGGCAACGTTTGCAGTCCGTGAGAAGGGGCCGATAAGAGTGGTGACGGGGGATAGAGATCTATTCCAACTTGTCGATGACCGACGTGACGTCAAAGTTGTCTATTTGGCTCGCGGTATTTCGCAACATGATCTCGTTGACACTCGTTGGGTTGCTGAAAAATATGGAATACCAGGCGAACGTTATGCTCTCTTTGCCATGTTCCGTGGAGACCCTTCTGACGGTTTACCTGGCGTTAAGGGGATAGGTGAGAAGGGATCGGCCCTGATTGCCAATCACTTTGCAACAGTCGATGAGGCTCTAGCGGGTGCTCGTGCTGGCCATCCAGCGCTCACGCCTAGCCTTGCGAAAAAGATTGTTGATGGTGCGGATTACCTAAAAATCGCACCAACTTTGGTTCATTGCGCTAAGGATGTTTCTCTTCCTAAGTTAGATATCGCCATGCCTAAATCTCCCAAAGATCTATCAAAAATTTATCAACTTAAAGGAGAGTATGGGCTCGGGGCAAGCGTGGATAGATTAATATCGGCTTTAGGCTGGTAGGAACTCTCTCGCGCAAAGCTATGAAGGAAGAAAATAATTTATGAAGCCAGTGATTCTTATACCTACCTACAATGAATCGATTTCGATTGTCGAACTACTTCATTCACTCAGTGAACTTCACAGCGTCCGTGATTTCGATGTGGTCATCCTTGATGATAATTCTCCCGATAAGACTGCAGATATAGTTGAATCTTTGAATTTTCCATGGGTTACGGTGCTTCGACGTCCAGCAAAGGCCGGATTAGGCGCTGCCTATCGCGCAGGTTTTGCTCATGTGCTACCACAAGGTAAATACTCGAAGATAGTGACTATGGATGCCGATGGCTCCCATCGAGTGGCAGACCTACCAGCGATGCTCGATGCGACTACAGAGCCGATATCAATCACTCTTGGAACGCGTTGGATGCCGGGTGGTTCCGTCGTAAATTGGCCGAAAAGTCGACAGTTGCTATCACGATCGGGCACCACATACGCAAGAATTGCGCTAGGAATTCCTCTACATGACCTAACCGGCGGATTCCGGGTTTATAGCGCCGAGCTATTGTCGCGCCTTAGATTGGATCAGATGACAGCAACTGGTTACTGTTTTCAAATTGAAATGGCGATGGCATCAATCTTGGCCGGTGCAAAAACCTTTGAAGTTCCCATTACCTTTGTAGAGCGGGTTAATGGAGTCTCCAAGATGAGCAGAGCAATCGTTGTTGAAGCGCTCTGGCAGACGACGCTCTGGGGGCTATCACGACACTTACGGCCTAACGCCGATAAGTTACATTATGTAAAGTAAAAGAGATTAGGCGAAGGCTTCGATGGGTGGGCAGGAACAGACGAGGTTCCTATCCCCGTATGCCCCATCTATACGGCCACTGGTGGGCCAGTACTTGCCTTTCATGCCGATGAGTTCGCCTGGAATCAGCCCAGTCAGCGTTGCCGGGAATGCACCCTTTTCGCGGGAATAGCTGCGATTCCATTCACTTGAAGCGATAGCCCCAATCGTATGGGGAGCATGACGAAGTGCGGATTCATCGACTGCAACCTTGCCATCCATGATCTCTTGTATCTCATAGCGAATTGCAACCATGGCATCGATAAAGCGATTCATTTCAACAATATCTTCTGACTCGGTTGGTTCAATCATCAGAGTGCCTGCTACTGGGAATGACATCGTCGGAGCGTGGAAACCAAAATCCATCAACCGCTTTGCGATGTCATCAACGGTAATCCCTGATGCTTTAGTAATTTCACGAATGTCGAGAATACATTCGTGCGCCACTAACCCCTTCTCCCCTGTATAGAGAATTGGGAAGAATTTCTGCAAGCGAGCTGCCATGTAATTCGCATTGAGAATTGCAACTTCCGTTGCGTGAGTCAACCCTGCGCCACCCATCAATCGAATATATGCCCATGAAATCGGCAAGATGCTGGCTGAACCAAAGGGCGCTGCTGAAATTGGACCAGGGCCCGTGGCAGGACCTGCGCTTTCATCAAGAGGGTGATTAGGTAGAAATGGCGCAAGATGTGACTTTGAAATAACTGGTCCAACTCCGGGTCCCCCGCCACCATGTGGAATGCAGAAAGTTTTGTGCAAATTCAAATGTGAAACATCCGCTCCAAATTTTCCAGGTTGAGAAGTTCCGACTAACGCATTGAGATTAGCCCCATCAACATAGACCTGTCCCCCGGCATCATGCACCAATGCACAGATCTCTGAAATCGCAGCTTCAAAGACGCCGTGCGTTGACGGATAAGTAACCATCAGCGCAGCCAGATGCGTGGCGTGCTCGGAAATTTTCTCCTGCAAATCTGCAACGCTGACATTTCCCTGTTCATCACAATCAACGACGACAACTTTCATTCCGGCCATAACCGCACTTGCAGCGTTGGTTCCATGAGCGCTCGATGGAATAAGGCAGATATTGCGACCGTGGTCGCCGCGTGAATCGTGATAATTTCTAATCGCAAGTAATCCAGCAAACTCGCCTTGGCTTCCTGCATTCGGCTGGAGCGAGACTGCGTCATAACCAGTGATTTCCACCAGCCATTGAGACAATTGTTCAATCAACTTGCGGCTACCTTGGCTCTGCTCGCGAGGCGCGAAGGGGTGCAGCGATGAGAACTCTGGCCACGTGACTGCTTCCATCTCGGTGGTCGCATTGAGCTTCATGGTGCACGAACCTAAAGGAATCATCGTGCGATCGAGGGCGAGGTCTCGATCTGCAAGAGTGCGCAGGTAACGCAACATCGATGTTTCAGAGTGGTAGGTATTAAATACTGGGTGTTGCAAGAAGGTCGATTTACGCACCATCTTCGTAGCTATCCCACTCCCCTGGGCCGGTTTAACTGCTACTCCAAAAATTTTGGTGATTTCTGCAAAAATTTCATCAGTGACTGTTTCATCGAGAGAGATTCGCACATGGGTTGCATCGACTCTTCCGAGATTAATCCGTGACTTTTGAGCAGCGGCATGAACTGTGGCTGCATCTGCAACTTTGACGGTCAAGGTATCGAAATAGCTCTTATTTTCTGTTTCGACAACGGAGGCTAGTTGTGCAGCAAAGTTGTGTATCCGTTCAGCGATAGCTTTTAGACCTTGGGGTCCATGCCACATTGCATAGAAGGCGCTCATATTTGCAAGCAGTACCTGCGCAGTACAAATATTGCTAGTTGCCTTATCGCGACGGATATGTTGCTCGCGTGTTTGTAACGCTAGTCGAAAGGCGGGATTTCCATGCGCATCGATACTCTGGCCAACAAGTCGTCCTGGAAGTGAACGCTCTAGACCAGTGCGCACCGCCATGAATCCAGCATGTGGGCCGCCAAATCCCATCGGCACTCCAAACCTCTGCGCGCTACCTACTGCAATGTCAGCGCCCCACTCACCTGGAGGAGTAATCATGGTGAGAGCAAGAAGATCTGTTGCGGCAATAACAAGCGCACCGCGCTCATGCGCAGTGATTGTCATCTCGGAAAAATCTGAAATAGCCCCTGTTGTATCAGGATATTGAACAAGTACTCCAAATATTTCTACATCAGCAGGAATTGCCAGCACATCACACTCAATTATCTTGATTCCTAGAGGTTTCGCTCGCGTTGCGACGACAGCCTTTGTTTGTGGGTGCACATTAATATCCATGACAAAAGCTGCTGAATCGGGCGCCTTAGAAGTTCTACGTGCTAGCGTCATCGCTTCTGCCGCTGCAGTTCCTTCATCCAGCATTGACGCGTTGGCAAGGGACAAAGCAGTCATATCGCAGATCACTGTTTGAAAGGCAAAGAGAGCCTCTAAACGCCCTTGAGATATTTCTGGTTGATATGGCGTGTATGCGGTGTACCAAGCAGGATTCTCTAAGACATTTCGCTTAATAACTGCGGGCGTGAGGGTTCCGTAGTAACCAGAACCGATCAGCGAGGTGAAAACTTGATTCTGTGCTGCTAGTTCACGTAGCTCTGCGATAACTTCAACTTCACTCTTTGAAAAATTGAGGGTCTCAGTCAGGGATTTTTCGATTGCAATATTTGACGGAATAACATCGCTGATAAATGACTTGAGATTGTCATAGCCCAGAACTCTCAGCATCTCTTCTTCTTGAGTGCCTGAAGGTCCAATATGACGATCTTCAAACTTCTTATCTGCAGCCACTGCACTCCCCTAGATTCGTCAGGGAAGTTTTCCCTAATTTGCTTAGGGAAGGAAATATATGTCTGTTAGGCGCCTTTCGCCTTTCGGCGGAGCGAGAGTTCGTCGTTATTTTCGCCCGATACCACTTCCCCATTAACCTCACCTTGAAGTGTGGCTAGAGATCCTTCAACCTCGTGCCATACCTTTCCGACTGCAATGCCAAAGACGCCTTGCCCGCCTGCAAGCAAGTCAACGATTTCATCAGGGCTTGCACATTCGTAGATAGAGGCGCCATCGCTCATCAAGGTAATACTCTCTAGTTCGGTCACACCTCGACTGCGAAGATGATTGACAGCTGTACGAATATTCTGAAGCGATACACCAGCATCAAGTAACCGCTTAACGATCTTTAAAACAAGAATGTCTCTGAAACCATAGAGTCGTGCGCTCCCCGATCCTGTAGCTGTGCGAATAGATGGTTCGACCAATCCTGTGCGAGCCCAGTAATCGAGTTGACGATATGAAATTCCAGCAGCTGCACATGCTGTTGCGCCGCGGTAACCAATTTCAAATTCTTGTTCTGTCACGAGAGGGGGCTCGCCTTCAGCTAGTGGGGATATCAAAGGCTACGCCTGTGGCGAGGTGAACTGTGTGAGCGACACGAACAAAACCTCTAGTTGAGGTTTAGACTTCTAGCCAGCAAAGTCTTCGGGATTGATGCCTTCGAGGAACTCACGGAAGGCCTCTAGCTCCTGGTCTCCTGTAGCGCTGGCGGTGCTAGCCACTTGTTCAGGGATATCTATGCCAGCTGAATCGAGCAAATCATTATCGACGAGAATATTGCTGCGAGTTCTAAGAGCGATCGCTATCGCATCAGATGGTCTTGCCGAAAGCGCCGGCAGGGCTCCTTCACTGCCTCGTAGCTGCAGGTCGGCGAAGAAGATTCCATTCTCGATCTTTGTAATGTGGACAGCCGTGACAGTTATGTCCACGTGGTCAAGGAGATCCCTGATGAGATCATGTGTCAACGGCCTCGGCGCCTGCATTCCCTGCTGGGCAAATGCGATGGCGGTCGCCTCAACTGCTCCAACCCATATAGGTAGGAATCGGGTTCCTTCAATCTCCTTCAGCAACACTATGGGTTGATTCGATGGCATCTCAATGCGCACACCGACAACTTCAACGGGAATCAACATGGCAATTTCCTAGGTGAAACCGATGATTGTTCTTAACGAGGGCGGTTGAGTCCACCGCGCACCAATGCAGCATGCAGGCGCACGGATAGAGATGCGATCTCCTTCTGAACTTCTTCTGCTCTAGCTTTCGCTTCGGAACTCTTCTGACGGGTGAAAGGTGTAATAACTTGTTCAATCAATCCAATTTCACGATCAGCTGCAGATTTAAAGGAGCGAAGATGACGTGGCTCAATTCCAAAGCCTGCCATTTCAGCAACAGCTTTTGCAACAGATAGCGCATCGCCATCGTAGTGGCGACCACGGATTGTGATCAATCCATATGATTCAAGTTCAACAAGTTGAGAATCTTCTAAACCTGAGGCCTTGAGTAACTCTTCACGGCTTAATCTCAACTCTGACTGTTCTACAAAGTTCGCAGGTGCAAATTCCCCATCAACAGTGGCCAAGGTCGGACGAGGAGCTGCTACTCCTCCAGCTGCGGCGGGTTGAAGACCGCGATCTATTGCATCCAAATTCTCCTTAATAACCTTAAGTGGTAAGTATTGGTCGCGCTGTGCCAGGAGAACATAACGGAGTCGATCTAGATCTGCTGTCGTGAACTTACGATATCCAGATGGCGTGCGCTGAGGCTCGATGAGGCCCTCTGACTCCAAAAATCTAATCTTTGAAATAGTGATATCTGGGAAATCGCCACGCAACTTGGTAAGGACTTCCCCAATGCTCAAATAGGCACGTGCTGGAACGCTCAACTTATTTCTCCCCTACTGAAACTGCTCCGACAAAGAGCAAGTGAAATTTTCCAATTTGAATCTCGTCACCAGATGAAAGCTTTGCTTCGGTGACAGAGACATTGTTTACATATGAACCGTTAAGACTTCCCAAATCTCTGAAGATGAAATTCTTGCCCTCTTTCACGATCGACGCATGTTTGCGGGAGACCGTGACATCGTTGAGAAAGATGGAGTTTTCTGGTGCGCGACCAATAGCAATTTCTGCTTGATCAATTAAGAATCGTGAACCCTTTTGCGCACCACGATGGATAAAGACCATAGCCTTTTCGCCATCGCCGGCTAGAACGCCGCTAATAACTGACTTCTCTTCTTCAGATGCCTGTTGGTAGAAATCTTCGATAGGAGTCGACGGGGAATTTCCGACTACCGAACGAAGTCCCAAATGAAGGGTGCTTGTGAGTTCGCGATCTGCATCTGCGCTCGCCATTTCACACCCCTCTCTTGAGAAACCTTCGACTTTGGACGTCTACTTAAGGGTGACAGTAGAGAGTTGCTATAGAGAAATCAAGCCGGGGTTAGGCGGTAATTTCGCCGTACTGGGCGGCGGTCAATAGCCCAGTAGGTTGCGAAGGTACTTCGATCTCAACTAGCCAACCTGCGCCGTAGGGATCTGAATTAATGAGTTCTGGCGCACCATCTAGTTCGGAGTTAACAGCAACAATTTCTCCTGAAACTGGGGCGTAAATTTCTGAGACGCTCTTTGTCGACTCAACTTCACCGCACACTTGATCAGCGGTTACCTTTTCCCCCACCTTAGGCATCTGCACGTACACGATATCTCCAAGCGCTGCTTGCGCGTAATCGGTGATTCCCATTCGAAGTCGAAGCGGATGTGAAGTTGGTGCAACCCATTCATGTTCCTTCGTGTATTGAAGTTCTGCCGGAATATGTGACATGGAATTACCCTTCGATGGCGCGTGGTCGAACTCTAATGGTGGAGATCGCGGTACGGAAATAACCTACCGCAGTCCCGAGATATAAACAGACCCCCCAGATTGCAAATGCCCAACCAAAGATGAAGGCCAAAGTTCCATACCAACTATCGCTAAGCGCGAGGAGTAGAAATGGAAAGGCGTAGAGAAGATTGAAGGTGGCAGCCTTCCCTAGATATGTCACCTGCAAAGGCGCACAACCCCGGGCGGCGAGCACCCCAGCAACAACTGCCATAAAAAGATCTCGAATAACTAGCAGTGCGATTAACCACAGAGGAATAGCATCGCGAATGTAGAGAGTGATAAGCGTTGCCGCTATGTAGAGTCGATCAATAGTTGGATCTGCAATCTCGCCAAACTTTGATTCCTGTCCAAGTGCACGGGCGAGCTTGCCGTCAAAGTAATCAGTTGCTCCCCCGATTGCTAGGACAACAATCGCCCACCCATCGGCTTCTACGACAAGCGCCAAATAGATAAAGAGTGGAATTCCTAGGAAACGAGCAAAGGTCAGCGCGTTGGGAATGGTCAACATCTCTACTCTTTCTCCCGTTCCTTGACTCGGATCGCTACCTGGACCGGTGTTCCTGGGAACTTGAACTCTTCTCGTAATCGACGCTCGATGAATCGTCGATAGGAAGCTTCTATCCAGCCACTAGAAAAGACGACAAATTTCGGTGGCGCAATCCCCGCTTGCGTTGCGTAGTAGACCTTAGGTTGTTTACCGCCTCGAACAGGTGGAGGTGTCGCCCCAATGAGCGCTCCAAGGAAGGAGTTGAGTTTCGCAGTTGGTACTCGACGTTCCCAAGAATCGATCGCCGTGCGAAGCGCAGGAGCGAGGCGATCGCGGTGCCAGCCAGTTTTTGCGGCGACATTCACCCGTTGCGCCCATTCGACCTGATCAAGATGGCGATCGATCTCCTTATCCAATTGATCACGCCGATCTTCATCAACCAAATCCCACTTATTCATCACAATCACCATCGCCTTGCCCGCTTCCTCGACCATGTTAATGATTCGTAAATCTTGTTCCGATATAGGAACCGATGCATCAAGAACTACAACAGCACACTCGCAACGTTCCAGAGCAGTCTGTGTACGTAACGTGGCGTAATAGTCGGTTCCACTGGCTTGATTGGCACGCTTCTTGAGCCCTGCTGTGTCTACGAATCGCCAAATACTTCCACCGAATTCAATTAATTCATCTACTGGATCTCGAGTAGTTCCAGCAACATCGTCAACGATGGATCGATTCTCGCCAGCAAGTGCGTTGAGAAGGCTTGATTTACCAACATTGGGTCTACCTATCAATGCAATTCTGCGATATCCATCTTGCACCTGAGCTGCTCCAACTTCAGGTAATAACGAGACGATTGCATCGAGAAGATCGCCACTTCCACGACCATGAAGGGCTGATACAAAGTGAGGTTCGCCCAATCCAATGTTCCACAGCGCATGTGCATCTGATTCATCGTTATCACCATCAACTTTATTTGCAACCAAGAGAGTCGGTTTCTTAGCTTTGCGCAATTCTTGAACTAAGACATCATCCTCGTCCAAGGCTCCAACTTGCGCATCGACGACAAAGCAGAGCAAATCTGCTTCCTGCATTGCCAGCTCCGCACTTGCACTAACTTGTACAGAGATTCCATCTGGTTTTGATTCCCAACCACCTGTATCCATGACAATAAAGCGACGACCACCCCATTCGCATTCATACTGAACTCGATCGCGAGTCACACCAGGTGTGTCTTCTACGATTGCTTCACGTCTACCAAGAAATCTATTTATGAGAGTTGATTTGCCAACATTGGGGCGTCCCAAAATTGCAACGATGGGAAGACCTAAGAGCGAACGCTCAGATAGCAACTCCCAGATACGGTCTACCGTCTCAGGAAGAGTTAGTTCCGTAGAATCTATATGGACTGCATCAAATGCCGGAGCCAGTGGAGATGTCTTTCGAGTGGAATCAATGACATCCCTCGCAGTCAGCGACTCGCTCACTGAATCCACTCCATGAGATTTATCTGCCAATTCAGCATCGCGCCTCTGCGCTCGTGCTGCGATATCCGCGGTGAGAAATACCTTCAGCGCCGCATCTGGACAAACAACAGTGCCGATATCGCGACCTTCTACAACAATTCCTCGATCGGCGTTTGCAATTATTTTTCTTTGCAATTCTAAGAGTTCAGCTCGTATTTCAGGTATTGCGCTAATGACAGATACCTTCTCTGTTACTTCGTGCGAGCGTATCTCAGTTGATACATCTTGAGTTCCAACAAATATTTTTGGATTCCGCGGATCTGAATTAAAAGTAATCGGACTATTTTTTAATTCGCGAAGAATCTCATCCGATCTTTCACTATTAATCGACAAAGCGATGAAAGTTACAGCTCGGTAGAGCGCGCCTGTATCGAGATAATTCCATCCGGCTCGTATAGCAATCTCTTTAGATGTGCTGGATTTGCCAGAACCACTCGGGCCATCTAGCGCTACAACAATCATGATAATGAGCCCATCTATAAGTTGAGTAATTCTATTCGTTAGTACCTTGACTTACCTAACGTTGAGCGTGGACGTTCCATCCATGTGCTCGTAAGTGATCTGAAAGTTTTGCAGCATCTGATTCAGAAAGGGCTAGAGTGATTAATCCAGTGAATTGACCTGGGCTATGTTCGATTGCAAGATCTTCGACGTTCACTTGCGCACGAGCACACTCATCAAAGAGCGATGCAAGTTGGCCAGGCTTATCTTCAATGATTATCGGCAGATATGTGTAGCTACGTTGTTTGCCGCCGTGCTTTCCTGGAATAAGTGCTCGTCCTTGCGCACCACCTTCGATGACTTCTGCAATGAAATCTTCGTTATCAATTTTCGATAAGAGATTTTCGGCATCTTCGATAAATTTCTTTAGCAAGGGTGCAATGGCGCCACTATTTGCAGAGATGATCTCTTTCCAAAGGTCCGGGTTAGAGCCAGCAATCCTGACCGTGTCTCGTAGCCCCGCGCCTGCCAGATCTAGCCACTGGGGATTGGCTCCTCGCAATTGACCTGCTAGCAACGATGAAACGATCTGAGGTAAGTGCGAGACGAGAGCTACAGCCTGATCGTGTTCTCTACTGCCGAGCTCGATCGGTGTGGCCCCAAGGAGCTTAATGATTTCCAATCCCGCGGCCCGAAGTTCAGGATCGACGCCGTGAGAATCGATGATCCACGGTCTTCCTGCAAAGAGATCAGCCCGAGCGGATTGCGCTCCCCCAACTTCGCGCCCTGCCATCGGATGGGATGGAAGAAATCGCGTTCTGGAAAGGCCAGAACCTTCAACGTCGCTCAGAACTTTAGTCTTTACAGAACTGATATCCATAAAGCCTAACTTCACAGTTGAGGTATCTAGGCCCTTAAGCACCCGAGAAATCGAACCAAGTGGAGTTGCAATAATGACCAGGTCCGGTTCAGTGTGCGGAGAACTCGCCATCAAATCCTGCGCCAACGCCTGCGCGGCAGGATCGGTATCGACCATCGAAACTTCAATCTGATTCTGCACAAGACCTAAACCGATTGAGCTTCCAATAAGGCCAGAGCCAATGATCCGTACGTGAGAAATAGCCATGGAGGTTCCTATTTCAAGGCCTATTGAGCGATATCTGAGCGCAGAGATTTAGCGCCATGGAGGTAGATGTGGGCAATTTCTCCCTTTGGAAGGGAAGTATTCACATGGGCCATGACTCGAATCGTGCGCTCCAGGGCGCCAGGGACATCAATCTCAACAGCGCATATCAAGGGTGTGTCGGTAAGCCCCAGCGATCGAACAGCTGCTGCAGGGAAGCTGGCATTGAGGTCGGGCGATGCCGTAAAGAGAATCGAGATGATGTCGGCGGTTTCTAGCCCGTTACTCTTGATGATTTCAGAGATAAGTTCTTGGGTTCCAGCCGAAATCGCATCTGCGGTATTGGCGGTTACTTGGGTAGCGCCGCGAATGGCTCGAACTGACATTGGGTAATGGTACTCCCCCGACCCGAAACTCACAGATAGATATTTCGAGTTTAAACCATTTATCTATAAATGGTCTTTACGCCAAACTGCCCGGCTCGTATTTAACTTACTGCGGAACTCACGAATTGATCGCAGACAAGAAAATAGATTTATCGATATTTATCGGAGTCAATTGAGCGCAAGAATGTCGATAAATTAATTATTGGCTTGAATCAAATCGCAATTATCAATAAATATATTAAGCAACTTAACTACTTTAAAGTTACTTATATATTTAACTGTAAAGCCTTTTGTAGACTTAGCAATTCAGCGCTATTGAGATCTCGCCATCTACCTTCGAGAGTCTCCCCCAAAGAGATGGGACCAAACTTGGTTCGTATCAATCTCAGGACGTCTACACCTACTGCCTCCATCAACCGGCGGATGATGTGATAGCGACCCTCGTGAATCACGACCTCGATCCACTGTGGGGATAGATGTTTAAAGGCCAGAACCCGTCCCATTCCATCCTCAAGCTCAACTCCCTTAAGCAGAGCCTTATCGACCCCCGCGGGCAGCTTCCCATCAAATTCAATGATGTAGGTCTTCTCCAAACCAAAAGAGGGGTGTGTGGCGCGGAAAGTAAGATCCCCGTCATTGGTCAGCAAAATGAGCCCTTCAGACTCTTTATCAAGGCGGCCAACGTGGAAGAGGCGCTCTGTTCGTAGGTCGATAAAGTCCGCCAGAGAGGGACGTCCTTCGGGGTCAAACATCGTTGACAGAACACCTCTTGGTTTATGAAGTGCTAAATAAGTCTTAGACAAAGTACGTGAAATTGTCTCGCCATCCACCTCGACTTTATGCTTTTCAGGGTCAAACTTGGCTCCGAGCTCGCGGATCTGACGACCATCGACGGTGACGCGCCCATCCATGATCAGCTCGTCGGCTCCACGGCGGCTGGTGATTCCAGCGTCGGCAATAATCTTGTTCAGGCGCATCTCGGCCATGAGGGCTATCCATTCTCGACAGTCAACTCACCTACGCAGCGCGCAGGCTATGCCCCGTGTTCGGGCTCTTAATTCTACGGGGCTGGTTAGTCTGTAAGCGAATCGAGAATCTCGTCGAGACCATCGATATCAGGTAGATGTGGGGCTAATGGAGGCAGATCAGTGAGAGCATTGAGGCCTAGCCGCTCCAAGAAGTAGCTCGTAGTCTTGTAGAGAATCGCCCCTGTCTCATTCTCGACCCCGTACTCCTCGACCAGACCTCGTGTTATGAGAGTCTTCATTACAGCTTCAACGTTGACCCCACGAATAGCTGAGACCCGAGCCCTGGAGATGGGTTGGCGGTAGGCGATAACTGCCAACGTCTCAAGGGCTGCCTGAGTGAGGCGATTCTGCTGCCCATCCAAGACGAATTTCTCGACGACATCGCTGCAGTCAGGGTGGCTGTAGAAGCGCCATCCACCATTGATTGCTTTGAGCGTAAAGCCTCGGTCTGCATAGCTAGGCGCTAGAACGTTGAGAGCGGCCTGGACTTGATCTACCGGTACTTGGAGAACAGATGCGAGGGTAATCTCTGTAACTGGCTCATCGACGACCATCAATATCGCCTCAATGGAGCGACCGATTGAAGCTAGATCAAAGCTCACCTCTACGCTCGAACTCTCAACCTCTGGTGTAGACATCTCATTCTCCAGCATCGTCTGGCCCATCCTCTGCTCTGGTTACGCTGGCGCCGCCAGCTGGCTCATCTGCAAGATCTAGCGGTTGCGGCGGGATATCAAACTCATCTGTGACGAGGACTTCTCCCTCATCTGAACCCACCCAGCTAATCTGTAACTCTCCCAAGGCCACAACCTGCTCGAAGCGTAGGGCGCCCTGACGATAGAGGTCGAGGAGGGCAAGGAACCTGGCTACGACGACGAGAGTTGAATCCGCCCCCTGGATCAGTGATCGGAACGAAAGGGTGCGAGACTTCCGTAAAGCCTCAACTACTGCTTTAGACTCTTCAGCAACACTTACGAGGGCGCTGTGCAGATGTTCGACTGCTACTACCGGCGGAGCCTTAGGGGTAAGAACGCGCTCGGCTATAGCTGCAAAGCGTTCAGGGCCTACTCCAATGAGAACCTCAGGCAGGAGTGAGGCAAGGGCGGGGTCAAGCGCTACAACACGAGGGAAAGATTTATCAGCTGCTGCGATTGCTTCCTGGAATGAGGCAGCAATCTCCTTAAAGGCTCGATACTGAAGCAGGCGGGCGAAGAGGATATCTCTAGCTTCTAGAAGAGCCAGATCTTCCTCGTCCTCTATCTCGCCGCTAGGTAGTAAGCGAGCTGCCTTGAGATCGAGCAAAGTTGCTGCGATCACCAAGAACTCGGTCGCTTGATCTAGACGCCAGCCCTCACCGCTCGCCTCGAGGGCGCGGATAAAGGAGATAAATTCATCTGTCACCATGCTCAGCGAAACCTCGGTGATATCGAGCTTATGGCGAGAAATCAGTTGAAGAAGCAGGTCAAAGGGGCCATCGAAGTTATCGAGGTGGACGCTAAATGCGCCTTCAGGCGCTAGCTCGCTCGGCTGTTCGATGACATTTTCCACGGAGCGAACAGTACTTCCTTGCTTGCAGTTTGCGGCTCTCTCAGCGTAGAGTCGCGGTAACTGAAAAGAGGTTTCTCGCTTGAACGCTAAATCGACATTTGATGATGATGTGGCTACTACCGCCGCTCTCATCGGCCAGACCGCGAAGAACTTCCCAATACCTGCCCCTATTACAGATCATGGAAACGCCAAGGTAATCTCAATCTTTAATCAAAAAGGTGGCGTTGGAAAGACAACCTCCACCATCAATCTTGGTGCAGCGCTCGCTGAATTGGGGCGACGAGTATTACTCGTTGACTTCGATCCTCAAGGCGGTCTCTCACTTGGCCTTGGTGTAAACGCCCACAGCTTGCCTCTTGAGAACACTGTCTACTACGCACTGATGTCTGCAGATGCAAATATCGATGAGATAGTTCTCAAATCTTCAGTTGCTGGACTCGATTTTCTTCCGGCCAACCGCGATCTCGGTACTGCCGAAACAACTCTCGGCGCTGAGATAGGCGGTCAGCAATATCTCAAACGCGCTTTAGCTCGACTTCGACCTGAATACGACGTGATTCTTATCGACTGCCAACCAACTATGGGACAACTGACCATCAACGCACTAGTTGCATCTGATGAAGTAATTGTTCCGCTTCAATGCGAATATTTTGCGCTCCACGGATTCATTGAACTTAAAGGAAATATCGACAAGGTTAAGAGCTTCCTTAATCCAGATTTAAGATTGATCGGTATATTGGCAACGATGTATGACCGCAAGACTCTCCATAATCGTGAAGTTCTTACGGCAATTCTTGAAAAATATCCGGAAGATGTTTTTGAAACTATTATTGCTAAGACCATTCGCTTTGCCGAAACCACAGTCGCAGGTGAACCAATCACCTCATATGCATCATCATCCGGAGGAGCGCAGTCGTATCGTCGACTCGCTCGTGAACTAATTGCCCGAGGAGGCGCACGATGACACGTAGAGCTAGTTTGCCTGGTGCCGATGAATTATTTCGGGCCAATACTCCAGCGTTAAGCGCGGTTCGCCAGGTCGCTGAACCAATAGCAACAACGCCGGTTCAGAGTGCACCAACTGCTACACCAAAGACCAAGAAAGGTGTGCGCACAATTTCGCGTCGTCGCGTGACAGCTGCAGAGAAGACACCTTCGGGTCGTGAACTCCACGAAGAGAAGATCACCGTCTATCTCTCGACTGATGAACTCTTTGATTTAGATCAAGCTCGTTTGATGCTACGCGGAGACTTGGGTCTAGCAGTAGATCGTGGTCGTATTGTTCGTGAATCAATCGCGGTCATCATTGCAGATCTAGAAGCCAAAGGTGATCAGAGCATCTTGGCACGTCGACTCCGCGGTATCTAATTTTTCGCTCGTGGGTGCGCGGTTTGATAGGCCTCGCGCACTTTATCGATTGTAATTAAGGTATAAATCTGCGTTGTCGTCACTGAAGAATGTCCCAAAAGTTCTTGCACCACACGAATGTCTGCTCCTCCATCTAGCAGATGTGTTGCGAATGAATGGCGAAAGACGTGGGGTGAAACCTTTCCTGATAGTCCAGTGGCAGCCGCTGCATCAAGAACCACCTGCCAAGCGCTCTGTCTGGACAATCGTTTTCCGCGTGAATTGAGAAAGAGTGCGCTTTCACTTCTTGAATTCTTTTCGGCAAGTGCCGGTCGCAATCGAGTCAAATAGTTTTCGACTGCAAGAACTGCGTATTTTCCAAGTGGCACGAGTCGCTCTTTAGAACCCTTGCCACGAACTTTCACTATATGTACATC
>JBEEIL010000018.1:0-3515 GCA_041169865.1 Actinomycetota bacterium | reverse complement strand
TGTTCGACAACTTCAATCTCAGGGTCATTCTTGACTGCAGCTAAAAGAGCGCGCGAGACTTCAGCACCAGTCGCATCGCCTCCTGCATGAAGAATTCGATTCCTCAAGTGGCCACCTTCGCGCGTCAGTGCTATTTCACCACTTGCCTCTTTATCAAAAATTGCACCACGTTCAATCAGCTTGCGAACCGCCTCGGGGCCTTCAGTGACTAATACGCGCACAGCTGCGACATCACAGAGCCCAGCGCCTGCTACCAAAGTATCTTTCTCGTGCGCTTCAGGAGAATCTCCATCGCCAAGTGCTGCAGCAATACCACCTTGCGCCCATTTGGTTGAGCCTTCGTCAACCCTGGCTTTGGTAACTAGAAGAACAGATAAACCATATGTGCGACATTGCAAGGCAGTAGTAAGTCCAGCTATTCCTGATCCCACAACTATGACATCGGCGCGCGCTGTCCAACCTGGCGCTGGTGCTAATAACTTCATGCGCGTACTTCCATCGCCATATTGTCAATCAAACGGACCTCATTAATCCAGCCGGCGACAATTGCGCGAACTTGTTTACTACCTGAATGAGCGCGAGTGAAATCAGATTCATCGATAAAGTCTGCATAATCGACCTTGAGCAATGGTTCGCTGGCAAGTATTTGCCGTAGCTCTTCCTCAGTTTGGGCTGATGACAACGCCCGCGGGATTACTGAAGCGGCCAGCCTTTCAGCTTGGCTCAGGCGCACATTACGAGATGAAGCGGCAACGCCATCGCCTTCGCGGAAAGTTGGCGCTGTAATTATTTGTACATCACCTGCAATAGTTTTAATGAGAAAGAGTTGTTGAAAATCTTTTTCGCCAAAGATGGCAAATTTTGGTTTAACTAAATCAAAGAATCTTCGCACAACTGTCACCACGCCATCAAAATGTCCTGGTCGAGAAGCGCCTTCATAAATATCACCAATGGGTCCAGCAGCTAAGGTGGTAAAGCCAGTTGGATAGATTTCTTCGTAGCGCGGCAGCCATAAATGGGTAACACCCGCAGCTGCTGCGATTTCGATATCGATATCTGGTGTGCGTGGATAGAGCGCTAGATCGCGAGCATTCTCAAATTGAAGTGGATTTACAAAGATACTGGCGACAACGTTTTCAGAATAATTTTTCGCCAAAGTAAAGAGTGAGGCATGACCGGCATGAAGAGCGCCCATTGTTGGAACGAATGCGCAGCCAGAAGGGAGCTCTTGCGCGTTTGTTACTACTTTCATGGCTCCAGTCCTTTCAGGTACCGGGCAGGCAGTGCGTTAATTCTAAGGCGTTACTGCAATTGCGCCAAAAGGTCTGAAATCTTGCCATGTGTAAGCAGAATGGCATCGGGTTCAATTTCAAACCACGGTTCAAGCACGAATCGCCGCTCGTGTGCACGCGGATGAGGAAGTTGTAATTCATCTGCGGCGCTCAAGAGCGAACCATATTGAATGAGATCAAGGTCAATAGTTCGTGGACCCCATTTTTCAATTCTCTCTCGACCCAAGCTCTTTTCAATTCCATGCAAGACCGCGAGTAGATCAGTTGCTGGAAGTTCTGATTCAAGTAGGCAAACAGCGTTGAGGTAATCAGGTTGTTCGGGACCACCAACTGGTTTGGTGCGAAAGTAACTGGATACAGCTTGCACATCTGTTGCTTCGCGCAATAAGGCTATGGCTAAATCCAACTGTTCACGCGGATTTCCAATATTTGCACCGAGCGCAACTACCGCTTTCATCGTGTGATTGTTACCGATATATCTGCGACTTCAGAAGCAACCGGCGCTTTTGGCTTGTGCACAGTTACCTCTATCCAATCAATCTGTGGATGTTGAGTTTTGATGCGATCGGCAATCCGGCCGGCAAGTCTTTCGATGAGTTGGCATCTTTCGCCTTTGATTTCTTCTACGACTAAATCGGTGAGTGCACCATAATCAATGGTGTCAGCTAAATTATCAGTTGTACTTGCCTTCGATAAATCCAAAGTGATTTCAAGATCGACAAAGAAATCTTGACCGTTCTTTGCTTCGTGCTCAAAGACACCGTGATAACCGAATCCCCAAATTCCCTTTAAGCTAATTCGATCGCTCATTTTTTCAGCACCTCAACATTTGCTTTCACTCCGTGCACGCGAACCGCCCAGATTCCTTTGCCAACCAGAGATTGTGTTACGGCAACAGTAGCTTCTTCGCGATCATCAGGGCTATCGCCCCCCAGGAAGCGCTTACGTGAATGACCAATCAGAACTGGATAACCAAGGGCGACAAATTCATCGATTCGATTGAGGATTTCCCAGTTATGTTCTGCATCTTTCGCAAAGCCAATTCCTGGGTCGAGAATGATCTTCTCGCGTGCAATTCCAGCTGCTAGCGCCTTATCCAATTGAATAGTTACTTCTGCAATTACATCTTCGACTACGTCGCTATAGATTGCCTTTGAATTCATATCTTTAGAGTGCCCACGCCAGTGCATAATCGTGTAACGACATCCAAGTTCAGCCACTGTTGCAAACATTTCTGGGTCTGCTGCCCCACCGCTGACATCATTGACAATGCTGGCACCCGCACCAACTGCCAAGCGGGCGGTGCTAGCGCGCATCGTATCGATGCTAATTTCAACATTGGTCTCAGCAAGGGCTGCTATCACCGGAAGTACTCGAGCTTGTTCTTCTTCCTCAGAAACGCGATCAGCGCCTGGCCTGGTGGATTCACCACCGACATCAATGATGTCCACGCCTTCTTCTACCATTTCATATCCGCGTGCAATGGCAACTTGCGTCTCAAAATTTACTCCGCCATCTGCAAAAGAATCTGGAGTGACGTTGAGAATTCCCATAACCAGCATGACAATTACCGATTCGTAATTAAGCTGATTGCTTCAGCGCGCGTGGCTGCATCGCGCAAAACACCGCGCACTGCAGATGTTGTTGTGCGTGCTTGAGATTTACGAACTCCACGCATTGACATACATAGGTGTTCGCAATCAATAATCACGATTACGCCCATCGGATTCAAAATTTCTACCAGCGCATCTGCAATTTGTGTAGTGAGTCGCTCTTGCACCTGTGGGCGGCGAGCAAAGAGATCAACTAAACGAGCTACCTTTGAAAGTCCAGTGATCTTTCCACTTGGGATATACCCAACGTGTGCAACGCCATGGAAAGGCGTCAAATGATGTTCGCAATGTGAAAATACTTCTATATCTCGAATAATTACTAACTCTTCATGGCCGATGTCGAAAGTTGTGGTGAGCACTTCTTGTGGACGTTTCCATAGGCCTTCAAAGTTCTCCTTAAATGCACGTGCAACCCTGGCAGGTGTATCCCGTAAACCGTCGCGCTCTGGATCTTCGCCTAGCGCCAAGAGAAGTTCGCGAACTGCTTTTTCTGCTCGTTCCTGATCAAAGGGATGTGATGCTCGACCATCATCTGGCCCCATTGTGACTGAGGAAATATCACTCACTTGGCGTTGTCTTCTTTACGCGACGTGGTTTCTTCGGTGCATCT
>JBEEIL010000017.1:0-6863 GCA_041169865.1 Actinomycetota bacterium | reverse complement strand
TCTGCTCGTTCCTGATCAAAGGGATGTGATGCTCGACCATCATCTGGCCCCATTGTGACTGAGGAAATATCACTCACTTGGCGTTGTCTTCTTTACGCGACGTGGTTTCTTCGGTGCATCTTCTGCCACTACGCGTGCTGGGATATCAACTGGTGGCTTTGTTGAAGGTACGCGAGTTACGGATCCCGTCCAAGCCGGGCGCTTTGGCCACGATGTAACTCTGGTAAAAATTTCAGCAATCTCTTCTTTATTGAGAGTCTCTTTCTCAAGTAGTTGCAAGACCATCTCATCAAGAATCGAGCGGTTTGCTTCCAAGATGTCGTAAGCCTCTTGATGTGCTCGTTCAATGAGTTTGCGAATTTCAGCATCAACGACCGCGGCCACGCTCTCGGAGTAATCACGCTGGTGTCCATAGTCGCGTCCCATAAAGGGTGCAGATGTATCCGCACCTAACTTAATCGCACCGATTTCTTCGGTCATACCGTATTGAGTAACCATTGCACGAGCTAAAGCAGTTGCCTTTTCAATGTCATTAGATGCGCCAGTTGATGGATCGTGGAAGATGAGCTCTTCAGCAGCTCGGCCGCCAAGTGTGTAAGCCAGTTGATCCAACAATTGATTACGCGTTGTCGAATACTTGTCATCATCAGGAAGAACCATTGTGTAACCAAGTGCGCGGCCGCGAGGCATGATGGTGATTTTGTGAACTGGATCTGTATGTGGCAGAGCGTGCGCGACAAGCGCATGTCCAGCCTCGTGATAAGCAGTAACGCGACGTTCTTCTTCTGACATCAAGCGAGATTTACGTTGTGGCCCAGCCATGACGCGATCAATCGCTTCGTCAATTTGCTGATTAGAAATTGTCTTTAGCCCCTCGCGCGCAGTAAGCAGCGCTGCTTCATTGAGAACATTTGCAAGATCTGCACCTGTGAAACCTGGAGTGCGACGTGCATATGCAACGAGTTCCACATCTTTGGAAATCGGCTTGTCCTTTGCATGAACTTTCAAAATATCTTCGCGACCCTTGAGGTCAGGGCGTTCTACCGGAATCTGTCGATCAAAACGTCCTGGGCGTAGCAACGCTGGATCCAAAACATCAGGACGGTTAGTTGCTGCAATCAAAATTACTTGGCCATTTGCTTCAAAGCCGTCCATTTCAACAAGTAGTTGATTGAGCGTTTGTTCGCGCTCATCGTGGCCTCCACCCATACCTGCACCACGTTGACGACCTACGGCATCAATTTCATCAACAAAGACAATCGCAGGAGCGTTTGCCTTCGCTTGGTTAAAGAGATCGCGAACACGGGCTGCACCAACACCGACGAACATTTCAACAAAGTCAGAACCAGAGATTGAATAAAACGGAACTTTGGCTTCTCCTGCAACAGCACGCGCCAGAAGTGTTTTTCCAGTTCCGGGAGGGCCATAGAGAAGAACTCCCTTTGGAATCTTTGCACCGAGGAGTGCGTACTTACTTGGATCCGCGAGAAAATCCTTGATCTCTTCTAGCTCTGCAATCGCCTCATCTGCACCAGCGACGTCCGCAAAAGTATTTTGAGGAACATCGTTGTTCTGCAATTTGGCGCGCGATTTTCCAAAGGAAAATACCCGGTTGCCACCTTGCGCCTGGCTTAACAGCAAGAAGAAGAGGAAGCCAATTATTAAGATCGGTCCGAAGGTAAAGAAGAATGTTGATAAGAAAGATTGACGTGGAACATCAACGCTCCACCCTTTACTTGGGGGGTTAGCAGTGAGCGCTTCAACCAAGGTTGGTTCTTGGCGAGCTACATAAGAAGCTTCGACTTTTGTCGATCCCTTAATGGTGTTGCCACCTGAGAGAATCAGGCGAATCTTCTGCGACTTATCGACTAAAACTGCAGATTCAACTTGTGATTGTGAAATTGCAGCGAGCGCTTGTGAAGTTTTGATCTCAGTGTAGCGATTGGCTGCGCTTGTGATCTGCCCAAAAATGGTGACCGCAAAAATTGCGACGATGATCCAGAAAAGTGGGCCGCGAAGGATTTTCTGTGCGCGAGTTTGCGGAACCTTTTTTGCCCCATCTTTTTTATCTTCCGGTTTAACGGTCTTCTTAATTTTCTGAAGTGGTGTTTGGGAAGTCATCGGCAATCCTTATGAGTACATGTGCTTAGCAAGCACACCGATAAATGAGAGGTTGCGATACTTTTCATCAAAATCTAAGCCGTAGCCGACAACAAATTCAGTAGGGATATCAAATCCAACGTACTTGACCTTTACTTCCACCTTGGCAGCTTCGGGTTTACGTAGGATTGTTAAAATTTCAACGCTAGCAGCGCCTCGTGAAAGTAGATTTGAGGTAAGCCAAGAAAGTGTGAGTCCAGTATCGACGATATCTTCGACGATAAGTACATGACGTCCTGTGATATCGCGATCTAAATCTTTGAGAATTCGAACAACTCCGCTGGATTTTGTGCCAGAACCATAAGAAGAAACCGCCATCCAATCCATTTCAATATGTGTCTGCATAGCGCGAGTCAGGTCAGCCATCGCCATAATTGCACCTTTGAGGACACCAACGAGCAGAACATTCTTATCTTTGTAATCTGCATCAACTTGCGCTGCCAATTCGGCAATGCGATTTTTGAGTTGTTCTTCTGTAGCGATTACTTTTTCAACGTCGGTACCGACTGTTGTGAGATCCACCTGGTCTGCTCCTTGGCTATGCGACTTATGAGGGCTGGGCTAAGAGCGAAAGTCTGCCCGAAATTCGCTCAACCTTCACACCGCCTGGAAGGCTCAGCGCTCCTTGCCCGCGCCATGATGTGACCAGCGCCTCTGTTGCAGCCACATGATCTGCAGTAATTGAGCCAGCAGGCGCTCCGCAGGCGTAGATCGCGGCCCGCAAGACCCTGGTACGAATTGCGCGAGGTAACGAGGCTAGGCGCTCACAATCCAAATCTGAGAGATTGCTCTGCGCGATTTCTTCACCAGCGATGGCATCAAGCGCATCGGCATCATCGCGCAGAAGTGCAGCGGTACGAGTGAGAGCTGCTGCAATTCCTGGTCCAAGTTTTTCCTCCATTAACGGAAGAATTTCTTGGCGCACTTTTACTCGAGAAAAATTGCTATTGAAATTATGTGGGTCGTTCCAGATTTCCAAACTTAACTCTCGACAGGCGCTTTCAGTATCTTCTCGAGTAAGTTTCAGGAAGGGTCGTACATACTTTCCATTTTCTTCTGCCATTCCAGAAAGTGAACGCGCACCAGATCCTCGAGCCAAACCGAGTAGAACTGTCTCTGCCTGATCATCACGAGTATGGCCGAGAAAGATTTTTACCGCGCCCGTTTTCTCAGCGCACGAATTAAGAGCCTGATAGCGTGCATCGCGAGCGCCAGCTTCGAGGCCGGAGTCAGTAGCGACCACAACTTTTTCAACAAAAACTTCACGATAACCCATCTCTGTTAATTGTTTACTTACCTTGGATGCTTGCGCTGCAGATCCATCTTGTAATTGATGATCAATTGTAATTGCGGTAGCAGTAATCGCCAGTGGAGTTGCTTCTTTCAAAACTGCATATGCAAGTGCCAATGAGTCAGCACCTCCGGAGACTGCGACCATAACTACATCGCCAGCTTCGAGGGCTTCGAGAAATGGCTTAACAGCGTTGCGTACTGCAACGAGCGCTTGCGTCATAGGTGAAGGTTAGACCCGACCACCAAATGGCATAAGCCCCTTAATGCTGTAGATATTTGAGTAGAGCAAACCTTTACCCTTGGAATTGGCTTCCCACATCATGCCGTCACCTGCATAAATTGTGATGTGGTGAATCGTGGAAATTGTTCCCTTATAAGAATAGAAAAGTAGATCGCCAGGCTGCAGCTGCGTTAGCGGAACATGGAAGGTGTAACCAGCGTATAGCGCTGAGTTGAGGCGATCCCAATTTGGCCAACCCAAGCCAGCTGAGCGATAAGCGGCATAGACAAGACCTGAACAGTCAAAGGAGTTTGGTCCTTCAGATCCCCACACATATGGTTTGCGAGCCAGTACTTGCTTCTTAGCAAAGGCAACTGCAGCAAGTCTCTGCGCCTCAGTTGTACGAATTGTTGATCTTCCCTTAAAGCCACGGTTTGGCCATACCTTAGATTGATTGATAACTGTTGTTGCAGTGGATGCTTGGCTCTCTTCGAGCAGCGCTAGCTGGCGACGTTGTTCGAGAGTGATTCGAACGTTGCGAAGCTTGGCCAAATCTTTCATCAATTTATCTTGAACTGCGCGAAGTTTATTTACTTCTTTCTGTTGCAGCGCTTGAGCTTCATCCGCAACTTTCTTAGCTGCAGCAACCTTTGCAGTCGCTACTTCTTGCACAGCCTTTGCTTGGTCAGCCTTCTCTTTTGCTGCCTTTGCAATCACTTCTGCAGCCTTGTAGCGCTGTAGCGCAACCGTGTTCTTTGTTCCTAAATTATCAAGGGTGCTCAATTGATCCATTAAATCTTGTGGGCCATTCGCGCTAAGCAGAGGTTGAATATCGCTCATGCTTCCGCCGAGAATGTAGGCATTAGCTGCCATACGACCAATCACTCGGTGCGCTTCCGCAACTGCTGCAGCTGTTTCTGCTGCGTATTTCGCTGCTGCCACAGCGGCTGCGGTAGCAACTGAAAGCTCGCGTTGCGCTTTGACGTACAGTGCGCGCGCCTCATTTGCGCGAGCAGTTAACTGCCTCAGCGTGAGATTTGCTGCTGCTAACTGCTTTGCAGCTGCATCGGCAGCCTTCTTCTTGGCAGCTTCGGCTTTTTTAGCCGCTTCAATCTCGGCCAAAGTTGGCGCCTTGGGAGTTGCAACGGCAGGCGTGGTCGCAAGCGTAAGCCCGGAAATGAGGGCAAAGCAGAGCAAGCGAACCCTAAAGCGCATGTTTAAAGAATAAATCAGCGCCCTGCTCTTTGCAGTTCTATCTGGCTAGTGTCGTTAGTTAGCCACATCTCTTCTGGAGAAGAGCACGGTTGCGAGGATTGCACCAACAAATACATAGGAACTTCCCAGAATCAACGCATGTGAATATGAAAGATCTGGGGTACCACCTTGTGCAATCGTTGATAACTGGTTGCCGGGCATCCACTCTAGTGTGACTGGCTTTACTGCCCCAATCAGATTCTCAATAATCAGTAACCAGAGGACACCGATTGAAATAGCAGATATCGGTGACCGTAGTAGTAAGCCGAGCACCATTCCGACAATTCCAAAATAGATAACCGAGATACTGACATTCAGTAGCGTCTTTCCAATTTCTTGAAAACCTTCTGATGTAAACCAGAGTTCAGTTGAAACTCGTGCACGATCTGACAGGTAATAAGAAATTGAGATGCTGACGATCGCGGCGATAACAACCATAATCAATGCGAAGACCTTCATTGCAATTAGCTTGCCGATCAAAATGCGAACGCGCCCTGGTTGACGAACCAATAGATTACGAAGCGTTCCGTATGTATATTCCTGAGCGGTCTGTGCGGCAAAAACACAGAGAGCGATGATGCCTAGTAGGCCTCCGACCGATGAGAAGCCGTAGACAGAGCCACCAGCAAGATTAAGGACTTCACGTCCAATCTGACGACCGCGATCGCCATTTCCTTGCTCTGAATCAATCATTAAATAGAGAAATGTATTGGTCAGGCCAGTAAAAAATAGAGCAGCTCCGATGGTTCCGAGGAAGAGGGTGGGGCGACGGAGCTTGCGCCACTCAGCAAAGATCACGCGAATCATGAACGGCCTCCTGTCATCTCAAAGAAAGTCTCTTCTAGATTTGGCAACTGTGGTGCAAGTTGCGTCAAAGTGATGCCTGCTTCAAACGCTTTTCGGTTTAGCGTTCCAGCCCATTCAGCAGGTCCTTCGATATGGGCAACCTCTGAACGAATTGTCGCTTGATGGCCATCTGCCTCTGCGATTTCGACAATCTTATGTAGATCACTTTCATTCTCAGTTTTAACAAGAATGATGGGTTGTTGTTGTAACAACAGCTCTTTCATAGTGCCCGCAAAGACGACCTCGCCTTTACGTAACATCACAATATATTCACTGATGAGCTCAAGCTCTGAAAGTAAATGTGATGATACAAAAACCGTTGTACCACCATTAGCTAACTTCTTTAAAAGATCCCGAACTTCTTGGATACCTTCTGGATCAAGGCCGTTTGTTGGTTCATCGAGGATAAGAATCTTGGGATTAGGTAGCAGCGCCGCAGCAATACCTAGGCGCTGCTTCATGCCGAGTGAGTAAGTTTTGTACTTTGAACCGCCGCGGCCGTCTAGCCCAACGGTTTTGATTAATTTAGATACTCGCTCGATGGGGAAGCCACCAAGAGTTGCCAGTACTTTCAGATTCTCTTCTCCGGATAGCGCGGGATAGAAAGCAGGTCCCTCAATCATTGCACCGACGCTGGAAAGATATTTTTCAGGTTGAGAAATTGGATGGCCCAGAATTTTTGCATCGCCACCAGTGGGAGAAATTAAGCCGAGCAGCATGCGAATCGTTGTGGTTTTACCAGCGCCATTTGGTCCAACGAATCCACAGATAGTTCCGAGTGGAACCTCGAAATTTGCGTGTGAAACTGCAAATCCGGAGTCGTATTTCTTGCTCAGATCCTTTACCGATATAGCTATAGAGGTCATGTGGGCAATATAGCGTGCGAACCTTAAGATACTCATATGAGTAAAGAGGTATGGGGGTATCACGACCATCCAAAGCGACAGAAGCCGGATTGGGAAATTAATCCGCAAACTGCTGCTGTGCGCGAAGGTCTAGCCCGTTCCGGTTTTGGTGAAACATCCGAAGCTCTCTATCTCAATAGTGGATTTACATACTCTGACGCCCAAGAAGCGCTCGAATCATTTAC
>JBEEIL010000016.1:0-4628 GCA_041169865.1 Actinomycetota bacterium | reverse complement strand
AACCTTACTCGCTACAATTGCGCCATACGACCCTGCAGGCGCCTGTAGCTCAGTCGGATAGAGCAACCGCCTTCTAAGCGGTAGGTCGCAGGTTCGATTCCTGCCAGGCGCGCATTGCTTGTCAATCGCGCCGATAAATATGGCGCGCGCTACTTGCCAAAAATAAAACTGGGTGGCCCGCCGAGGCAGACCACCCAGTTCTTTTTTTAAGTGGTTACTTATTCATCTTCGCGATCTGCGCTTTAGCCTTATCAAGGAATGTACCTGAAACGACTACATATCCAAGTTTTGGATCAGCAGCAGAGCATGCAGGGGAAAGGATGTACTCAGCAAGCTGCTTAACTGCTGCTCCACGTGCCTTATCTGCATATTCTGTTTCAACGAGCATGTAAGAGACGATACCTAGTGTGTATGCACCGGCAATCTTTGTGCCATAGTCATAACTCACAATGCCGTTTGCGTCCTGATTTGCTTCACCGAGGAATGCGGATACAGCACCTGAATCTGGATATGTGAAGTTTCCTGCCGCGTTACCGATGTAGGCCGCACGGAGACCATACGCATCTCCCCAGTTCTTTTCGGCATAGGTAATTGAATACTTGGTCTTAGCAGCAAGTGTTGCAATACCCTGTGACTGATTTGCACCAACAATACGTCCAATGTTTCCTGATGCGTTGATGTTGCCTGGGAAGGCAGTTGTGAATGCATCGTTAGCTGGCTTAGTCCAAATTGATGGAGCTACACCGTTGAGCCACTTTGTGAAGTTATTTGAAGTACCTGATCCGTCTGCACGGAAAATTACCTTAATTGGCTGGTTTGGAAGAGTGTAGATAATTGACTTTGAACCTGTACGTAAAACTACTGGGTTTCCGCTCTTATCTTTGACTGCGTTTCCTTGTGCGTCCTTCTTATAAACAGTTGTTGTAACAGAACGGTTGTTATCTGCAACAATTTCGGGATCATTCCACTTTGTGATTTGACCTGCGAATATCTTTGCAACTGTTGTTGGGGAAAGGTAAATATCCTTCTTTGCTGGAAGGTTAACTAGTACAGCGATTGGTGCTGCAACGATTGGAGCGTGGAATACTGTTGAACGCTTGGATGTAGCAGAGTGTGCTGAATCTGAGAACCAGAAATCACCGATCTTAGAATCTGAGTTCTTCTTACCGGTTCCTGAACCTGTTGATGTATAAACATAAGAATGATTTGTTGCCTTGGCAAAACCTGCCTTACACGCTTGGAGAAGTGGGTCAACAAATGATGCACCTGATCCCTGTAGATCGACTGCATGAGCTGGTGTTGCCGAAGAAACTGCAATAAAGCCGGCTACAACAAGCGCCTTGGCCTTCTTTGAAAACTTCATCTTTTACCCTTCGTAGAAATAACGTAAGTAACCCTTACTTGAAGAAAGGTAATGAGAGGGCGTTACTTGAGGGCCACTACAAGGTAAACGTTTGGGTTCTAAAAGATGAACAAATGGCTTTAGCCAAAGCGGCCAGTAACGTAATCCTCTGTGCGCTTATCTTGAGGCGAGGAGAAGATTTTGCTCGTCGGAGCCGCCTCAATCATTTCACCTGGGCCGCCATCAGATAGGAAGAAAGCTGTGTAATCCGAGACGCGCGCTGCTTGCTGCATATTGTGTGTCACGATGACGATCGTCATTGACTTGGCAAGTTCTGCAATAGTTTCTTCAATTCTAAATGTGGATCCTGGGTCAAGCGCAGAGCATGGTTCATCCATGAGCAATACCTGTGGCTCAACAGCCAGCGAACGGGCAATGCAGAGACGCTGTTGCTGACCTCCAGAGAGCGCACCGCCATGTTCATCTAGACGATCTTTAACCTCGTTCCATAGCCCGGCTCGAGTGAGGCAAGCTTCTAGAAGATCATCAGTATTGCTCTTCTTCAACTGCGCCAGTTTCAATCCAGAGAGAACGTTTTCACCAATAGTCATGGATGGGAATGGATTTGGCTTTTGAAAAACCATACCTACGCGCAAGCGAATCTTTGTGACATCAGTTCCAGGCGCATAAATATCTTTACCATCAAGGAGCACCTCACCCGCCATAGCAGCTGTTGGAATAAATTCATGCATGCGGTTGAGCGTGCGAATAAACGTAGATTTACCGCATCCTGATGGACCAATAAGCGCAGTGACTGTTCCGGCAGCGAAATCAAGTGTGATGTCAGAGAGCACATGCTTCTTTCCAAACCAAGCGTGTACGCCGCGGGCTTCCAGACCTGTACCGAGTAACGCAGAACCAGGTTGTGACATCGTGCGCGCCGATGCGACGCTGGCCAATGATGTTGGTTTGGTTTGCGATGTAGTCATCTCTTCATCCTTTTCGTGATTGTCAAAGCCACTGTTTTCATTCATTGTGCTACCCAACCTTTCTTCCGCTTAAGTAGCGTGCAAGTCCAAAGAGAATGAAGATAAAGCTCAGCAATACCAACATTCCGCCCCAAGCTCGAGAAAATGCTTCTGGGGTACCGCCAGTGAGGAATGATTTCCAGATGTAATAAGGAAGAGAACCCATTGCCCCTTGAGTTGGATTGAGGTTAGTGGCATCTCCTCCGCCAGAAACCAGAAGAAGCGGTGCGGTTTCACCAATAATGCGCGCGATTCCCAAAATGATTGCAGTTACAAGTCCGCTCTTTGCGGCAGGGAGAATAACTCCAGCCACTGTTCGCCATTGTGTTCCACCCAGCGCCACTCCTGCTTCGCGGAGTTCGTTAGGAATTAAACGCAACATTTCTTCCGAAGTACGTGCAATGGTTGGAATCATCAGAATCGTGAGCGCTAGAGATCCCATGAGCCCAGACAGTTCTTTAGTAACCGGATAAATCAAACTCGAAAGAATAAATAGTCCAGCAACGATTGATGGAACGCCTGACATTGCTTGAACGAGGAACCTGATTGGACGCGTTAGCGATCCGCGAATTTCAGTGAGATAAAGCGCGGTGAGTACTCCAATTGGGAAACTGATGACGAGTGCGCCACCTACCATGATGATTGTTCCGACCAACGCGTGCAACAGTCCTCCCGCCGCGATGGGATCGTTCACAGAGGCCAAAGCCATATCTTTGGTCAGTAGCCCCCAGTGCAAACCTTTGTACCCCTTGCTTACAACGGTCGCAATAATGCTGACAATCGGAACCAAAGTAATCGCTATTGCCATGACCGCAAAAACTTTGAGTAGCGAGTCTTTTGCCGCAGCACTTCCTCGCTTCATGTAATGGAAGCCAAAATTGAGGAAGAGAAGTGCAAAGAATAGAGAAGAGAAGAATCCTAGTTTTCCGTTGAGACCAGTGAACTTAACCGATACGCCCGCTAAACCAAAGGCTGCAAGAACAATCATCAAATCTTCAAGGCGATCTATAACCGTAGGTTGCCACGGTTTGCGCGGAGTTGGAATTACGACAGTCATCGACCCTTTCCTCCAAAACGATTAATCAGGAAGTCCGCAAGGGCATTAACAAGAAGAGTGAGCAAGAAGAGAATGAGACCAGCTGCCATCAAAGCATCGACCTCGTAAGGACCAGCCTCTCCAAACTTCAAGAGAATCAGTGAAGCGACATTTCCACCCGCACCAAAGAGGATCTGCCAGTTAATCTGATAAACAACGTTAAGAACCGTGTACACCGCAACGGTTTCTCCCATAGCGCGGCCTAGGCCTAACATCGCACCACCGATGATTCCACCCCGTCCGTAAGGAATGACAACAGCCTTAATCATCGCAAGTTTCGTAGCGCCGAGGGCATAAGCAGCCTGCACGCGATCGAGCGGAGTCTGATCAAAGATTTCACGAGAAATTGAAGTGACAATCGGGATAATCATGATTGCTAAAACCAGACCTGCGATAAATGGGGAACGCTCAAATATTGGCGTTGGCACATCAAAGATAGGAATGAAACCAAGATATTTGTTGATGAGCTTGGCCCAGTATTCAGCCGAAGACATAAAGATAAAGAATCCCCAGAAACCAAAGAGCAACGATGGGAAAGCGGCCATCAAATCGATGACAGAGATAAGGAATTTCTTAACTTTTCCGTTTGCATAAAAAGTTAGATAGAGAGCACTTAATACCGAGATCGGAACGCCGACCAGAATCGCAATCACCGCACACAGCATGGTTCCGATGAGCATTGCGCCAATTCCAAATTTAGAATCTACAATATTTCCGGATTCATCTGTCACAACTTCCCATGCGGAGCCCGTGATGAATCCAAACTTTTCTTCAGCCAAAATATGCACGCCCTTGATTGATAAAAAGAGTGCAATCAATCCCAGAATTACGAGCGAAGCCATTCCACCAACGGTTACAACTGCACGGAAAATTTGGTCCGAACGTCGTGGTTGGGTCGTAATTTCACGCGGAGCTGGGACAACCCTTGCAGGGGTATCTAAAGACATGGTGGCATCTTTCAGTCTTTAGGCGCCGATGAAAAGGCGATTCGGTTAACAGAAGGTGAACGACTGCTGAATTATCACCGGCGCAGATTTACCCCTTATCGTGCGCCTATGGCTATCGAGCTTCCACACCTGATTTGGATTGATTGTGAGATGACAGGGCTCGATTTGAGCACCGATGCCCTCGTGGAGATTGCGGTGCTGGTCACCGATTCCGA
>JBEEIL010000015.1:0-17178 GCA_041169865.1 Actinomycetota bacterium | reverse complement strand
AGCGCGCGAGTAAATGATTTCCAGAATGTTGCTTTTGTTTCTACTCTCGCCTGAATTGTTTCGTGAGATATGTGGCGAGAGTCCAGCCACATCTTTACTCCAAGATAAACCAGATAAATGGCGCCAGTCCATTTCAGAATCGTGTAAGCAAATTCTGAGGCAATCAAAAGCGCGCTAATTCCGAGAGCTGCGGCAACTCCCCACACCCACACCCCGCCAAGAATTCCGAAGAGAGTTGCATAACCAGTACTGCGACCACCAATAGTGACAGCGCGAACCACTTGAGCAGTATCTAGGCCAGGTAGCAAAGTAAGAAGGCCAGCAAGAACAGCGAAGCTCAGCAGGTTCTCAAGCATCTGCGTATCCTACTCGTGTGTCATTCCTGCTAGAAGGGTTTCTTTGTGAGTGAGATAAAAACTATCGACTATCACACTGCTGGTGAACCCTTTCGGATCGTGGCAAATCCTCCTATAGAAATTGTGGGAGATACCGTCGCCAACCGCCGCATCTATGCGATGAATAATCCAGAAGTCGATGGAATTCGAAAGTTACTTTGTTTCGAACCACGTGGCCATGCTGATATGTATGGATGTTTTATTACACCCCCCGATGATGACGGGGCAGATTTCGGGGTTCTCTTTTGGCATAAAGATGGCTTTTCAACTGCATGTGGCCACGGAACTATCGCACTTGGTGTCTGGGCGATCGAATCTGGAAAGGTGGCAATTGATCCAAGTGGTGTCACTGATGTAATCATTGATGTGCCATCCGGACGAGTAACTGCGCGAGTGCATACAAAGGGTGCATCCATTGAAAGCGTTGATTTTGTAAACGTGGCTAGCTATCACATGCATAGCGATATCGTGGTAAAAACTTCATTGGGTGAACTCGTTGTCGATATCTCATTCGGTGGAGCAATTTATGCGCAATTAGATGTGGCCCAGATAGGGCTCTCTGTGACCTCTGAGTTCTACTCGCAGATAATTGCAATCGGACGAGAAATTAAATGGGCGCTCAATGACACTCAGTATGCCCAACACCCAAGTGATTCTCGTTTAAGTGGAATTTACGGAACCATCGTGTATGAAAAATTAGCGCCAGATTCACAAGGGCATAAGCGTCAGCGAAATGCCACCATCTTTGCCGACGGTGAAGTCGACCGCTCACCGTGTGGATCAGGTACATGTGCTCGTGTAGCAACTTTGGTCGCGAAGAGCCATTTGCAATTAGGTGAAGTATTGGTGCACGAATCTATTGTCAATTCAGAGTTCTTGGGTATTGCACAATCACAAGTGGATGCAGATGGGTACTCCGCGATATTGCCACAGGTAACGGGAATGGCATATAAAACAGGCGAATCTTCCTTTACTGTCGACCCGCGTGATCCATTAACTCCTGGGTTTGTGTTGCGATGAAACCGCGATTTATTTCAGCTGATCAGATAAATGGCTCTTTCACTTTTGCGCTAGCGGTCGAATCCATTGAAGCTGCACTTCGTAGTGGTTTAGATCCAGCATCCGACCTCCCACGATCAATTCTTCCGATTGATAAGGGAGAGCTACTCATGATGCCTGCCACTTCATCAGCAGGCTCTGGAATCAAGGTGCTCACTATCGCTCCCGATAATCCAGCGCTCAATCAACCACGCATCCAAGGTCTCTATCTCCTCTTTGATAAAGAGAACTTGTCGGTCACATCAATTCTTGATGGTGCAGCACTCACCAACTTTCGAACCCCGGCTATTTCCTTTGCAGCTGTTAGAAGTGCACTGAAGCAAAGTAGCCAAGACTTTTCGGTCGTCATATTTGGTTCAGGGCCACAAGCTATTTCCCATGTGCAAACTCTGACCGCGATTGCGCCGCAAAATCTCTCAATAAATAGCATCACATTTGTGGTGCGAGATCAGGAAAAGGCCGCAAAGAAAATCCCAGATAATTCTCAATTGGGGTTAGCTCTTGATTGCCAGATTCAGATTTTAGGTGAGGGGGATGCTGAAGTAAGCAATCACCTCAAAGTCGCAGATTTAGTAATAGCTGCGACAACAGCACGCGCGCCGCTTTTTGATTCGAGCCTCTTGAAGGAAAACGTTGTCGTAATAGCTGTTGGTTCTCATGAAGCAAATGTGCGTGAAATTGATTCTGCCTTATTGGCACGCGCTCAGGTTGTTGTTGAGACCCGTGCAAGTGCTCTTCGTGAAGCAGGTGATGTGATTATGGCTATCGCTGAAGGCGCAATCAGCGCTGAATCGCTCATTGAGCTATCCGAAGTTGTCTGCGGGCGAAAGTTACTTAAACCTGAGTCCCCAGTCTTCTTTAAGAGCTCTGGAATGTCCTGGGAGGATTTAGTTATCGCTCGTGCGGTTGAGCGCACGCTTGAGTAATCGGCGATAAAAGAGAAAAAGTAGACCAACTGCCGTAACGGCAGTTTCAATAACTGTCACAACAACAGGTAATCCAGGATCATCCGCGTTACTCAAGAGCAGAACGAGTCCGCAGGCTATTACTAGCCAAAAGTACGAAAGTGCACCTATCGCGTAGTTAACGTATTTGAGTTGAGTTTCCTTGCCGAGTTCTTTCTCAAGCGCATCAACAATTTTCCAAATGCTCACCACAATGATTTGCACCGCCAAAATCATGGTGAAAGCCAGAGCGGTTAAGGGCCAACGCAAGTGCGCATTCTCTGGTTCTTGTTCAGCCATGTAACGGAATTGACCCGGAAATGAGAGAAATTGCAACATAAGCGACAGAGCGAAGAAAATAGCAAGAACTAACTTAAGTAGCTTCGCAGATGTAATCATTTAACCGAGTCTAGTCATTTATTGAACTAGCTCTACGACTGCGAGTTAAAAGGTGCATTAACCACTCAAGTGGGCCTTGTCTAAAGCGTTTGAGCCACAGAGTGGAGAACCACACTAGCGATAACCAAATTCCTATTGCGACTAGTGCGACTGCCCAAATTTCTAACTCTTGAAATAGTCCTAACCCCCAAGGTCCAAATATGAGTGACGCGAAAATGGATTCACCAATATAGACAGTGAGCGACATTTTTCCAGCGGGCGCCATCCAACTGACTAGATGAGGTCGATTTTCAATACATTTAAGAATGGCTCCTACATAAGCCATTGAATGTAGCGGAGCCGCCATAAAAGCAAGAAAGAGCGTAATGAGATGAATTGCCTCTGACACATCGGCAGATTGTTCATTGCGAATTGCGAAAGTCGCCAAAAGCAATTGAATCGGAAGGCCAAGGATGAGCCCAGTCTTTATCATCTTTGAGGCACGCGGTAAATCAAAGGGCGCAGAGAGCAATCCAGTTCTTTGCGCTCGTAATCCATAGAGAAAAGCTGCAAATGCAAAGCCACCCTGAAGGAGGAGTCCAGCGCCCAACGATCCCCAAACCCAAAGATTTACTCGAGGTGCGATTGATTCCAAGAAGGTGCTGTTACGAAGCACCTCATCAAGTCCAGAATCTGGAAGTGAAGCGTTAGATTCTTCTGGAAAATATCTTTCGCCAATATAAATCAGCGAACCTAGAGCTACCAGAATAAAGCAGGAAGTTGCGTAAATAATTCGTGTCCAAATTTGAAGAGTTCGGTCAGTCCTGAACAGAAATGCGATCAGCACTATTCCTAAGATTCCATAGAAAAAGAGAATGTCGCCATGCCACAAAAATGTGAAGTGAAGAGCGCCAAAAGCCATCAGTGCAAAACAACGACGGATCCACCTTGCCCGGTTCTTCCGTTCATTTTGGATGATGTAACTAGAGCTATAGCCGAATAAAAATGAAAACAGTAAATAAAACTTTCCGGCAAAGAGCGCCAACATTACGAGGGCAACAGAGCCATTAAGTGCACCTTGGACATATTCGCCCCGCGCCCCATTTTCACTACTCAGAGCCATAAATGGAATATTGACAACTAAAATGCCGAAGAGAGCGAAACCACGTAATACATCGGGAGCAAGATCTCGTGAACGCTTAGACACCATGAGGCTCCCGTATTTTTACTCAGTAAAACTAGTGAGGCGGGTCGGGCTCGAACCGACGACGACCGAATTATGAGTTCGGGGCTCTAACCAACTGAGCTACCGCCTCGTCAGCGGCAATCTTATAGATTAAAGTCACCAAACCGAAAACTTACTCCTCGTGCTTCGTGCACAACCTCACACCATCAGGCCTGACCACTAAGTGTTTACAGTCAATTCCCAATTTATCAAGTGCCTGATCCCCAAAGTGCGAACGATAAGCCAAAGCCAGGAGTACTCGTACATTCACTTCATTACTTGATTTGATCCCGAAAGCCTTGGCAATTCTGGAAACCGAATTTTCGACAACCTTTTCAGTGTGAGCAGTTTCCTGCGCAATGGCGAGGTTGGTTAATCCATCACAAAGATGCTTACAGATCAAATGCTCAAACGGGGTTAACTCCCGGAGCAGGTCTTTTCCAGTCAAAACACTCTCCAATGTGTTGCTGTCTACATAGTATGCCCTTAAGCGGGCGATACCGCAAACTACTACAAAACACCCATTTCAAATCGTCTCTAAACTTAATATTTAACGTCTTAATATCAGGATTTCACCCTAATTTCAGAAATTCACGAAACCTCAAAAAGTTAGTGGGATTAGTCTTGTAGTTTTGTCAAGCAATCAGTTAGATATTTGAAAGTAAACAATCTGGAATGAGTGCTAGCCCTCAAGCCAGATTATTCAAACAAATATTGAATATGAGTTAAGCGCTAAATTCGTGATTAGATGCACAGGTTCTGTGCTAAAAAGTAATGAAAATTCTGCAAGAATTAACCAGGCTTAAAAATTGTATTAAGTATAGGAGTGAAATGAATTCACTAGATTTGGCGAGATGGCAATTCGCTATTACAACCGTATACCACTTCATATTCGTGCCCATCACAATCGGTATGGGTTTTCTAGTAGCTGGTTTGCAAAGTGCTTGGTATCGGACTGGGAATGCTAAGTACTTAAAAGCCACAAAATTTTTTGGGAAACTTTTCTTGATTAACTTCGCAATGGGAGTTGTAACAGGAATTGTGCAGGAGTTTCAGTTTGGCATGAACTGGTCGTCATACAGTCGTTTCGTTGGTGACATATTTGGCGCACCACTTGCTATGGAAGGCTTGTTGGCATTTTTCTTAGAGTCAACGTTTCTAGGTATGTGGATTTTTGGATGGGATCGACTGCCTAAGAAAATTCATCTAGCATCCATTTGGGCTGCCGCAACGGGCACGGTTTTCTCTGCGTACTTTATTCTTGCGGCGAACGCTTGGATGCAGCATCCAGTTGGATACACAGTAAACGAAGAACGTGGTCGAGCTGAGTTAACGGATATTTTCGCGGTCCTATTTCAAAATACTGCAGTTTCCAGCTTTGCTCACACAATATCTTTCGCATTCTTCACAGGTGGCGCATTACTAGTTGGGGTGTCAGCCTGGCTGTTGGTTAAGAATCGTGAAAAAGCTATGGCCACCGCCACGCTCAAACTAGGCCTAGTAACAGTGATAATTACATTTGCAATGATCGCTGTTACCGGCGATTGGACCGCTCGTATTATGACCCAGCAACAGCCAATGAAGATGGCTGCTGCTGAAGCGCTCTATGAGACAACGGAAGGCGCCCCATTCTCACTGCTTACGATTGGTACTTTGGATCAAAGTCGTCCAGTATTTCAAATTGATATTCCGGGCGTACTTTCGTTCATGTCTACAGGCGATGTGAACGGTGTTGTTGAAGGAATTAATGATTTACAAGATCAATATGAGAAGCAGTTCGGCCCTGGCGATTACACACCAAATGTTCCTCTGGCTTATTGGGGCTTCCGCTTAATGATCGGTTTCGGTGCGTTGGCAACTCTCTTTGCCCTCGTCACTTTGTGGCGCTTGCGGAAGAATGAACTTCCAAAAGGTCGTTGGTTCTTGCCTGCCATGGTTTCAATGCCATTCCTACCCATCATTGCAAACTCTTTCGGTTGGATCTTCACTGAAACTGCCCGTCAGCCTTGGGCGGTCTTCGGATTATTCAAGACTGAGGATGGAGTCAGCCCATCCGTTGGAACAGCAAGTGTTGCTTTCACAATGATTGTATTCACGCTTCTCTACGGAGTGCTAGCAGTGATTGAATTCAAATTAATCATTAGAGCTATTCAAATCGGACCTGAAGTTATCGACACCTCAGAGCTCCATGAAGCGGTTGAATTCGGTGGAGACTCCACCAAGAAGTTAACCATGGCGTATTAGGAGAAAATTATGGAACTAACTACATTCTGGTTTGTCATAATCGCTGTACTTTGGGTTGGATATTTTGTGCTGGAAGGCTTCGATTTTGGAGTGGGTATTCTGCTAAAGACTGTTGCCAAGACCCAAGCAGAGAGACGAGCCGTCCTCACAACACTGGGACCGCTGTGGGATGGGAACGAGGTTTGGCTATTAGTTGCAGGCGGAGCAACTTTTGCCGCCTTTCCTGAATGGTATGCGACGCTCTTTAGTGGTTTTTATCTTCCATTGTTTTTGATTCTGATTGCACTAATCGTGCGTGGTGTAGCGATGGAATATCGCAGCAAATATGGCGATGAAAAGTGGCGTGCTCGTTGGGATAACGCCATCGTGATCTCAAGTTTTATTCCTGCGTTGCTATGGGGAGTGGCATTTTCCAACATCGTGCGTGGAGTGCCGCTTGAGATTCAAAACAATCTAATTGAATACACGGGCGGCTTCTTTAATCTACTCAATCCTTATGGGTTACTAGGTGGTTTGGTAACTCTCTCAGTCTTCGTGACACATGGGGCTTTCTTCCTCGCTTTAAAGACTGATGGAACAATTCGCGAGCGAGCTCGAGCAATCGCAACCAAAGTAGGACTGTTTGCTGCAGTGGTCACAGTTGCCTTCTTATCTATAACCGTGACTGAATATAATGACAAGCTTGAAGTATATGGTTTGGCTGGAATTGTTGCGGTTGCTTGGTTAGCGGCTTTAAGTGCGAATCTACGCGCACGTGAAGGCTACGCATTCTTATACTCTTCCATTGCTCTTGCATTTGCAGTCATTACTCTTTATTCGGCTCTGTATCCAAACGTGATGCCAAGCTCTTTGTCGGAGTCTGCTTCACTAACTATCAGTAATGCATCTTCAACCCCATACACCTTGAAAGTCATGACGTATGTAGCTGTTGTATTAACACCATTAGTTCTGATCTATCAAGGTTGGACTTACTGGATATTCAGAAAACGCATCAGCGCAGAACAGATTCCTTCTCCAGAATCAGGAGTTTTGGACTTTAGTAAACTACCTAAGTGAAATTTCTAGATCCGCGACTATTTCGTGTTTCACGGAATAGTCGCGGTTTGATAGTCCTTGTGGTTTTCTTAGCAATATTTGTGACCATAGCGACAATTTTGCAAGCATTTCTGTTGGCCGATGTAATTACAGGCGCGTTTCAGCGAGAGTTAAATTTTTCAGCACTCCAACATTCAATATATTTATTGTGCGCAGTTTTTGCGGCTAGAGTTATGCTCACTTTTGTAGGCGAAAGTTTCACAAGTCGGATATCTCATCGCATTAGAGTTGATTTGCGTCAGGCAATTTTTAACAAAATACTGACTAGTGGTTCTGAATTAAATGTGACTTTTGGACCAACTCGCATTTCACTGATTTCGACAAAGGCTATTACGAATCTAGAGCCGTACTTCACACGTTTTGTTCCACAAATATTCATAGCGGGAGCTGTTCCACTCTTTGTAGGTGCAGTCATAGCGTACCTGGATATAACAAGTGGTTTGATTGTCTTGCTGACCATCCCACTGATTCCATTTTTTGGTGTCTTGATTGGCAAGTACACCTCAGAAGCGATGAGAAGGAGGTGGCAAACCTTAGGGATACTTTCAGGGTTTGTGCTTGACCTCTTATCTGGTTTAACCACCCTAAGACTTTTTGGCCGTGATGCAGACCAGGGCGAAAAAATAGAAAAGGTTGGAGATCGCTACCGAATAGAAACCATGAGAGTCTTGAAAATTTCATTCTTAAGCTCCTTGGCACTTGAGATTATTGCAACTTTGTCAGTGGCTTTGATTGCCGTGGCCATCGGACTTCGTTTAGTGGGTGGAGACATTGAATTATGGCGGGGTTTGGTGATCTTGATTTTGGCGCCAGAGGTTTATTGGCCAATCAGAAATTTGTCAGCACAGTTTCATGCCTCTGCAGATGGTATGCAGTCAGCTACGGATATATTTGAGATTATTGATTTTGCCACACCAGTGCATACTGGCAAAATCAAATTGAGCGGGGTTAAAAAAATCTTTTGGAGCAATTTACAAGTAAGTCACAGAGATAGAGAGTCAATCTCCTTTCCGGATGGTGAGTTTGAGGTCGGGAAACTTAATTTGATAACAGGCCCATCTGGAGGCGGGAAAACTTCTCTGATCAACATATTAATGGGATTGCTTAAGCAAGAACGCGGGTCTATTCAATTCACCGATTCAATGGGTACATATGACTCAAGTGACATCGATCTGGATAGTTGGTTGAAGAATATTTCCTGGGTGCCACAAGACTCACACTTCCCATCTGGCACAATTTTAGATTTATTTAAATTGAGCTCACCCGAAGCCACACATTTTGAGATTGTTGAGGTGTTGCAGAGTGTGGGTTTACATGGAATCCGACTGGATCAACTTCTCACTTTGTCAGTGGGTCAAAAGCGTCGCCTCGCTATTGCCAGAGCGTTGCTACATCCCCATGAAGTTCTAATCATGGATGAACCTAGCGCCGCCCTAGATCCAGAGTCAGAATCTTTGATTATTGGGTTACTAAGAGCACAAGCTGCAGCGGGCAAGTTAGTCATCGTTATCTCACATCGCACCGAGTTGATATCCAATGCTGACCATGTGTTTCAACTAGACAAGGTTTCATCGTGAATTTGATGCTGAGATTCCTCTTCGCTGCCTTGTTAGGTGGCGTTTCACTTTCTATGGCAGTTGGGTTATTGGCGGCCAGCGCTTGGTTGATTTCTATGGCGTCAACCCAACCACCTATTCTTACTTTGCAGGTGGCGGTGGTTTCAGTTCGTTTCTTTGGATTAGGTAGAGGTGTCTTTAGATACGGTGAGCGGATTTATGGACACGATGCGATTTTACGTGCGGCAACATTTTTGCAGTTACAGATCTATAATTCCTTGTTAAATCGTGAGCCCATAAGTACTCAGGCAATGCGACAGGGTAAGTTATTGCAGCAAATTTCTAGTGACATTGAATTTGTACAAGATCGATGGATACGAATATACATCCCAGGAATTAGTGCTGCTATTTCTGCCTGGGCTGGTTTAGGCATAATTTATTGGCTCTCTCATGATGTTTCATATGTTGTGCTTTCTATTTATTTGGTGACTGCGGTATCGATTGTGATAGTAAGTGCCTGGTTCTCCAAACGACATAGTAAGAGTATTTTTCAGAATGAAAATGAATTGGCAGATGTGATTGCGGATACTACGCGCGGACATTTAGAGGCACGGATTTATGGATATCGGGATAGGCTGCGAAATACCTTAGCCAATAGTGAACTAGCAATAATTGACGCGGAAAAACGGGTTATTTCCAATGCAGGCGGCAGCGCCTCAATTCTGCAAGTCGGTATGTATAGTGCAATTCTGATTGCATTCTTGATGGCGCTTCCAAAACTCGGTAATGATTTAGCTGGCATCAATCTCGCTGTGATAACACTATTACCACTAGCAATCTTTGACGGGTTGTCTCCCTTGATTGCGCCACTGGCGAACTTTGGGAAGATGGAAGCTGCCCAAAAAAGCATTAATGACACATTGAAAACAGCTCCTATTTCAAAGTCCCCTGTGAAAGTCAAAACTGGAGCTACCACGTTGAAAATTGAATCTGGTCGAGCTATTTGGAGCGAAAAATCTTTGTCCCATAATCCTGTTAATTTCACAATTGCACGCGGGGAAACATTATTGATGCAGGGTGAATCAGGTATTGGAAAATCTTCGCTCGCACTTGCTATATCCGGATTAATCGATTACGAGGGCTCTTTTCGTGTTGATGGGATTGAGATAAGAGATTTGGAGAATCAATATCTACGTGATCAGATGACCATTTCATTGCAGGAAGATCATTTGTTTGCAAGTTCGATTTATGAGAACTTAAGATTGGCTAATCCAAGTGCGACCGATGGAGATATCGCTGCGGCGTTAGAATCTGTTGAATTAGATGGTTTGATTAGCTCGTTGCCAGACAAAGTAGATACGCACATTGGAGCCTTTGGCAGGAATTTTTCTGGAGGCGAGCTTCAGCGAATTCGATTGGCTAGAGTTTTTTTGCGTAAAACTTCACTTTATTTATTAGATGAACCTTTTGAACATTTGGAAAAGGAGTTAGCGATACGGGTATTTGAAAGGTTGAAGCAGCACACCGAGGGAGCGATAGTCATCTACATAAGCCATGAAGAAATCGCAGGAATCGAGAACCGACTTCTTATTACTCCAGCTTTAAACCATTCAAGTTAATCTAAAGCCGTCGCCAGAATGTGTCCGACTAACTGCTCGGGCTTGATATCTAATGGCCACGAAGGATTTTCAGTACCTATGCCATGGCCAAGTACAAAAGATGCTCGTTCTTGTGCGCTATCGCCACCGTGACCACCTTCATCTCGATGGCCGTGATCAGTTGTAATCACCAAGAGCCACTTTTCGGCTAATTCTTTAGCCCTTAAAAGTACTGCTTGATACAAATCTTCAACCAATAAATCTATACGTTCTATCGCATCAAAATATTTGCCATCCACCGTCCCAGAGGTATGGCCAGCTTCATCAGCGCCACAAAAATAAACAAAACTGATGTCAGGTCCAACTTCTTTGATGGTTTGAACTGCATGTTGTGCAACTTCGGGATCAATAGTCTCATAGCCAAGAGTTTCACCATCACGCACAAAGATTTGGTGTTTACCTCTTGCTTGATCTTCAATTCGACTGGCAATGACAGGGCCAACATCTTGAGGATCAATTAAAGGTGGCCAGCCTGCTGCAGCATAGGTGAGTATTTCTGAAAAGTTTTCTGCTGCCTGTGTTAGTAGATCAGGTGCGCTGGCCAAGTTATGGTTTTTGAAATCGTTATCTACGACTTTATGAATATCTTGAGTCTGGCCAGTAAGCAATGTGGTCCAGCTTGGCCCAGAGACAGTTGGCATGGCTACCATCATTTCTGCAAAAAATGATTTTTCTTTGAGTGCGCTCAACGTCTTTGTTCGACCTGAAGCAACAGCCCGGTCAATCATTAGTCCATCTATTCCGATAAGAAGGACTTTGGTCTGAGAAGCCATTGAAAAAGAGTAGGACATAACTATGTTTTCACTCCAGCGCTATCGGTAGGATTCACCCATGATTCACCTCAGCCAATCGCGCTCTTCAATAATTTTTGAACGAGAAGGTGATGCTCTCTCCATTCTGTATTGGGGAAAGAAGATTGGCGAATCCACCCCTAAGTTTGATGGAGCAATTAGTAGCGCGCTAACTAAGGCAACTGCACATGGCGGTTTAGATAACGCAGTCGGCAATCTTGTTCTGCGCGAACATGCGCGTGGGTGGACAGGTCATCCTGCGCTACGCGGTCATCGTGGTGGCGTTAGCGCCTCAAATGCTTTTGTAATCAAGAACCTTTCTCAGAAGGATCAAACGCTCAACGTTGAATTTTTTGACGAGCTTGCTGGTCTTGAAATTTCTATGGCTTACACCCTGACGGAATCAGATGTCTTACTGATTGATGCTGAAGTGAGAAATGTGGCAGAGGGAGATTACTTTTTAGAGCATTTTCTCTATTGGTTACCATTAGCTGAACAAGCCAATGAAGTTCTAGATTTTTATGGTCACTGGACCAAAGAACGACAACCGCAGCGACGCACAATTGGATATGGACTTACTAGTCGAGAAGGATTTGAAGGTCGTTCTGGGCATGATTACACAATTACTCAAGTAGCACTCAATCATGGAACTGGTTTTCGCCACGGAGAAGCCTGGTCGCTTGGCATGGCCTGGAGCGGTAACAATGTGGCACACGTGGAACGCTTGATTGACGGACATAAGTCGCTAGGTGCAGGCGAATATCTCTTGCCAGGAGAAATAATTTTGAAGAAAGGTGATAGCTATAAAGCACCACGTGCGGTCGCAACATTTAGCGATCGCGGTTTAGATGGGCTTACCAATAACCATTACACATGGATTAGATCCCGCGCCAACCACATCACCAAGAAGAAGCCACGTCCGCTAACTCTAAACATGTGGGAAGCTGTCTACTTTGATCACAATGAAGCGGGCATTCGAAAGATTGTTGATAAAGCAGCTGAAATCGGAGTTGAAAGAGTTGTACTCGACGATGGTTGGTTTGGTTCTCGCCGTAACGATAAGTCTGGCTTGGGGGATTGGGTAGTCTCCACAGAAGCCTGGCCAAATGGTTTAGGCCCAATCATTCAATACATCAACGATAAGGGAATTGAATTCGGTCTCTGGTTTGAGGGCGAAATGGTCAATCGCGATTCGGATATATACCGCGCCCATCCTGATTGGATTCTGCAAGAGCCAGGAAGAATCCCCGTCGAAGGTCGCACACAGCAAGTACTCGATCTCACCAAAGAGGGCGCTTACAACCACGTGCTCTCTCAGATTGATGCAGTTCTTAGCGAAAACAACATCGCCTACATCAAATGGGATCACAATCGTCATCTCACAGATCCAATTTCAGATGGGCGCCCCGTCGTTCATAAACAGACTGAAGCTATATATCGACTCTTTGATGAACTCAAGCGCCGCCACCCTGGATTAGAAATTGAGTCATGCTCTTCTGGTGGGGGACGCGTTGATCTCGGCATGGTTGAACATGCAGATCGTTTCTGGACGTCGGACCAAAACGATGCTTTAGAGCGACAACAGATTCAACGCTGGACTGGCTTGGTGATTCCGCCAGAGTTCCTAGGAACTCACATCGGTCCAACGGTGAGCCATCAAACGCACCGCACACATTCAATTATTTTTAGAGCCCTTAACGCGCTCTTTGGACATGCTGGAATCGAATGGAACATCAGCGAAGCAACTGATCAAGAGACTCAAGTTTTGAGGGCATATGTAGATTTCTATAAGAAACATCGCGGGTTGTTGCATTCGGGAAGCGTTGTCCGTAGCGATGAGATAGTTGATAACGCATATTTGTATGGAACTGTTTCCGAAGATAAAAAAGAAGCAATCTTTACCTATATGCAACTGTCCACTATCGACGGTTTTGTACCAGCCTTGGCCACTTTTGATGGACTTGATAAAGAAACTGTCTATCAAGTCACAGTAGTAGAAGAACTCAGCTCTAGTGATTTTATGCAAAAACGCGGACCTGGCTGGTGGCCAAGCGTCACCATGACTGGTGATCATTTCGCACATATAGGGTTGCAACTACCTATTCTCAAACCTGAAAGCGGTCTTCTTTTTCATTTTCGCGCAATCTAGGAGTAGCATCAGGTAAGTCCAAAGCAGTCAACGTCGACGCGATCTAGGAGCTTATTGTGCTTGTCGGTATTCCAAAAGAAGTAAAAAATAATGAATTTCGAGTTTCAACCACACCGGCAGGAGTTCACTCCCTCGTCATTGCAGGGCATTCTGTTTTTGTTGAAAAAGGTGCGGGCGTAGGTTCTGCTATTGCCGATAGCGATTATGTAAAAGCTGGAGCAACAATTCTCGAGACAGCCGATGAAGTATGGGCAAAGTCCGAGATGATCATTAAAGTTAAAGAGCCTATTGCTGAGGAATACCATCGCATGCGCAAGGGGCAGATTCTCTTTACATATCTCCACCTGGCAGCATCTCGCGAGTGCACAGATGCAATCGTTAAATCTGGCATCACTGCAATTGCTTACGAAACCGTTGAGGTCAATCGCTTCCTGCCATTACTTGCTCCCATGTCAGAAGTTGCAGGACGCATGTCGATTCAGGTTGGTGCAGCCGCGCTACAGCGACCAAACGGTGGGCGTGGAGTCCTACTCGGTGGCGTGCCTGGAGTTGCTCCTGGAAAGGTTGTAATTCTTGGCGGTGGAAGCGTTGGTGTCTCAGCCGCTGCTATGGCGATCGGATTGCGCGCTGATGTAACTCTGCTTGACATCAATTTGAAGCGTTTGGGTGAAATTGATGAGATGTTCCATGGCCAAGTAAAGACCGTTGCATCTTCACCATATTCAATCGAAGAACATTGCATGCAGGCAGACCTCGTTGTCGGAGGAGTTCTCATTCCGGGAGCTGCGGCACCTAAGTTGGTTACTGATGCCATGGTTGCCAAGATGAAGCCTGGTTCTGTGCTTGTCGATGTTGCAATCGATCAAGGTGGTTGCTTTGAAGGATCACGTGCAACTACACATGCTGATCCGACATTCAAAGTTCATAATTCACTGTATTACTGCGTCGCAAATATGCCGGGTGCAGTACCAGCAACATCTACTGCAGCTCTTTCTAATGCAACCCTGAAATATTCATTGGCGCTCGCCAATAAGGGATGGCAGAAAGCCTGCGAAGATGATGCTGGGCTAGCTGCAGGTCTGAACGTGCATGAAGGAAAAATCATGTACGCAGCAGTTGCAGCAGCGCACGCACAATAATTATTAGTGGCGCTGAAAGCCTTTACGTCCCCATACTTCCCAGAGCCCCATCACGCTGAGTAATAGGGCAAAGCCAAAGAGGACATCCTCTGCTGGCGCGGAAAAGAAGCGCACCCCGATAATTGCATCTGGGTCATACATGACAATGTTGCGAGATGTGAGCCACCAGTTTGTAAGGAATTGGAAAGGCAAAATAATTGCATAAGATGTCCAAAAAGCAGGACGAGTCAGCATAGAAGTTTTAAAACCAAATAGGTCATTCATGACAGCAAGCGCGAAGGCCAGAATGGCGATATCGGAGTAAATCATTCGCCGAATTCATCCTTTCGCCAATGAGGCTTAACTGTTGTCACACCTTCAATAGTGAATATCGCAGCCATCGGAACAATAATGAAGAAGAGATACTCTTCAAGTGGAATATCGAGCGGCCCGTAGATTCCTAGGATTTGCTCACGATCAAAGAACCAGTGGCCCTGTGAAATCGCATAGGCGTCCCACGCCAGAAAGAGAAAGCTGATAGGGAGCACGCTTATTGCAACTCGTTTAATGCGCCTGAGCACTCCAACTTTGAGGTAGATCTCAAGCCATGCGGAACCACAGAAGGTGAATATGAGCATCGCCATATACGACCACTGTTTCATGTTCGAATTTTGGCATAGACAGGGGGCAAAATTGCTACTGTGGCGTTCGTGGACACAGCAAAGTTAAAAACCTTTTCTCGGGTACGCACCTTTTCCTCTGCAGCTGTTGCGTTAACAATCATTCTCTCGCTGCTTTTCTCGTCATGGCTCGGAAGTGATTCGCTCAACTGGCAGGTAGCCCTTGCTGTGATTGCCCTTGCGGTGGGAATTCCACATGGCGCACTTGACCACTTGGTAACGCTTCCGAAGGCACAGCCCTTCAAAATGGCGCTCTTCATCACCATTTACGTTGCGGTTGCACTCGCTGCAATCTGGGCAATTTTGCAATGGAATGTGTGGGGCTTTATTGCTGTAGTTCTTATGAGTGCAACTCATTTTGGTATTGGCGATAGTGCATTTATCGCAGAGTTGGATCGCCTTAAGGTTAGAAGCGGCTCACATATCCCAGTATGGGCATATGCAAGTGCGGGTGGAGCACTGCCTGTAATCATTCCACTTGTAAATAGCCGAAGCACTGAAGCGCTGGAAAAGGTAAATAGCAACCTCGTCGATTGGCATTATGGCTACACAGGAGAAATACAAATTGCGGTAGCAGCAATCGCAACAATCTCATTTCTGATTTTGGCATCGCGTAAGCGTTACCGTGACTGCATCGATCTTGCACTTTTGGCAGCGCTCGCAGCTATCGCTCCGCCGCTCGTTGCCTTTGCTGTCTACTTTGGATGCTGGCATGCGATGCGTCATACGGCTCGACTTACATCACTGCTTCCAGGGTCACTTGCTGCTTACGAACGAGGTGATGCAGGACGAGCATTTCGCAAAGCAGTGGTTCCGGGCTTACCTGCGCTATTCGGTACTTTGATTTTCGTTCTCCTTCTTGCAGGATTTTCTCGCGATGACATTACCGACGAATTTCTATGGTTGACCTTGGTCACAATCTGGGCGCTCACAGTTCCTCACATGATTGTCACAGCAAAACTTGACCGCGCCGCGCTCAAAAATTGAGTATCCATTAGTTAGGCTCTGCGCCATGTTGAGAAAATTACTTGTTCTTACTCTGCTATTTACAACAATTCCCAGCGCGCAGGCTGCGCCAATTTACGTATTTCCCGTTGCAAATTGCGAAGTCAATTACACGCGCGCTCACCACGACTATCCAGCATCTGACATTTTGGCTAAAGCTGGCTGCCGCTTTGTTGCACCCACAAACGGTGTTATTGATGAGGTCAATCGCGTCGACCGCTGGAGCGGAAAGACTAATCTAGGAATTGATCGTGGCGGTCTCTCAGTTTCAATTATTGGAGACGATGGCGTTCGCTATTACGGATCACATCTACGTTCTATTCCTGCAAGTATTGAACCAGGAGTAGTTGTTAAGGCTGGACGTTTATTGGGATCAGTAGGATCAACAGGTAGCGCTCGTGGAACTGCTCCACATTTACACTTTGGAATTTCTTGGCCAACCCCCGAAGGAACGTGGTGGGTCAGACGCGGCGCGGTACTTCCATGGAAGTACTTAAATGCTTGGAAGAATGGAAAAGATTTATCACCTGTCGCAGAAGTTAACGCTCAGCGTGAAAAAGTTGGCGAAATTCCGCCAGAGCCGAAAAAGTAGTAAAAAATAAAGCCCGCTCAATTTCTTGAGCGGGCTTTATTTGTAAGTTGTTTATTAGTTAGCAGTTACTGCGTCAGCCTGTGGGCCCTTTGGACCTTGGACGACTTCAAATGAAACTGACTGACCCTCTTCAAGAGACTTGTATCCGTTTCCTTGGATAGCTGAGTAGTGAACGAATACATCTTGTCCGCCACCATCAACTGCAATGAAACCGAAACCCTTTTCAGAGTTGAACCACTTAACTGTGCCTGTTGCCATATGTTTTTACTATTCCTTCGATATGTTGGGA
>JBEEIL010000014.1:0-24301 GCA_041169865.1 Actinomycetota bacterium | reverse complement strand
TTCGGTAGAACCGAATGAGACCGCTTGGCGAACCAGGCCGCCATAACCTGAGGTATCTCCGGTCCCTGAAGCGCCGAACATACCGCTCTGTTCTTGAGTCATTTACGCCAGCAGCCCCTTCATTTGGATAGTTGGCTTGGCGTTGAGCGCAGCAAGTTCTACTTCCTTGATGATCGCTTCACGATTTGGACCGAGCTTTGTATCGCTAATAAGTGCATGGAGCTTGATGATTGCATCCATCAACTGTTCTGGACGTGGTGGGCAGCCAGGCAGATAAATATCTACTGGAACGATGTGATCAACGCCTTGCACAATTGCATAGTTATTAAACATTCCACCGGAAGATGCACATGCGCCCATAGAAATAACCCACTTTGGCGCAGTCATCTGATCATAAATCTGACGAAGAACTGGCGCCATCTTCTGTGAAACGCGGCCTGCCACAATCATCAGATCCGCTTGACGAGGTGATGCAGAGAAGCGCTCCATACCAAAACGAGAGATATCGTGCTTCGGCGCAGAACCAAGCGCCATCATTTCAATTGCACAACAAGCCAAACCAAATGTTGCTGGCCACACTGAACTCTTGCGCATATAGCCAGCAAGACCTTCAACTGTAGAGAGCAGAACTCCGCTCGGTAACTTATCTTCTAGGCCCACGAATTAATCCCATTCCAATCCGCCGCGACGCCACACATATGCAAATGCGACGAAGACTGTTCCGATAAAGATTGCCATTTCAACTAATCCAAATAGTCCAAGTTGATCAAAGGTGACTGCCCATGGATAGAGGAAAACGATTTCGATATCAAAGACGATAAAGAGCATCGCAGTAAGGAAGTACTTAACAGGAAAGCGTCCACCTTCGAGCGCTTGTGGCGATGGTTCGATTCCACATTCATACGCTTCAAGCTTGGCGCGGTTATAGCGCGCAGGTCCTGTCACAGCTGCGATGGCGACTGAAAAGACTGCAAATCCAAGGCCAATGGCGAAAATAACCAGAATTGGGATATATGGATTGGCGCTCACGAGCGAAATCCTAAGCGTTCGGCCAAGGCAATCAAACCGTTATGGCTTGCGCGCTTTGTGAACTGCGACAACTCCACCCGTGAGGTTCTTCCAGGTGACATCTACCCACCCGGCCGCTTCAATCTGCGCCGCCAACGCCCGCTGATCCGGCCAGGCTCTAATGGACTCCGCCAGGTAGATATAGGCATCAGGGTTTGAGGATGTCTTACGGGCCACCGCTGGCAGGGCCTTCATCAGGTAGTTGGTATAGATCGCCCGGAAAGGGGCGAAGGTCGGGCTGGAGAATTCCGTAACAACTAAGTAGCCACCAGGCTTGGTGACGCGGAGCATCTGCGCGAGCGCTCGGTCGGTCTTCTGGGTATTGCGTAGGCCAAAGGAGATGGTGGCAAGATCAAATTCTCCATCAGCGAAGGGCAAGTTCAGGGCATCGGCCTTGGTGAAGCGAAGATGCGGGCGAGCCTTCCGGCCTGCGGCCAACATTCCTTCCGAGAAATCTGCAGGGATGACCTCGGCGCCAGCTGCAGCCAGCGGCTCGGAGCTCGACCCGGTTCCTGCTGCAAGGTCGAGGATCTTCATCCCGGGGCGGGGCTCGATAATTTTGGTAGTTGCTTTACGCCAGGCTTTTGTGCGGCCCAGACTCAATAAGTCATTAACAAGGTCATAGCGCTTCGCAACGCCATCAAACATGGCGGCAACTTCATCTGGATTCTTATCCATATTGGCGCGTGACATGTTCGCATTCTCCCTGAGAGTAGGCTTCGCGCACAACTTAAAGAGCTTACGAAAGGTCGCTGCGATGTCACTTCATGCCAATACCGGTTCACTGCGCGCCACTGTCTTTCCTCGCAGCACCGCGCTGACTCAAGCGCTCTTTATTGTTGGCGGCGTTGGATTTATTGCAGCGCTCGCCCAAATCGCGATTCCTGTTCCAGGTTCTCCTGTTCCCGTTACCGGACAAACTCTGGCAGTGCTTTTAATTGGAACTACCTATGGCGCTCGCTTCGGAATTCTTACCTTTGCCACATATCTGCTTGCCGGAATTGCGGGAGCTCCCATCTTCGCTGGGTCTACCCACGGAATTGAAAAGGTAGTTGGCGCAACTGGTGGATATCTCCTAGGAATGCTGGTTGCCTCATTTGTACTTGGGTACTTAGCAGATCGCAAAGCTGATCAAAAATTCCGTACATCTTTTCCTGCGCTCTTACTCGGTGATCTCATCATCTTTACCTTTGGACTTCTTTGGTTGCGCTCTTCTCTTGATCTCACATGGTCTGCAACAGTTGCCGCTGGTTTAACACCGTTTCTTCTCGGTGAAATTCTTAAAATTGCAATTGCAGCTACTTCTCTACCGCTTATTTGGCGAAAAATCTCTCGAACAATTCATCAATAAATGGCGGCGCTTATTCCCGTCACCACGACTCGTCTTGGTGAACATCTTCCTCTCCTGGATTTATTTCCTGATAATCAGCCGCTTTCGTGGGTGCGCGGTGGTGAAGGCTTTGTGGCCTGGGGCGTACATGCCACAACCACAGTGACCGGGCGAGATCGCTTTGCTCAAGCGCGCAATTGGTGGCATCAACATCTGGAAACTTTTTCAATCGCTAATCATGTACATGGCAGTGGCACTGGTCCGCTGCTCTTTTCTTCATTTTCATTTGATCGCAATGAAGAATCTGTTTTGATAATTCCAAAGGTAATTGTTGGCGTAAAAGGCGGTAACTCTTGGATTACCTGGATTGGTGATGGTGCACAACCTGCACTCCTTGAAAGCCCATTAGAGATTTCGCAGAGCGCCGTGACATTTAGTGATGGCACTCTTTCTAGTTCTGAGTGGAAAGAGCGGGTAGCGCAAGCGATTTCTCGCATTGAAGCGCTGGAAGTCGACAAAGTTGTTCTGGCGCGCGATATACGGGCTACCTCAGATGGTGAAATTGACCAACGCGCAATCTTGAAGGTATTAGCCAATCAATATCCATCGACCTGGACCTTCGCCGTTGCTGGTCTTTTGGGTGCAACTCCTGAACTTTTAGTGCGACTTTCTCGTGGCATGGTCACATCGCGTGTACTGGCAGGAACTATTCCAAAGACCGGCGATGATGCAAAAGATTTAGCACTCGCGGCATCCCTTGCCAGATCTTCAAAAGATTTGGAAGAACATGAATATGCAGTGAGATCTGTAGCAGATGCACTTGAACCATTCTGCTCATCGACAAATGTTCCTGAATCTCCATTTGTGTTGCACCTTGCCAACGTGATGCATTTAGCAACAGATGTAACTGGGGCACTTATTGAGAGCAAACAGCATGTAGATGTATTTTCACTTTTACAGAGTTTGCATCCTTCTGCCGCTGTCTGTGGAACACCGCGAAATGTAGCTTTTGACATCATCTCTGAGATTGAAGGTATGAGCCGTGGGCGCTACGCGGGTCCGGTTGGGTGGATTGATGCCAGCGGCGATGGCGAACTAGGGATCGCGCTACGTGCAGGTCAGATTAAGGAACGCGAAATCAGAATTTTTGCTGGTTGTGGAATTGTTGCTGGTTCGGACCCTGAAAAAGAGTTAGAAGAGAGCAGCGCCAAGATGATCGCGATGCGCTCTGCGCTACATTGAATCGACGCTGGCGTAAATATTCTTTAAATGATCTGCAGTCGTATCGCGATCTGGTGCAGTAACTACAACAACGCTGATACCGCTGACAGGTGTCTTTAATTCGGAATTCAACTCTGATTGTGACGAGATGGTCTTTGCCGACACGCCCAGTGAACGAGCAATTGCGGCGATATCTCTGTTATGAGGAGTTCCAAATACCTCTTCAAATCCAGCGACACCCCTTTGAGAAAGCGTTGAAAAGATTCCTCCACCGTTGTTATCAATCACAAATATTTTGAGATTGATATCTTCATTGTGAATGAGACCTGTCAGATCGTGTAAAAAGCCTAAATCGCCTAGAACGGCAATAGTTGATTTGCGCTGAGAAGCAATTCCCAAGGCGGTCGAAATATTGCCATCAATGCCAGCTAGTCCACGATTGGCAAAGGTTTCTATTCCGCTTCTTGCGCAAGCAAAGGCCTCGAGGTCTCTGATTGGTCGTGAAGATGAGATAAAGAGTGATGTTCCACTGGAGAGAGTTGATCCAATCTCGCGGGCGATCAGCGCCTCAGACCATTGTGAAATGTCTTGCACCAGTTTTGTAGTTCGCTGTGAGTACTTCTGCCACTTATCTCTATATTCAGCATCTGGCGCTGATATTTCTAGCTTCGGTAGTTGTAGGAATTTTTGATCGGCCATGCGATCTGAATCAACTGTCGCTATGCGCGGATCAATCACAATCTCTTTACGTGCGCTCTTGATAAAAGAATTTATTGATCTTGATAATGTGGTTCTACCAATTACGACAACAGTATCTGGCTTCAATTCCTCAGCAATTGTGCGCGAGGTTAGAAATATGCTGGCATGTGAAATCGCGCTCTCAAAAGTGAGTGTATCTTCAGCAATTATTGGCCAGTTCAACTCTTCTGCAAAGTCCTTGACCGCATCGATAGATAACCCTGCTCGGTCATGTCCGATAACTAAAACACCCCGAGTTGATTTTGTATAGAAAGTTCCGGAGCCTTTACGATCAAATACCTTCGGTGGATTCACAGAGAGTTTTTCTAACCAACTCTCATCGCTATCTCCAAGGAGCGGTTCTTCAAATTGAATGTTGAGATGTACTGGTCCTGACTGTAGCGAATTAAGTGGCAGCTCCATCGGATACGCAGTTCCAGAGATATCTGCAAAGTAACGCACTGCCTTCCCAAATATGCGAGCTTGTTCGGTTGTTTGATTGGCGCCCGTTCGACGAAGTGATGCGGGGCGATCGGCTGTCATAACCAGAAGCGGAGTATTTGTATGTGAAGCTTCCAAAACTGCAGGATGGTAATTGGCTACTGCTGTTCCGCTTGTGCAAACAATAGGCACTGGTCGACCCGATGCTTTGGCAACGCCAAGTGCAAAGAACGCTGCAGTGCGTTCATCAATCCTGACATGCAACTTAATCAAGCCGCGCTTGTGAGCCTGGAAAAAAGCCAAAGAGAGCGGTGCATTTCTAGATCCAGGGGAAATAACTACATCAGTGATTCCAGCTTCCACTATCTGGCGAACGATGACGCGCGCTAATTGCGTTGCTGGATTCATCAAAGTAGCTCCGCAGTTCTCATGACACGATTCTTCCACCATTCATAACGGTCGGGCGCCACTTCATAACCGTTGAATACAGGTTCAAACTCGCTAATCTCAATCTCACCATCAACGATTGGCAGTTGGGCTACATCTGCTGCAAGTAGCGAGCCAGTGCCGAGACCACAATCAAAATCCATGTGAGGAAATGATGCAGCTAGATATAAGCCATATTGAATTCCTATTGCGCTCTCGAGCGCACTTGAGATCACAACAGGAAGATTGTGGTGTTCTGCCAATTGTTGAGCTCTAACGATTCCCCCCAGAGGTTGAACTTTGAGCATCAGCACATCAATGGCACCATTGAGATCTATCGCAAATGGATCGCTTGCTTTACGTAAAACTTCGTCGCCAGCAATTTTGAAATTAATCAGCAATTTCTCTTTGAGTTCTCGCAATTCTTGAATCGTTCTACATGGCTGCTCAACATATTCAAGTGGTCCAATATTCTCGTAAATAACCCGAAGATTTGTAATTGCTTCTGCTACCGTCCAACTACCATTAACATCAATACGTAGCTTTGCTTTAGGTCGCATCGTTCTCACTTTTGCAAGGCGCACAATATCTTCTGACAAGTTATCGCCAACTTTGACTTTAATGGTTTCAACTCCCGGGAAGGCCTCAACAATCCGCTCAATATCGGCTGAGTTATTGAGCGCTGGAATGGTGCCGTTCACTTTCACAGCCCTTCGATATATATGCGGGCGGTGCTGTGTGGCTGCCTCTATTGCGCAAGCTAGCCAAGGCGCAGATTCCTGATCTCCGTATTCAAGAAAAGGAGAGAACTCGCCCCAGCCAGCAGGACCTTGAAATAAAGCTACTTCACGGATATTAATCCCACGAAAACTCGTCTTTGTTGGCAGCGCAATGACGCGCATACTTTCGAGCAGTGAAAGATCCATGAGATTAAGGTCGTCGTGGAAACTTTCCGAAATCAGGTTTGCGCTTCTCTTTGTAAGCATCGCGACCTTCTTGACCTTCTTCAGATAAATAGAAGAGAAGCGTTGCATCCCCTGCAAGTTGTTGTACCCCAGCAAGTCCATCATCTGCAGCGTTCATGGATGCTTTAAGCAATCTAAGTGCCAGCGGCGAATTTTGTAACATTTCACGACACCACGACACGGTCTCTGCTTCTAGTTCTTTGAGAGGTACAACTGTATTTACTAGTCCCATCGACAGCGCCTCTTGAGCATCATATTGACGAGTCAGAAACCAAATTTCGCGCGCCTTCTTCTGACCGACGCTAGCTGCAAGCAAGCCTGAACCATATCCACCATCAAATGAGCCAACCATTGGACCCGTCTGCCCAAATTTCGCATTATCTGCAGCAATCGAAAGATCACACACCACATGCAATACATGCCCTCCACCAATTGCCCAGCCAGCAATCATTGCAATAACTGGTTTTGGGGTTCGGCGAATCTGAACTTGCAAATCTAAAACATTGAGTCTTCCTACGCCCTGCTGCGAAAGCGAATCATCACCTAAATAGCCGTCATCTCCACGCACACTGATATCTCCACCAGAACAAAATGCTTCATCACCTTGTCCTGTCAAAATAATTACGCCGACTTGCGCGTTATCGCGCGCCAAATCAAATGCAGCTTTTAATTCAATGATTGTCTGGGGGCGAAATGCGTTACGAACCTCTGGGCGGTTGATAGTGATTTTTGCAATTCCGTCGCCGATTTCATATTTGATATCTGTAAATGATTCTCCGCCAGGTCCAGTCACCCATGCAGGGATGGTTCGGTCACCAAAATCACGCTTAATCGGCTTGCTCACGATTCCTCCAATTGGTCTACGAGCGATAGCCTACGCGGGCAATGGAGCAGAACGCACAACGAGATCTTCGCGAAGTTAGTCCTGAGTGGACCTTGCGCGAATTGATGGCTCGCATCGCTAAAACCTTAGTCTCAGATGGCCCAGCGCTAGCTTTCTCCCCTACAGCATTCACCCAAGTGCCACCACGTATCAGTGCTGTGGTTAAAACCACTGGCTCTTCAGGAGTTTCAAAAGAGGTTGGTTTATCCAGTACAGCGCTACTTGCATCTGCAAAGGCTTCAAATAAATTTCTTGGTGCAGAATTTGGAAACACGTGGTCGCTCTTCTTGCCACTCACTCACATAGCCGGCGTCAACGTTTTGATTCGCTCTCTTGAGCTAGGAACAGAACCAATCGACCTTCGACATTTTGAGGGCGAATACCCGCATGCAGATTTCACAGCCATTGTGCCAACACAACTATTTCGTGCACTTAATGGTGATGACAGGCTTTTACGCCATTTGCAAGGTGCCAAAGCTGTCTTAGTTGGTGGTGCGGCACTTGCATCTGACCTTCATCTACAAGCAGAAGCTGCAGGAATCAAACTGGTCACTTCTTATGGCTCTTCAGAAACTTCAGGGGGTTGTGTTTACAACGGTTCCCCTCTTGAAGGAATCGAAGTTGAAATTACTCCAGAGAGAAAGATTGCCATCAAAGGTGCGATGCTTGCGACAACGTATCTTGGAGCAGAAACTTTATGGGAAACCAATTTCAATAATGATTGGTATCTCACAAGCGATTATGGGCGAATCGAAAACGGAAAATTGGTTGTAGAAGGACGCATTGACGATGTGATTATCTCTGGCGGAGAAAACATCTCACTGTCTGCCATCGAAAGTGCGTTGCACGCTCACTATCCTCATAAAACATTTGCTGCATTTTCAGTAAAAGATTCCGAATGGGGAGATGCGCTACATGTAGCTGTAGCAGGTGATGGTTTTCCTGCAGAGCAAGAAATAAACAACTATTTGATCGAACAGTTCGGAGTCCAGTCCAAGCCGAAGGGCTACCTTTATCTTCCCGAACTTCCTTTAATAGGTATCGGTAAGGTAGATAGAAAGAGACTGCAGGAACTTTTTATGGAGGCGCCAAATTAAAATTTGGATTCAAGGTGCTAGACCACGCACTCTTCCAGCTGCCATCGCGCCTGTAGTTGTTGCTACCGTTTTGGCAGGTAGTAATTGGCGTCCCATGCAGGCTCTCCTTGCCCTAGTTGTGGCTCTGTCGCTCCAGATTGCAGTCAATTACTCAAACGATTATTCAGATGGCATCCGTGGGACTGATGACATCCGTATTGGACCGACGCGACTGACAGCTTCGGGGCTAGCTTCAGCTGCGGCAGTCAAGCGCGCAGCGATACTTTCATTTGCAATCGCATGTATAGCAGGGTTATTCCTCGCCGCAATCTCATCGTGGTGGATTCTGATTGTTGGTGCAATTTCAGTACTCGCTGCATGGGGATATACAGGTGGTCACTCGCCATATGGTTACCGTGGTTTTGGCGAGTTATCTGTCTTCATCTTCTTTGGAGTTGTTGCAACTGTCGGCACCTATTACGTACAAACTCTCGAGTTTTCATTTGCCGCTTTTGCTGCATCAGTTTCTTTAGGGTCTCTTTCTTGTGCACTCTTGGCGATAAATAACATTAGAGATCGCTCACAAGATGCTCAAGTAGGAAAGAAAACTTTGGCAGTTCGATTAGGAGACTCTCGCTCCCGGCGCTTCTTTATACTTTTATTGGTACTTCCTTACATCTTTGCTCCTCTCACAGGAAATCCACTAGCTTTTCTCACGCTGGCTACTGCCCCGCAAGCTCTGGCGATTGCTCGAGAAGTGCACGGTGGCGCATCTGGTGCGGCTCTCATTCCACTTCTCGGAAAAACAGGACAACTACAACTCCACTTTGCTCTTACCTTCGCCCTAGCGCTCTCCTTCTAGTTAAGAAGCGCACTTGATTGGAAAGGGCTAGAATTCAAATATGGTTCGTGCACTAGTGATTCTCTTGCCCCTGGCACTTACGCTTTACACCTTTATAGATTGCGCGATGCGCGATGATTCACAGTTAAAGAAAATTCCTAAATGGGGATGGTTGCTAGCGATTCTCTTTTTGCAACCAATTGGTGGAATTGTTTATTTGATTATTGGTCGCGGACGTCGTCCAAAGGGGCCAAAACCTGGAAAGAAGAAGATTCTTCCTCCAGATGATGACCCTGACTTTCTGCGCAGCCTTTAATTTCTACAGGCCTGAATAGGTGTGCTTACCTGTTCCCCACACATTTACATAAACGTAGTTAAATAAGAATGTTGATCCGGCAAAGATGCAGAGCCAAGCGGCGCGGCGTCCACGCCAACCAGCAGTGACGCGAGCGTGTAAATAAGCAGCGTATGCAACCCAGGTAATAAATGCCCAGGTCTCTTTTGGATCCCAACCCCAGTAACGTCCCCATGCGCTCTCTGCCCAAATAGCGCCAGCAATAACTGAGAAAGTCCAGAGTGGAAAAACAAAAGCGACAAGTCGGTATGAAAGTTGATCAAGAACTTCAATGGATGGAACGCGTTGTAACCACAGTGGTCGACCGCCACGAGATTCAACCCGTTCCAAATAGAGGTAAGCGCCCGCCACAACATTGGAGAAAAGGAAGACTCCGCCAGAAATAATTGCTGCGACAACGTGTATAACCAACCATGTTGATTTAAGCGCAGGTACAAGTGGTGCGCTATCACGGTAAAGCAAAGTAATCGCTGTTCCCAGAGTAAGAAGTGCAGCTAGAGAAACAAATAGTCCAAGCCAACGTAAATCATATTTACGTAGCGCCACTAGATATGCACCAGTAAATGCCAGAGCCCCGGTAATTGAAAATTCATACATATTGCTCCAGGGAACATGCTGATTGGAAATTCCTCGGGCGATGACACCACCTAAAAGCAAAAGGAAAGCTAACGCCATCAAGGAAGTTGCAATACGAGCAGCTTTTTCGGTTCGCTTGTAATCAAGAGTTTTTACCAACGTATTGCCGGTTGTGGCCGCTGCTGAATCTGGAGTCCTGACTGCAAAGGCGGTTTCAAAAGCATGAGCAACAAAGGAGAGCGCGAAGACTGCCATGGCACCATAAACAAGATTGTTGGAAATATATGCCCAAGTAGTCATTACTTTCTTCCTTCCTTCACTGCCTCAATAAGGTTTGCGATTTCTGCCTCAAGCCCTGGGACGCCATTCTTTGCCAAACCTGCTACTTCAACGCCCGTTGCGGTCTGGCGAATCCAGATTCTTCTGCGACGTCCATATAGAGATGAAAGCAAACCGAGAACCGCAACGATACCTCCCAGAAGCGCATAGTTCTTTCCAGGATCTTTTACGACCTGCAAATTAACCCACGGAACAACTGTTTCAAGTGTGATGGAGCCCTCAGAGTAGGTATACGTCTGACCTGGCTTCACTGAACCGAGAGCAATTCTTTGCAAATTCGCTGTATCTAATCGATAGACAGATTGCGGGACTCCAGAATCTAAACCTAGATCACCTTTCCAAATAGAAAAGAGAAGCTTCGGGTCAAGTAGTTCGGGGAATATAGAGATTGATCCTTGAGTCTCAGTGCGTTGATTAGTAGGCAAGAAGTTTCCTACAAATCCCACTGGTGGAATCGCATCGGGGACTTTTATTGCACCGATTGATCGGAGATTTCCATCTTGTGGCAAGAAAGGCACAGGGCCCTGCAACGCGACATTTCCTTGTGAATCTCTAACTGTAACTACTGGGCTATACCCGTTGGCTTGGAGATAAACACGCGAGCTTCCAAAGGTCAGTGGCTTATTTACTTTCAGAATTTCTTTAAAACTTTTGCCACTTTTAGTCACTGTAACCCAGGCCGTGTAGTCACGAGGCTGATTTGTTCGAGGATCATATTTAGCTTCAAAGCGATCAAGCTTTACTTCAAATGGATCAAGAGATTTTTCATTGCTCAATTTGCCCAGTGATAAAGAATCATAAGTAGTAGGGACATTAATAAATCGCTCGCCTACATTGATAATTGCTTCTCCTCGCATCCCAAAAAGCGCGCCAAAGCTGACGCCGACTAAAATTAAAATTAGCGATAGATGAAAAAGTAAGTTTCCAGTTTCACGGATGTAACCTTTTTCAGCAGAGAGCGAATCGCCTTCGCGCCTTACCCGGAAGCGGTTCTTGGCAAACCATTCTGAAGCGCGATCCATTGCCTCTGGCGTTGTCTTGATTTCCTGATGGAATTCCATGCGAGTTAAGTGGCGAGGCGTTGCTGGAGGGGCAGCGCGCATCGCCTTGAAATGTTCCACGCTACGCGGCAGAACACATCCCGCCAACGAGATAAAGAGAAGTATGTATATCGCGCTAAACCAAGGAGAACCATAGACATCAAAGAGATAGAAGCGGTCATACCACCTAGCCATATTGGGATCACTTACATAGAAATCACGAACTGCTATTGGATTGGTGATTCGCTGCGGGATGAGTGATCCAGGAATAGCAGCAATTCCAAGCAGCATGAGAAGAATGAGTGCAGTACGCATGCTGGTGAGTTGACGCCAGCTATAACGTAAGAGCGCTAAAGCACCAATCTCGGGAACTTCTACCTTTTCTTTCATTAGATCACCGGTATGAAATCTGAAATCCAGGAGCGCATTTCAATCATTAAATCAGTCCACAGCCCAGTAAGTTGCAAGGCTCCAATCAGAATCAAAAGGATGCCGCCAGCTTTAGCAATCAGTGCGCCCCGCTTGAGAAGAACCTTACGAATTCGCTGGGACTTATCTAGAAAGAGACCGGTTGCAATGAAGGGAGTTCCTAAGCCGATGCAATAACCTAAAGAGAGAATTGATCCGCGCACCGCACTGGACTCCTGAAAAGCCAGCGCTTGCACACTTGCCAACGCAGGACCAATACATGGAGTCCAACCAACTCCAAAGAGAAAACCGAGCACTGGAGCGCCAATGAGTCCACCCGTGGTGGAAATGCGCGGCTTAATTGTTGGCATTAAGGGAAAAGCTCCTAAGAAAATTACTCCCATCAAAATCGTTGTAACACCCAATATTCGCGTGATGTCCTCTTCATTAGTTGCAATTCGTGCGCCCAGTTCTCCGAAGAGCGCACCGTAAGAAACAAATAAGGCGCTAAACCCTGCAACGAATAGCAGCGAGCCGAGAAAGACTTTTCCGCGCGATTGAGAAAAGCCTGCCGCAAAAGATAAGTAACCTGGAACTAGTGGCAGAACACATGGTGATACAAATGAAATAACTCCCGCTAAAACAGCAATCGGGAAGGCAGTGAGCAAGAATCCGTCGAGAAGATGGCTGACCACAAAATCCCTCACTCTGCGCTCACATCCTCAATAAGTTTGGTCAGCGATGCGACCGTAACTGCGCCCGAAACGCGCGCTGCGACATAACCCTTGCGATCAATTACTAGAGTCGTTGGAATCGCATTAGCGGGAAGTGATTTGCTGAACCCCACCAAAATTGAGTCATCGATAATTGTGGGATATGGAATTCCGCGATTGCGCGCAAATGCTTCAGCATTGACTGGGTTATCTCGAGTCAAAATCCCGATAAAGGCAACATCTCTATATTTTTTTGCAAGTGCCGACAAGGCTGGTTCTTCGGCTCGACATGGTGAACACCAAGATGCCCACACATTTACAACAGCAACTTGCCCTCCGGCAAATGAATAATTTTGGCCACTTAACGTCATTCCCGAAATTGCTGGCGCTTTTTGGCGAGAGCCTTCTTTTATGGTGGTTACCGCACCACTACCCGCAATGAAACTCTCTTCCGCTTGAGAAGTTCCGCTTGTTCCACACCCAGTGAGCACAAGCGCTGTAATCAGAATGGGTATATATCGCTTCATCTTATTTCTTCGGTAACAAATGTTTTGCAGGTTCTACATAAGAAGTCCCAGAAATCATTCCATCGTCATCAAAATGAATTCCTGTGACCGAAGCTAATGTGCATTCGCGCTTACGGGGATCATGTAAAAGACTGCGCCCTTCTATCGCGCTTCGCAAAATCCAAATCGGAAGCTGATGCGAAACGACGATAGCGTCTTTTCCTCCTGCTGCTTTCTTGGCATCAAAGACCGCTGACAACATTCTAGAAATTTGTTCCTCATAGGGTTCACCCCACGATGGCTTCCATGGGTTATAAAGATGGCGCCAAGCAGAAGGGTGTTTTAAAACGCCACTACCTAATTCAAAAGATTTTCCCTCAAACACATTGGCGGCTTCAATGAGCCTCTCGTCGGTATGAATTTGTATTCCATGCGTATCAGCAATGGGTGCAGCTGTCTCTTGCGCGCGTTGTAAAGGTGAAACATGAAGCGCGCCAAGCTTGAGCGGCTTCGACCATTCTCCAACTACTTTTGCCATTTCTTGTCCACGCTGTGAAAGTCGCCAGCCTGGTTGACGTCCGTAGAGGATCTTCTGTGGATTCTCTACCTCGCCATGGCGAATCACATAAACGGTGGAACTCATGGTGATAAGCATAAAGCGTCGCTCTCATGCTCTCTTCGCTAGGGTAGTGACATGGCACTCACCGCTCAAAGAGCTGCCTTCTTCGATGTAGATAACACCCTTGTGAGAGGGTCCACACTCTACTTTCTCGGACGAGGCATGTATCAGCGTGGATTTTTTACCAAAGCTGACATCTCGCGATTTGTAGTTGCCAATATTCGTTTTCGAATGACTGGGACTGAAAAGAAAGAAGTAATCGAAAAGTTTCAAAATGCTGCCACTGATTTCATAGGAGGGCATTCGGTCGAAGATATTAAAAAAATTGGAGAAGAAATTTATGATGAATTCGTCTCTCCAAAAATCTGGCAAGGTACTTTTGAGATCGCCAAATCACATCTAGATAAAGGCGAAGAAGTTTGGTTGGTAACCGCGGCACCACAAGATATGGCAAACATTATTGCGCAACGTTTAGGACTCACTGGAGCCCTTGGTAGTAAGGCTCATATCAAAGATGGAATTTACACAGGCTCACTCGAAGGAAAACTTCTTCATGGAGTTGAGAAAGCAGTTGCGATAGAGAAATTAGCAAAAGAGCGTCAATTCAATTTATCAGAGTGTTATGCATATTCAGATAGCCACAATGACATTCCACTTCTTCAAGCAGTTGGTAATCCTTGCGCAATTAACCCTGATGCTATTTTGCGCATTCGAGCTCTTGCCGAGGGTTGGCCGATTCATGATTTTCGTCGTGCGCGTTATCTCAATCGCTTATTAGGGCCCGCCGTGAGTCGAATAGCTGCGATGGCTGCTTGGCTTGCTCCGCGTAAACGCTAAAACCTAAGGCAGGAATCCGCGGCACTCAATTAGCGGAGCCACCCGACTAACGGCTATCGTTGGCAGGTTATGGAAATTCGCTCCTTCGCAGACTACTTGCGCGCACTTGATGATGAGGCGCTTATTTCCATGTTCACTCATCGCCCAGATCTTGTAACTCCAGTTCCGCCAGATATTGCAAGTCTGGCAGTTCGCGCTTCATCGGCGCCGAGTTTGGCTCGCGCTGTTGATGCGCTCAACAAATGGCAATTACAGGTTCTTGAAGTGTGCGCAATATTGCAAGAGCCATTCTCCGAAAAAGAAGTCGTTGCGCTTACCGAAAAATCAGCGCTCTTCGTTCTTCCTGGACTCATTGAAAGAGGGCTTCTTTACACCGATAAAGATGGTCTTCGTACTCCAACAAACCTGAAAGAAGTTCTTGGTAACGAGATAGCGGGTCTTGGGCCACATTCGATGGCTAAATTGAAGTTAAAGAAATTAGATGACGCGCCGGCTGCTGCTGAAAAAGTTCTCTCAGCGATGGTGTGGGGTCCTCCCCGTGGAACTATCAGTGATATTAAAAAACCTTCGGCTGGAGTTGCTTGGTTGCTGGAAGAAGGGTTCTTAATTCCTTTTAATCAACAAACGGTGGTCTTACCGCGTGAAGTGGCTATTTATTTAAGAGGAAATAAAGTTCATCGTGAGTTAGAAGTCGCACAACCTTCTATTACGGGTGGAAAACGAGATCTCCGAAACATTCAATTAGCAGCCATTGCCAACATCACTACATTCCTTCGCTGGACTGAAGAAGTTCTTAACTACTGGGCACAAGAGCCAGCAACTGCGCTTCGCTCTGGTGGACTAGGAGTGCGTGAGTTGAAAGAACTTTCATTACATCTCGGTGTTGAAGAAAGTTGTGCAGCATTTATCGCTGAAGTTGCTTACGTCGCTGGTTTATTGACCATCGAAGCAGATGATCGAATCTTGCCAACCACACAATTCGATATTTGGTTGATGCAAACTCCTTCTGCTCGCTGGCAGGCGCTCACAAGCGCATGGCTCATATCATCTCGAGTTCCTGGATTAGTAGGTAAAGAGGGAAGCAAGAACGTGGCTCCTTTAGGGCCGGAACTCGATCGCGCAAACGCTGCAAGCGCTAGGCGATTAACGCTCGATCTTCTGAGAGAAAATTCAACTATCGCGCCAGATTTTGATTCGCTCTACCAAGCTGCGCTCTGGCTCGCGCCAAGTAAGCGTGCCGGTGGACTACAAAGAGATTACCTAGCGTGGACCATTCGTGAGTGTGAATGGCTGGGAATTACAGGTCAAGGAGTTGTATCGCAGTATGGAATTGATTTCCTCGAAGGAGGAGATTGCGCAGCTATTGATAGCGACCTGCCAAAAACCGTTGATCACATATTGATTCAAAGCGATAACACAGCAATTGCTCCTGGCCCCCTCGAACATGAAGTCGCTCAAGAGTTGGCACTCATTGCCGATGTTGAATCTCGAGGTGGAGCAACTGTCTTTAGATTTTCTGAGAGCTCCATACGCCGTGGGTTAGATCATGGTCGAACTGGCGATGAGATTGCAAAGTTCCTGACAAAAACTTCCAAGACTCCTGTTCCGCAACCTTTGGAATACCTCATTGCAGATGTTGCCAAAAAACATGGCAAGTTGCGCGTTGGCAATACCGCTTCATTTATTCGTTGTGAAGATCCAGCGCTTATTGCCCAAATCATGGGAGATAAACGTTTAGAGATTTTGAGTTTACGAAGGATTGCTCCTGAAGTATTAATTTCAACATTTGATGCAGCAGAAGCCATGCATATCTTGCGCAGTTATGGATATCTACCTGCAGGAGAAGATGCGAAGGGTCTGCTGCTGAGTGGACCACGTGTTCAACGTGCACAAGGAAAGGCTCGTCCGCCGCGCATTATCGGTGAATATGAGAGACCAGACTCATTACAGATTGAGGGTGCACTCCGCGCACTCCGTACTGGAGAAAAATCGAGTCGTAAGCAGAGCACGATGCGCAATATCGCAACAGAAGCTCTTGGTTCACTACCACGCACAACTGCAAATGAAACTCTCGAACTTCTCAGCGACCATCTGCAAAACCAACCAAATAAATCGCTCTCAATTGGGTACGCAGATAACAACGGTTTGGTTTCACATCGCATCATTGATCCACTTAAACTCTCTGCCGGTTCTCTTCTGGCACGTGATCACGCCAGCGGTGAAGTTCAAACCTTTAGAATCGCGCGAATTACTGGGGTGGCAGCGTTATGACGAGCGAGAAAACCACTCAATACGGCAGACTTGAGCCTATGTTGGCAGCCTTGGAAGCGTTGGTTCGTTGCGAATCTCCTAGTGAAGATTTAAAAGCCTGCCAAGAAGTTGTTCAACTAGCCAGTGATATTGCTACTCGCGTCTTAGGTATTCCAGCACAGATAAAAGAGATTGAGGGTCGCCCCGTCTTCTGGTGGGGATCTGAGAAACCAGAAGTTCTCGTATTGGCCCATCTCGATACAGTGTGGCCAATTGGTTCTTTCCAGCCAGTCTGGGAAGTTAACGGTGATGTACTTCGTGGCCCTGGCACATTTGATATGAAGGCTGGATTTATCCAAGCTTTGTACGCCCTGAAAGGAATTGAAGGATCAGTTGCACTAGTTGCTACTACAGATGAAGAAACTGGAAGTCACGCATCGAAGGCGCTCATTAAGGAACTTTCAGCAAAGGCCAAAGCCGTTTTAGTTTTAGAAGCATCACTCGATGGCAAAGTTAAGACTGGTCGCAAAGGTACTGCGATGTACCAAATCAAGGTTATTGGTCTGGCATCACACGCTGGTCTTGAGCCAGAAAAGGGCGTTAACGCCACTACTGAAATTGCTCATGCGATTCTCGCTCTAGGGCAGTTAGAGAATTTAGAACATGGAACAACAGTTGTTCCAACTCTTCTGCATTCCGGAAATACCACCAACACTGTCCCAGATTTAGCAGTACTAGATATCGATGTCCGTTCATTTTCTCAAGCGGAGTTAGAGCGAGTTGATCGCGCAATCAAAGGCTTTACCGCAGTTAACCCTGCCGCGCGTTTGGAAATTACTGGTGGTCTTAATAGGCCTCCTCTACAACCATCATCAACCAAAGCGCTTTACGAGCGCGCTGAAAAAGTTGCAGCAGCAATGGGAATGAAACCTTTGGGATGTGCTGAAGTTGGCGGCGCAAGTGATGGCAACTTTGCAGCTGCTGCAGGAGCGCACGTTCTCGATGGGCTTGGCGCAGTTGGTGGTGGCGCACATGCTCCATCCGAATGGGTCAGTATCTCTTCTATGCAAGAACGCAGTGATTTTCTCCATGCGCTGATTAAGGATCTGCTCTCATGACCGATGGACCACTAATCGTCCAAAGCGATAAAACGCTGCTGCTTGATGTCGATCATGCTCTCTCTACCGAATGCCGTCGTGCCATTGCACCGTTTGCCGAATTAGAAAGATCGCCGGAACATATCCATACCTATCGCCTTACCAATCTAGGACTTTGGAATGCACGAGCTGCCGGGCATGATGCAGAACAGGTAATTGATACCTTAATTAAGTATTCACGTTATGCGGTTCCTCATTCGCTCTTAGTTGATGTTGCTGAAACCATGTCTCGTTATGGAAGGCTGCGTTTAGAGGCCGATCCAGTTCATGGGCTCATTCTTGTAACAACAGATACGGGAGTACTTGAAGAAGTTATTCGCGCCAAGAAAATTGCCCCACTGCTGGGAGTGCGCATTGATAAAGAAACTATCGCTGTGCATCCCAGCCAACGTGGACAAATAAAGCAATCTCTCTTGCGTTTAGGTTGGCCGGCCGAAGATTTTGCAGGATATGTTGACGGACAGGCACATGAGATTTCGCTAAAAGAAGATGGTTGGAAGATCCGCCAGTATCAAGAGCATGCAGCTGAGGGATTCTGGCACGGCGGTTCTGGGGTCGTTGTCTTGCCATGTGGTGCGGGAAAAACAATTGTTGGTGCAGCGGCCATGGCACATGCAAAGGCAACAACGCTAATCCTCGTCACAAATACAGTCGCAGCGCGTCAATGGCGTGATGAGTTACTAAAGCGCACCACGCTCAACGAAGATGAAATTGGTGAATATTCTGGTTCAAAGAAGGAGATTCGCCCTGTCACTATTGCGACATATCAGGTGATGACCAAGAAGAAGAATGGCGTGTACGCACATCTTGATCTCTTTGATACTCATGACTGGGGTTTAATTATTTATGACGAAGTACACCTTTTACCTGCGCCAATCTTTCGATTCACGGCAGATATCCAATCTCGCCGCCGCTTAGGACTTACCGCCACGCTAGTTCGCGAAGATGGAATGGAGGGCGAGGTCTTCTCGCTCATTGGGCCAAAGAGATTTGATGTCCCTTGGAAAGAGATTGAGGCACAGGGATACATCGCACCTGCTGAATGTATTGAAGTGCGGGTAAACCTCACAGAAACAGAGCGGCTTTCGTATGCGACCGCAGAGCCTGAAGAGCGATATCGATTCTGTGCAACTACGCGCACCAAGCGAAATGTTGTTGAGGAGCTAGTGGCCCATCATGCAAATGAACAAGTACTCGTTATCGGACAATACATTGATCAATTAGATGATCTCTCCGAAACATTAGGAGTTCCACTCATTAAGGGTGACACGCCTCAGAAAGAGCGCGAACGACTTTTTGCAGCTTTTCGAAGTGGAGAAGTGACCTGCTTAGTAGTTTCGAAAGTAGCTAATTTCTCTGTTGACCTTCCTGAAGCAACGATTGCAATTCAAGTATCGGGTGCATTTGGTTCGCGCCAAGAAGAAGCACAGCGCTTGGGTCGAATCTTGAGACCGAAATCAGATGGAAGAGGAGCTAAGTTTTACTCCGTAGTTTCTCGCGACACAATCGATCAAGATTTTGCTCAGAATCGTCAACGCTTTCTGGCCGAACAGGGTTATGCCTATCGAATTATTGATGCCGACGATGTTTTTCAAGGGAAGATCTAAATCTCTCAGGATCGACCTTAAAGAAATCATGGTGTTCGCCATTGATATGAATAACCGGCACTTGGTGGCCATATAACTTCTCTAGCTCGGCGCTACCATCGATATAGACGACATCGATAGTGAAGTTAAGTTCCTCGCGCATTCCCTCAAGAATTTTCACAGCATTTTCGCAGAGATGACAACCGTGACGAGAGTAAACGGTGACCATGGCCGCATTCTCTCACCCTGATAGCGTTGCCTGCTATGAGGAGCCCTTTGCTGAGAAAAGGTGGGTTCTTTCTTGCCCTCTCTCTGCTTTTTGCGCTTCTACTTCCTGCACCTGCGCAATCACTTTCACAATTTAAAGTCGCTCCATCTACTGTCTGGGGACACACCTACGCCGGCAAAACGATTGGGACCGCTTCTTCTACGCCTCCAAAAGTTTTTAATCTTGAAGCAAAATCAAAGTTTGTAGTCAATTACAAGAATTTTCCTGAATGGGCGAAGAGAGATTTTCAATCAGCGGTAGATATCTGGGCAGCAAATTTTGCTTCGAGCGCGCCTATCACTATCGATGCCACATGGGGACGTTCAGGAACATGGGGAGTCCTCGGAAGTGCGCGTCCTGGCAATTACTACTCAGGTTTTGATGGCGCTCCCGATCAAAGCCTTTGGTATCCATCGGCGCTAGCTAATGCGCTTGCAGGTAAAGATTTAGATCCACAAAGCCCAGATATGGTCATTCAAATTAATTCTCTCGCGAGTTGGAATACTCGAAATGATGGCACACCTCGTGCAAATGAATATGACTTACCTTCAGTCTTCTTGCACGAGATGGCACATGGGCTTGGATTTCTCTCTACTGATTCTTACGATCCATTTTTTGGATATGGCACTATCGAGCAACCAACTCCATACGCTGCCTACGCACAATTGCCCGATGGCAGGCGACTTTCGGATTTGCCTTCACCATCTATAGAACTGGGCAAGGCGCTCACATCCACATTGTTATGGTCTGGACAGTATGGAAACGCCGCAAATGGCGGAGAAAAGATAATCCTCTACACACCAGCAAGATATGAAGATGGCTCATCTGTAAGTCATATTGATGAAAATACATACAAGGATCTTGGCGCCAATTCAATTATGACTCCCAATCTTGATGCTGGAGAAATCTTCCGTGAACCAGGATCACTATTGCTCGGAATGATTGAAGATCTTCGCCGCAAACCGCCGGTCGGTGTTGCTGTAGGAATTCCTCTTCCCGTGCGCAACGCAACCGCGCTGATTGCAGATGGTTCAGCGATTATTACCTTCGATCCCCCTGCAAATGCCCGTACGGCACAGGTAACAAGTTACTCAGTCCGAAATCTGACTACCAATCAAGTCAAAAGCGTGACTGATTCTCCACTTACATTTACCGGATTGAAAAATGGCACCAGTTACAGCTTTAGCATCGTTGCCTCCAATACAAATGGAACATCTGATGCAGTCATTACCGCCCCCGTAATTCCGCAGATTGGTTGGAAGCGTTTTATTGTCGATCAAAGCGCTGACGGCAGCCGTGTCTCGAGTATCAACTTCAATGGAAAGCCGCTGGTTGCCTATACGGATTCAAAGAGCGGTGTACTTCGCATCGCTTCATGGGATGGAAAGATCTGGCGAAAATCAACTGTAGATGGCGCGGGTGGTTCTGGCGCTCGGACCAAATCAAAGATAACGAGCCCGATTTCTCTCTGCGTCAATGGTTCTGGAACAAAGCAGTTACTGCATATTTTTTACGCGGATAGCGATGAACGCGATCTGCGCTATGCCACATATGACGGAAAAAGATTTACACATGAAATCGTTGATGGCAATGGTCCCAAGGTGAATGACTACAAAGATCCTGTCCGTGTGCGCACTGGTAGTGATGTCAGCATCTCCAACGCTTGTGTTGCAAGTGCAGGCGGAGTACAAGTTTTCTATCGCGACGAAAGTCAGGGAATTTTATTGGGCGCAACCAAAATTAAAGGTGCTAATCAATGGAGCTATGAACTCGTAGATGGCGACCGCAAAACCGATGGCCGCACTATGGGCGATGTTGCCTTCCATCTCAAAGCGCTCTTTGATGGCAAGATGACTTACGTTGTTTACGACTCAATTCTTACAATCAACCAGAAGAAGCAAGCAACTTCCGGTGAAGTACGGGTTGCATCTCGACCAACGCTCTCTGGCGCAAATTGGAGCTATTTCAACATCGATACCTCCGGGGGTGCAGTACCGATGACCGGTTTCGATGTTTCAATTGCAAAAACCCTAAACGGCATTCAAGCAACGTGGCTTAATTCGGCGCCAACCTCACCGACTTCCCCAACTAAAATTCGCTGGAGTCCATTACAGAGTCCTGCGCTTCAAAACTCGGCTAGCAGCGAACTCTTTGGCGCACCCGGAAAATTCCTTAATACAGATGGATCGCTGATCGCCTTCAACTGTCAGCAAAGGCTCTGTGTGCTCGATAGCGTGCGTGCGATTCCGACTATCAAGTTGGTTACATCAGAACAGAACCCAGACGGAATATCTTCCGCCTGGGTTACTATCGATCGAGTTAAATATTTAATTGCTGGCGTTAAAGGCCAACTATCGATGTTCCGCTTTCAGTAATCTAAGTTAAAAATTACTTTGCGTTACGACGTTGAATGCGAGTCTTCTTTAGAAGCTTCTTATGCTTCTTCTTCGCCATACGCTTACGTCGCTTCTTAATTACGGAACCCATAGGTCACACTCTTTCTTAAATCGAATACTTCAAAACGTGCGGTGGGAAAGGTTACCGCGTACCCAGCCTAAAAATCGAAACGGATTCTCCGCTTCCCCGAGCCAGCCCATAGAGGCCCAGGTCTCGCGAATAGACCAGCGATAGTGGCGCGCTGAGTTCGTTTGCAGAGTATGCACCGCTGAGCACTCCTTTGGAAGTAAAGGTTGTCAGTAGCAGCGTTGGTGATGTCGGCTTCCAGCCAGAGATCCCTTTCACGGCAGAGTTTGAGGAGAGTGCGCCATATGTAGTGCCGGCAGCGCTCAATACTGTCGAGATACCTGTCGAAGGAAATCTGATAGTCCAGGTTGGAGCAAATGATGAATTAAATTTTGTAAATGCGGTTTCCGTAACTTTTCCAACTTTTACATAACCAGTTAAAGCCAGCGTTGAATCAGCAGCCAACCATGAACGTTGTGCTTTAACGCCAGAGCTACGAACCACATTCGCAATTGCTCCTGCTTTACTAATTTTCATAAGTATGCCATCTCGCGTTCCGGCCAACTTCTTTCCACCAATAGTCTCTGAACTTTCACCAAAAAGATTGATTGTGCCATCTGGGCTACGCACAACAGCGTTGAGCGTTGTCTTACTTGTGCCAATGAATATCGGCTTACTAAAAATACCTGCGCTATCGGCTGAAAGTAGAAAAGATCTGCCTGCAAGAGAACCAACTAATGAAATACCCGAAGAGTTAACTGATAGCGCACTCACAAGCGCCGGAGAATTTTGCATAAGTGAATAAGTGCCAACGAGTTCGCCAAGCGGTGTGAGCTTCCAAATCGTAATCTGATTCATATCTGGGCGAATTTGTGGAAGGGCTTCGGCTACTACTCCATCAGGATTTTCAGCAGCAACTACAGCCGTTTGTGTATCTGACGGCGCGACAAGGGCCGATGATCCTGCCAACCAAATGGTTCCCGCCGCATCAACTGTTGCTGCGGTAACAATTTCATCTACCCCAGAATCAATAGTCGTTACCCATTGCTGGATACCTGTTGCATCTAAGCCCGTTACAACCACATTGGAATTGATAGATCCGGTATTTACATATGTAACTAGATTCTTACCTGCTGCCAATAGCCCCTCAGCGCTTATTCCACTAGCCACAATTTCAAGTGGTTTTACCGGCACTGCCTTAGGAGCAGCTGCAGCCGAAGTTGGTAGAAGAGTTACCGTGAGCGCAATCAGAAATAACTTTCTCATTATTGAGCAAGTTCTCCTGCACGACGTGCTGATGCTGCCATTGCCTTAGCCACGATCTCAGAGATTCCAGCGCCATCAAAGACAGCTAGCGCCTCGGCGGTTGCTCCCTTGAGGCTAGTAACTTTTTCGCGAAGACGAGCTGGAGAATCATCGGAACTTTCTAATAGCGCCGCCGCTCCGACAATTGTTTGAATCGTCAACGTTGTTGCATCTTCACGACTTAGCCCCATTGCTACTGCGCCATCAACCATCGCTTCTACAAAACGGAAGAAGTACGCAGGGCCCGATCCACTAGTTCCGGTAAGTGCGTTCTGCAAATCTTCGGGGATTTCAATCGCTTTCCCAGTAGCTGCTAATAGCTTTTCAATAAATTTCTTCTGTGCATCGCTCACGCCTTCACTGAGTGAATAACCTGCCATTCCTTTACCAATAAGGGTGGGCGTATTTGGCATCACACGAGCAATCGATGAGTGACCATTGAGCCCAGATGCAATGGTGAAAATAGTCTTGCCAGCAAGAAGTGAAATTACTAACGCGCCGGCTTTAATATGAGGAGCTATCTGCGGCAAAAGTTCAGTTAAACCTTGTGGTTTGATGCCTAAAATCACAACATCGCTTGTGGCTAAAGATTGTTCAAGCGATTCAACGACTACTGAATAGCGCTCTTTCAGTTCTTCACCGCGCTCAGGACGACGTACAACAACGCTAATAGATGAAGGCGCGATATCAGATCTAATCAAGGCAGCAATAAATGCTTCGCCCATAGTTCCGGCACCGATAATGCCAACTTTGATATCAATTACCTGATTAGCCATAGCGAAAGAGTACGCGTAGGCTCTGCGACTATGTCAGAGATAAAGCCAGGTTTCGCGCGTGACTGGGTCGAATTCACAGATCCCAATGATGAAGAAGAAATCTTTAAGTGCGAT
>JBEEIL010000013.1:0-15021 GCA_041169865.1 Actinomycetota bacterium | reverse complement strand
TTAATGGCTACTGCCATGGTTGTACTCCTTTAGCTATTTATACGTTTGGTGTAAATCCACTACGGGGGGTGGTCCTGCCGTTAGCAGTGTCGACCCTAGAGTGCTAACGCCAAGCCTATGGCGGCTTATTCCCGCCAGCAAATCGAGGTGGAGGCCAATTGAAGATGCTGGGCCAGCTAGAGGCTGACCTGTTCGACCGGCAGGCTGGAATCTGCATCGAAGGCGCCACGGGTGGCAGGTTTTCCGGCTGAGACCATCAGGCTGCCCAGGGCCGCCACCATCGCCCCGTTATCAGTGCAGAGTCCGGGATCTGGGATGCGCAGTTCAATGCCAAATTTCGCAGCCCGCTCGGTTGCAACTGCGCGCAGCCGTGAATTGGCAGCAACTCCCCCGGCAATCACGAGCGAGTCAATTCCAGTTTCGCGACAGGCGCGCAAACTCTTCTGCAGTAGCACATCGACAATCGCTTCTTGAAAAGAGGCGGCAACATCAGCGCGAACATACTGCGGTGTGTTTTCAAGGTATCGAGCAACTGCTGTCTTTAAACCCGAGAATGAAAAATCGTATGGGCGCGTATCCCAATCATTGGATGTAGTTAAGCCGCGTGGAAAATCAATTGCAGTTGTTAATCCGGTCTGAGCTTCACGGTCTATCGCAGGGCCTCCTGGAAAACCCAATTGCAGAATTCGAGCAATTTTATCGAAAGCTTCGCCAGCTGCATCATCCATGGTTGCACCAAGTTTGGTGATTGATCCCGTGATCTCGTTGACTTGTAACAACGATGAATGGCCACCACTCACAAGGAGCGCAATGGTTGGTCTCATCGGTTGTTGATGGGTTAGGTAGTCCACAGAAATATGTGCCGCTAAATGATTTACACCGTATAGGGGTCTACCCAATCCTTGTGCAAGTCCACTTGCAGAGGCAACTCCAACCAGAAGAGCGCCGACTAATCCAGGTCCTGCGGTGACCGCAACTGCATCGATGTCGCGCAAAGAAATATTCGACTCGGCAACTGCTCGTTCAATAGCTGGCAGCATCGCTTCTAGATGCGCGCGAGAAGCTATCTCTGGAACTACTCCACCGAAACGAGCATGCTCATCAACGCTTGAGGCAATGACGTTGGCGAGGAGTGTTCGACCACGAACGATTCCGATGGCAGTTTCATCGCAAGAAGTTTCAATTCCGAGGACTAAAGGTTCCATCACACGAACTCCTTACGCATGACAAAGGCATCTTGTCCGGGTCCGTAATAATCCATTCGTACCGAAATCTGCATATAACCCAGCGATTTATAGAGTTCAATCGCAGCGCTATTGCTCTTTTCTACCTCGAGCATCAAGGCGCTGGCACCGCGCTCTTTCGCCCATTCTCCAATCTGGCGCATAAATTCGCGAGCAATTCCTTGCCTGCGAAAGTCAGGTAGCACTGCGACAGTTAAAACATCAGCCTCAACACCAGGTGCTGGCAGGAAGACTCCACAGTATCCAACTATCTGATTATCAGTTTCAGCAACCGACATAAATCTTGTTGTAGGAATTCCAGCGAACTCTTCCTTAAATTGCGCAGTACTCCAAGGCGAATATGGAAACAACTCTTTCTCATAAGAAGCTAGCACTGGAATGTCGAGCGCAATGGGTTGACGATAGGTAATCATGGTCGCTCCGCAGTAGGAACAGCATCAGGACGGCGCAGATACATAGGTTCGCGCACGTTCTGAGTTGTGGCTAGTGAAACTAACTTCGCCATATCTGGATACACATCAAAGATAAATCCTTCGACTTCAGAAGGCTTACTCACATGCGGGCCTGCAACACGAAGCCCATTTTCATAACGAGCCCAGTAAATCTCTTTGCGGCGAGCATCAATGGCAACTGTGTAATTACTCTCTGCAATTGCAATAGCATCGAGTGAGCAGACACCGATAACTGGGATAGACCGAGCCAGTGCAAAGGAGTGTGCAAAAGCAATTCCAACTCGTAGCCCTGTGAATGGACCAGGACCCATACCGACAACGACTTGATGAACAGGGCCGCTACTTTTCAAGGCTTGACCTACGAGTTCAGAGAGGGCCCGGCCATGATCGGTTGCTCCATCATGAAACTTTTCAAAGATGACCTGGCCATTTTCAATAACACCGACGACGGTGCGAGATGTAGAAGTATCAATCGCTAATGAGATAGTCACACTGAAAACTCCTGCCAGCGAGCGCCGACTTTATTGAAAGTTACTTCTCGAATATCGCTTGTTCGATCGATAGTGATCTCCAGTCGTTCATCACTGAGCCGTGCAGATTCTGCGCCGCCCCATTCAATGACCGTGACAGCGCTTTCGCGTGGTGAGTCCAAATCGAGATCATCGAGAAATACTGCTGCGTTTCCACTCTCGAGAAGGCGATAGGCATCCACGTGAATCAGAGGAAGTTCTGCCTTGTGAATGCGAGAGATAACAAAGGTAGGAGATGTGACATCAGAAATTCCTAGAGCTTGGCCAATCCCCTGCACCAAGACTGTCTTTCCAGCACCCAGTGGGCCATTGAGCAGTATGAGATCTCCAGCGCGAGATTGCTGACCAATGCGTTGACCTAACTCATGCATCTGCTGGGTTGTCGCGATCTTCACTAGAAGAGGATAAAGGAAGAAGGGCCTCGGAAATCTCCGAGGCCCTTCTTGCCGAACTAACTAATTAGAAGTTGTACTTCAAATCAGCTGGACGATATTCAATGTCCGGATTGAGGTAAGGAACCTTTGTTGCAAGGTACTCAATGTACTTTGCAGTTGGAACCTTTCCTGTTTGAGCAGCGATATAAAGCATGTCAACCCATGCCTTTGTCTGCTTCTTGGTAAATGCCTGGTGACCAACACCTGATGGTGATCCTGGACCGGTGAGATCAGGAAGACCAGCTGGGGTGAACTTGGTGTAGGTCTCTGGAGTCATTGCGTAGAGGGCAAGTGTGTTCCAGATTGGCTTTGGACCCTTCTTAGAAGCTTCCCACTTAGCAAGCTCTGCTTCATAAACTTCACGCTTCTTATCAACGTAACGTGCAGTGTTGCCTGAGAAGACAAGGCGATCTGCTTCGTTAGCGATAAGAATTGTTGGGTGCTTTGAAGTAAATGATGACTTATCCAAAGCCTTGAACTTGGCGATTGCATCTGCATTGCCAGTTACGCGAGGGGCTGCTGAAAGCACTCCTAGCATCCCGGCGATTGCTTCATCACCTGAAAGTCCGAGGTTGTAACGACCTGAATCTGCTTCATCAAGAAGTGAAGCCCAGTTGGTCTGGGTGTTGTCGTAGAAACCAGGACCGGTGATTTCAGAGATTGATTGTCCGGCAAGTACACCGGTTGCAACTGCTTCTCCGAGATTCTGCAAGATAGCAACGGTTGCGTTAATGCTTCCTTCAGGAATAACAGCGTTTGTAGAGATTCCATCCATATGTGTGCTCTTAGTTGGAACTCCGGTAAGGAGTCCAGTCAAGAGAAGCGCTGAGCGCTGAGGAATTCCTGCTGCCTTAATTGCCTCAGGGTATGCAAGTGCAGGTGCACCAAGGTTTACCTGCCATGCACGAAGCAGTGCAACAACCTTCAATAGCTCTGCAACTGATGCCTGATGTCCAGGAACACCCTTGACGCCAAAAGCTGCACAGCCCTTAATTGTTGGATCTGCAAAGACGCTCAAGATGTACATGATGTCGCAAGCAGATTGGATTGAGTTGGCGATAGAAGGAGTTGTTCCTGCCATGATTCCAACTGCATCAGCATAGGTTGGGTACTTCTCAACAAATGGCGTGATGATTGAACCTGCCTGTGAAGATCCGTAGACAACCTTCTTCTTGATCTTTGGATACTTGACGAGAGCAGTATCGATAACTTCCTTCAGCATCTCAACGCGGAAGGTGTTGTTCCATCCGCGAAGACCCTTAACGGTTCCGTCATATGCTGCAACGCCATAACCAGCAAGCATCATCTCTTTAGTGATGTCCTTGTTGGTGATCTGGTTGCCAGGAGTGATTTCTTCTACTCCCTTAGGAACAGCAGAGACGCCTGGGTATGTTGGGCGGAATCCATGCTCCCAGAAGAACATTGTTCCCTTGAAGTTTGCTGGCATCTTAAATACATAACCAGCTCCATTTGCAAGTGTTCCAGTACAGGTTTCTACGCCTGCAGCTGTTGTACAAACAGGGGCTGCCGCTGCACTTTGTACAGAAGTGATTCCTAGAGTTGCAACAAGCGCTGCACTTCCAAGAATCGCGATTGATTTACGCATTGTGCTCAGTTTCATGTGATTAACCAACCTTTGGTAGAGCGTCAGCTGCAATTGCAGGGCGGGTGTATTTAAGTTCAGTTACTGGACCCTTACCTGAATCGGTAGTCCAGACCTTACGTGGAGAATCAACTGGACGAAGGACTGTTGTCGCATCGTATTGGCCAATCCAGAAACCGGTGTATGCCTCGTGAGTCTTTGCACCATAACCGAGTGGCGCAAGTGCTGCGCTGCTCAACTTCGCTGCATTGTTCTTGACATAGCTAATGAGCGCTGGACGTGTGAGGTTCTTGCCAGTTCCTAAGAGTGCAGATGTGGTGAGGTAAGCAATGTTCATACCTTGAAGAACGTTGTTATCCCAGCGCTTATCTGGACCCTTATTGAAATCATCATTGATCTTCTTGAAGGCCTTTACGAACTCATCATCTGCCTCACCAGGTGATGGAGCGTGTGATGCTGAGATTGTTCCTGCAAGAAGGGCCGCTGAAACTGCTGGAGCAATTCCGCGAGCGCCAAGAATTGTCTGGAAGGTTGTTGCATCTGCACCGACTGAAATCACAATCCACTTAGCTGGCTTGTAACCAATCTTATTTGCGGATGAAACGGCTGCAGCGAACGCTGAAGCGACTGCTCCAACAACAACGACATCAACATTGTTGTCCTTTAATTGCTGCATCTGTGCATCAAGGCCTGAACCCTGTGTTCCTGCGACAAAAGTTGCTGCAGTCTTTCTTGGGGTGAAGGTCACTCCTGCAGTGGCTAGCCCTTCAACGGTATTACGACCGAAGTCATCGGTCTGATAGACGATACCGACAGTGTTCTTAGCAAAGTTCTCCTTGATGTACTTTCCAAGGATCTTCGCTTCAACTGTGTAGGTACCTAATCCACCAAAAGTTGTTGGATATTTCTTTGGGTCAGTATAGAAACCGCTGTATCCGCTGTTGACGAAGAGATCAGGGATTCCGCGACGATTAATATCCTTGATTACAGAGATATGTGTCTGGGTTCCGATTGAACCAACCATCGCAAAAACTTTATCCTTATTGATCAAAGCAGAGGCGGTCGAAACTGTAAGTCCGGCGCGGTAAGCATCGTCCTTAACAACCAATGTGATCTTGCGACCGTAAACGCCACCCTTTGAATTTACATAATCAAAGTAGGCGCGCATCGCGTCATCTACTTTGTTATAGCCAGGGCTAGCTGGTCCGGTCTGTGGAAGTTGCATACCTAAAACAATTTCAGTGTCGCTCACACCAGGTGTACTTGCACCTTGAGCTGGCACTGCCGAGAACGCAAGCGCGCCGGCAAGTACTGCAGCAATAGAGGTGACTAGCCCGCGTGATGGCTTAGACAGAGATGCACGATTTCTCACTACATTCACTCTTTCTCTTTCGTCAGTTTCGCAGCCACGCCATTTGGCCCGACCGCCACTAGCCCTGACTGGGCTAGAACGGCCTCACTTTAACTGAAGGCGAACTTAAAGTGAATAAAAGAAAGGCAGACGCGCGCAAATCACACGCGGGGGTCAGACGAATTGCTTGCTAAAAAGCGCTTTATAACATTTATTTATGCTTATGGAGATGGGTTCCGCCCGCTACTCCGGCAGGGTTGATGACCACCGTGAGAATCAAGAGGATGCTAGAAATCAAGGCTGGCATGAAGTTGGAGACTTGTTCACTCAATTCAAAATTACCAAGTGCCAGATCAATCCAATCCGGCAAGAAGACAACAATCACTGTGCCGATAAATGCTCCGAAGATGCTGCGAATTCCTCCAAGGACTGCCGCGGTGAGCAGCGTGAGAGATAGTGCAACTGGATAGACGCTTGGACCCACCAAGCCACGTAATCCGTAGAGCGCGCCAGAGAGTCCTGCAAAAATCGAAGCAACGATGAATACATAGACTTTTTGGCGAGAATAGTTCACGCCAGTAAGCGCCGCTGCAGTTTCATGATCGCGAATTGATCGCCACATACGTCCCGTGCGCGATAGCAGAATATTTGAAGCAAAGAAGAGAGCGAGCGCTGCAAAAGGTAGCGCTACATATAGTTGCCATTCTTCATAGCTGGGTTCACCGAAGAGATTTGTAAACCATGCCGGTGGGTATCCAACATCTACAGGAAGACCTTCATCTCCCTTAAAGACTGACATAAATCTATTTGCGATGGTAGGAATTGCTAAGGCAATAACCAGAGTTGTACCCGCTAGGTAAGGGCCAGAAAGTCGCGCAGCTGCAATTCCAAGTAACGCTCCTGCAATACCTGCACCCACAATCGAAGCAGGGACTGCAATCCACAATGAAACTGAGTAATTAGTCATTAAGAGCGCTGTGCAATAACCACCCACTGCCATGAGAGCGCCCTGGCCGAGAGATATCTGGCCCGAAGTTCCAGTGAGAATCGTGATAGAGAGAACGCCGATAAAGTAAATCAAGACCACTGCAAGTTGTGCTTGGTTATAGGGCTCAAAGGTAGAACCAATCGCCAAGATAAAGAGAACAAAGAAAAGAGTGCGTCGCAAACTGCGGCGAATAATCGATGGGTTCTTCGCTGTACTAGACACGTCGAGAATCCTTTCCGCCCAAAATTCCACGCGGTTTAACAATCAAGACAATCAAAAGGACTCCCAAAATAGAGAGGAAGACATCTTCTGGGGATGCATAGAAGGTGACAAATGAGATCACCATTCCTAACAGGAATCCACCAATGACCGCACCTGCAGGGCTATCAAGTCCACCGACTACAGCAGCAGTAAATCCAATGATAAGAACTAAGTCCAAGGTATTCGGTGAGAGGTTAGATGTTGGAGTAATCAGTAGGCCGGCTAATGAAGAAGCTGCTCCAGAAATTACCCAGCTCAATGTGCGAGTGAAGTTTGTTCGGATACCGCTTAGGCGAGCAACTTCTTGATTGAGCGCAGTCGCGCGCATCGCCAAACCAACGCCAGTCTTCTTAAAGAATAAGGTTGTCATAATCAATGTAAATAAAACTATCGAGATGACAAAGACATCGAAAGAGGTGAATGGAAAGACCGTTTCTCCAATTGCAAATCCTTCTTGAGCTGCTGGAGCTGGGAATCCACGCTCTTCTGCCGCCCAGATAATTCCAGCAAGAGCCTGCAGAACTCCGAGAATTCCTAGCGATGCGATTACTGGAACAGCAGCGCGCATGGATTCGCTACTCAATAGTTCAGTCTTTTTCTTATTGGAAAGCGGGCGCATCACCAAAATATCCAATAGCGCACCTAATAGAGCACCGGCCACGAGAGCGACAAAGAATCCCACCCAATAGGAATTCCCATTTTGAATCAAGGTAGATGCGATATATGTACTGAACATCGCCTGCCCCATTTGCGCAAAGTTAACGACGCCAGCTCCACGCCAGACAATGACAAGACCTAAAGCGACGAGTGCATAAATTGCGCCACGCGAGGTGCCAGAAAAGAGCGCTGCTAGAAACGTATCCATTAATACCCCAAATATGCAGCGCGAAGAGTGGCATCAGCTTTGAGCTCTGCTGCTGGCCTATCGGCTACAACCTTTCCAAGCGCCAAGAGCACGCCATGGTCGGCTACTCCAAGCGCTGTATTGGCATTCTGTTCAACGAGTAAAACTGTTAATCCGGTAGAGCGACATAAAGTATTTACGCAATCAATAATCTGCTCGACAACGAGCGGAGCCAATCCGAGTGAAGGCTCATCTAAAAGTAGGAGCTTGGGGCGCGATACAAGGGCGCGGCTGATCGCCAACATCTGACGTTCTCCACCAGAGAGGGTTCCGGCCAATTGCTTGCGACGTTCTTGCAAACGTGGAAAGAGTTGGTACATCTCATCAAGAGAAGCTGCGACATCGCTCTTGTGAGATCTGCGGCGAAAGAGCGAACCCATATTGATGTTTTCTTCAACGCTTAATTCAGAAATTACCGCATGGCCTTCAGGAACATGCGCAATACCAGCTCGGACAATATCTTCGGGTTTCCACCCAACAATCGAGCGACCTTCCCAAGTAATCGTTCCGGAAGAAGAAGTTTCCAAACCAGAGATAGTGCGCAACAAGGTGCTCTTACCGGCGCCATTTGCACCGATTACCGTTGTAATTTTTGATTCTTGTGCCGAAATCGAAACGCCATCGAGTGCAATGACAGATCCAAATGAGGTCGTAAGGTTCTCAATCTTTAACATCAGGAACCTCCTAACTGATCATTACCGCTCTGGCTTGATGTACCCAGATAAGCAGCAAGCACTGCTGGATCTCGTTTGACGGTATCGAAACTGCCACTTGCAATAACTTTTCCAAAGTTGAGAACGTAGACCTGATCGGATATCTCGCCGATGAAGTCCACGTGGTGTTCGACAATAATGATGGAGCAACGTTCCTTTAATTGTTGCAATAGCGCGGCAAACCTATCGATGTCGTCCTGTCCCAAACCAGCAGCTGGTTCATCAAGGAGCAATATGGATGGCTGCAACACCAGTGCGCGCGCGATGGAGACCCGCTTTGTTTCTGGGTAGGTAAGTTCAGATGGTTTCTTGTCAGCCAGCGCGAGCGCGCCAGCCCAGGCTAGAGCATCTTCAGCCCGGCGTCGTAACTTCTTCTCTGCATGACCAGAAAGTCCCAAGAGATCCTTAAAAAAGTTGCTACCACTTTCAATATTTGCACCCATCATGACATTTTCAACAACTGTCAGGCCACTGAAAAGACCTACTCCTTGAAGCGTTCGTGAAATGCCATAACCGGCCAAGTCATAACTTTTTGGCCAGGAAACTTTTTTGCCATGAATTGATATTTCACCTGAAGATACGGGAACTAAACCTGAAATTGAATTAAATATTGTCGTCTTTCCTGCACCGTTAGGGCCAATAAGTCCAACAATTGAATTCTTTTGTACATCGAGAAAAACGTCATCAAGGGCAACTAGCCCACCAAACTTTACGGTTAGGTGTGAAATAGACAAGCTAGAACCAGTAGTCATGTCACACCTTTCAATTTTCCGTTGAGTAATTAGTAGATATGAGCCGAGTAGATTCTAGGCACACGCGGCCCAATTCGCGTGACTATCTCGTAATTAATTGAACTAGAAGCTGCTCCCCAGTCATCTGCGGTGTATTCGCCGTGTGATCCGTTACCAAAAACAACCACCCAGTCGCCTGATTGTGCCTTTGAATCAGGTCCAAGGTCCACAACAAATTGATCCATAGAAACTCGTCCAATGATTGGAGCGCGTTTTCCGCTCTGCCACACACCAGCCTTTCGAGCAATTCGTGGAATGCCATCTGCGTACCCCATTGTGACAACACCTAGGCGCGTATCAATAGTCGTGGATTCTGTTGCACCGTAACCAACTGGAGTTCCCGCTGGGACATCTTTGACTAAATACAGAGCGGCTCGTAATTGCATGGCAGGACGCAAAGCGAGCGTTGCCGATGTTCCTAGCGTTGTGACATCTGGAGAGAGTCCGTACATAGCGATTCCAGTGCGCACCATGTCAAAAGTTGCAGCACGATTTTTTAGCGTTGCAGCGGAGTTTGATAAATGTTTAATCACTTGAGAAAAACCTAACGACTCTATCTTTGCCGCCATCTGCTCAAAACGTGCAACCTGATCCAGATTTTGTTGCTCTTCAGGCTCGTCAGCTCGAGCGAAGTGAGAGAAAATTCCCACAATCTCAATATCTCTTACATGCTCTGCACTGAGTTGGTCCCATTCACTCAAAAATCCACCGCGAGTCATTCCGGTATCCACTTCTAAGTGCACTCGCGCCTTTTTGGATGCAACTCGCGAAGCTTCTGAAATTTCTGCCAGCGCTTTTAGAGATGGCGCTGCAATTTCAATATCAAGTGAAATCGCTTGGGCAAAGTCAGATCCCGGTTGAACTAACCAAGCGAGAATTGGAGCAGTAATCCCAGCTTCGCGAAGCGCAACCGCTTCTTCAAGTAGCGCCACTCCCAAATAATCTGCACCAGCAGATAGAGCGGCCTTTGCAACGGGAACGAGCCCATGACCATAAGCATCTGCTTTAACAACTGCGAGAAGTTTTGTACCAGCGGTTTTCTTCAGTAATTCAACATTAAATTTAATTGCATTGAGGTCGACGATTGCCTCTGCTCTCATCTTTCAATCACCACCATGGCAGATGCGATTCCGGCATCATGCGAAAGAGAAAGGTGCACAGATGCACCATCTACCAAGTCGGCAATCTGTCCGCGAAAAAGAAAATCTGGCTTTCCATTTTCATGGTTTATCACCTCGGCATCGTGCCAAGGTAAACCTTGCTCAGGGCTGAGCGCCTTGTAGAGCGCCTCCTTTGCAGCAAAGCGAGCTGCTAGCGATTGCAAAGATTTGCTGCGCTCTGATTCAGTGAAGAGCTTTTCGCGAAGCGCCGGGGTGCGTTCGAGTGATTCTTGAAACCGGGCAATATCAACGACATCAATGCCGATTCCATCAATCATGGCGGGGAGTCTATTAGCGCCTAGTGAAGTTGGCTATCAGATGGAAAGAAGCGATCAATTGCGATAATCAACACCAGTAACGCTCCGCCAAGAAGTAGTCCCCCAAATAGGTCTGAGAACCAATGTGTGTTGCGCACCAAAGAGACGACACAAACGGTCATGGCGAGCAGTCCCACTGCAGCACTTGCCAGGCGTCCGCGATAACGATCTACATGCGCATAGCGATAGATGAGATAGGCGATGATGCCCCAAATCAAAATCGCATTCGATGCATGGCCACTCGGGTAGGACATTCCTCCCGCGTGCAATAAATCAAAACCTTCACGTGGCTTTGTTCTACCTAGCGCGTATTTAAAGGAGCCAACGACAATATTGAGTGATAGAAACGCTAGGAGCCCTAAATTAAAGGGTCTATAGGTCTTGAACTTGCGAGCGATAAAAATCGCAACGATTAGCAGAGCAATTCCTGAGACGCTACGGAGTCCGAGATCGTCTAGCCTCCTGATAACAAAGTGAGAGAGCCCAGTAAAGCGAGGGCGTTCTAAATCATCGAAATATCGATCAATTTCAATCAACGGTCCATTAGTCAATACCTGCACAGTGACAAATAGATAGCCAGCAAAAAGAGCGGCAGACCATTTAAGCGCCTTGCGCATCTGGCGATGACGCTGATCAAGAACTGTCTGCATAATTTAAAATTACTCGACTGTTACTGACTTCGCCAAATTTCGCGGCTGATCGACATCGGTGCCACGGGCAACTGCTATTTCATATGCAAAGACCTGTAGCGGAATTGTCGCCAACACAGGTTGGAAAAGTGGAGAAGCAACTGGAATGCGGATGATGTGCTCTGCTCCAATGACTTCAGCTCCTTCGGCTGCGATTACGATTACTCGAGCGCCGCGCGCCTTGACCTCTTGAATATTGCTCAGCATCTTCTCGTCAAGGGCATGTTCGTCTGCCGTTGGCAGAATCGCAATCACTGCCGTGCCTTCTTCAATCAGAGCTATCGGGCCATGCTTGAGCTCTCCTCCGGCAAAACCTTCGGCATGAATGTAGGCGAGCTCCTTTAATTTGAGTGCACCTTCAAGAGCAATTGGGTACTCAACTCCACGACCCAAGAAAAGCACTGTGTCATTTGTAGAGAATTTACGAGTTAAAGCGCGAAGCGGCTCGATGGTTTCAAGAATCTGTTCAACTTTGCCTGGAAGTTCGAGCATTTCTAAATAGAGTCCGCGAACCTCTTCTTCAGATAATTCACCGCGGACTTGTGCCAGTTTCAAACCGATCAGATAGACCGCAACTATTTGCGTAACAAATGCCTTAGTAGAGGCAACTGCAATTTCAGGGCCAGCGTGGGTATAGAGAACTGCATCTGATTCACGTGGGATTGTGGATGAATTAGTGTTACAGACAGCCAGAACTCGGGCACCTGCAGCCTTAGCGTGACGCACAGCCATCAAGAGATCCATGGTTTCACCTGATTGAGAAATGGCGATGACGAGTGAATCTTTATCAACAATGGGGTCGCGGTAGCGATATTCAGAAGCAATCTCTACATCTACTGGAACTTTCGCCCACTTTTCAATTGCATATTTGGCGACCATACCTGCGTGATATGCAGTTCCACATGCAATTACCGAAATTCTACGAATTTTCTTAATCTCTTCATCAGTCATATGTAGTTCGTCTAGCTGAATCTGATTGTTGTCGCTGAGCCGACCAATCAAAGTATCTGCAATTGCCTTCGGCTGATCAAAGATTTCTTTGAGCATAAAATGGGCAAAGCCACCTTTTTGAGCTGCTGCTGCATCCCAGGTTATTTCATACTCGCGTAGCGGTAACAGCTTTCCAGATAAATCTGTGATCTCAATAGAGTCAGGGGTGATAGTGACAACTTCGTCTTGGCCGAGCTCAACTGCCCGCTTTGTGTAATCAATAAATGCCGCTACATCAGATGCTAGAAAATTTTCTCCATCGCCGATTCCCGCAACGAGAGGTGAATTACGGCGAACTCCCACAATTGTCTGCGGTGCATCGGAATGAATGGCTAGCAGCGTAAATGAACCACGGAGTTGTTCTACTGCAGCGCGCATGGCTGCTGTCAGGTCTCCCCCTTTTTCTTTACGCAAGTCAGAGAGTAAATGGGCAACAGATTCAGTGTCGGTTTCAGAAGAAAAGGTGTGGCCGCGCTTTTCGAGGAGAGCCCGGAGTTCAGCATAGTTTTCAATAATTCCGTTGTGGATTACTGCAAGCTTTCCTTCGTTATCGACATGGGGATGTGCATTGCGATCCGTTGGACCGCCATGAGTTGCCCAGCGAGTGTGGCCTATTCCAGAATGAACAGTAGGAAGATTCGCAGGAAGTGCAGCTTCGAGATTAGAGAGTTTTCCTGCTCTTTTTTCAACAAAGAGCGCGCTGCCGGTTCCGAGCGCAATTCCTGCTGAGTCATAACCGCGATATTCAAGACGGCGAAGACCTTCAACGATAGGAGTGAAAGCAGATTGCGGTCCGGTGTAACCCACGATTCCGCACACGATTTAAATCCCCAGTTCTGCTTTCACAGTTTCAGCGAGCGAAGCTGCTATCTCTTGAGCAAGGTTATCACTCGCTGCCTCAACCATTACGCGAATCAAGGGTTCTGTTCCAGATGCTCGAAGTAATACGCGACCAGAATCTCCCAAGGTTGCTTCCGCTTTGGCAACAGCTGCCGAAATTGCTAGAGAATCTCCCAATTTATCTTTTGCAACATTGGGAACATTGATCAAAACTTGCGGGAAGCGCTTCATTGCACCTGCCAATTGCGCGAGTGATTGTCCTGTGCGCACAACTTCTTGCGCCAACTGCAACGCAGTCAATATTCCATCGCCGGTATTTGCAAACTCGCGCATGATTAAGTGACCTGATTGTTCGCCGCCTAGAGAAAAGTCTCCCTCTAACATCTTCTCTAGTACATAACGATCGCCGACTGCTGTTGTAATCACTTCGATATTTGCATCTCGCATAGCGTGGATAAATCCAAGATTGCTCATAACAGTGCCAACAATTGTGTTTGACTTGAGCGCTCCCCGCGCCTTGAAGCCACGAGCCAAAATTGTCATGATGGCATCTCCATCAATCACATTTCCTTCTGCATCGACTGCTAAACAGCGGTCGGCATCTCCATCATGGGCAATTCCAAAATCAGCTTTTTCTGCAACCACGCGAGCTTGTAGATCCGCTAAATGGGTTGAACCACAGTTCTCGTTGATATTCCACCCATCAGGTGCATGATGAATTGCAACAACTGTTGCTCCTGCTTTCTCGTATGCCAAAGGCGCAACCTGAGAAGAGGCGCCATTTGCGCAATCAACCACAATCTTCAACCCGGTAAGTTTGGTAGAAACTGAGGCAAGTAGATGGTTGAGGTAACGCTCTTGGGCAGAATTATCGAAGTTGATACGTCCTACATTGCGCCCGGTTGGTCGAACCCAAGGTTCGCCCATTCGCTTTTCTATCGCCGCTTCAATTGAGTCATCAAGTTTTCCGCCGCCGCGTGAGAACAACTTAATTCCATTATCTGGCATTGGGTTATGAGATGCTGAAATCATCACACCGAGATCTGCTCCGGATTCAGCAACGAGGTAGGCGATCGCTGGAGTTGGCAGAACTCCAACGCGATAGACATCGATACCAGCACTTGCCAGCCCTGCTGCAACTGCTGCCTCTAAGAATTCACCAGAAGCGCGAGAGTCTTGGCCAACGATGGCTTTTGGCCGTTTGCCCTTATTGGAGGAGCTTTCAACGAGAATGTGCGCTGCTGCAACAGCAACATCGACCGCGATTTCGGCTGTGAGAGTTTCACCGTTCGCTAAACCACGAATCCCGTCTGTTCCAAAGAGAGCCACCTGAACTCCTTTGCAACAAACGGGATATCGAGAGAAGAAGAATTAACGCTTTGAGTACTGTGAACGCTTACGTGCCTTCTTGAGGCCGTACTTCTTACGTTCAATTACTCGCGCATCTCGCTTTAAGAATCCAGCTTTCTTTAGTGCTGGACGGTTCGCTTCTGTATCAATTTCATTAAGTGAGCGTGCAACGCCAAGGCGAAGCGCTCCTGCTTGTCCGGAAACTCCGCCGCCGTTGATGCGAGCAAACACATCGTATGTACCTTCAGCGCCAACTGTGCGGAATGGTTCAGAGACGAGTTGTTGGTGAACCTTATTTGGGAAGTAAGCCTCGAGAGTCTTGCCGTTAACAACCCAACGACCTGTTCCTGGAACTAGACGTACGCGCGCTACTGCTTCCTTACGACGGCCAGTACCTGCACCTG
>JBEEIL010000012.1:0-12446 GCA_041169865.1 Actinomycetota bacterium | reverse complement strand
CTCCACCTAAGAGCGCAGTACCTGAATTTGTAAAGGTGAGCTTGGATGGCTTGAAACGACCTCCTGCAAATGCGGCCGCAAAAGATGCTCCGATAATCCCGATTACTAACCATCCGTTGTTAGTGAGAGTTTCAGAAATGACTGCAATGCAGCCTGCCATTCGATCAAGTCCAGTGAGCGTCTCTGGCCCAATTCCATTGGAGTTCATAAAGGTACGAGCAGTTGTACTCAGTTGGCGAGTAACACCAAGCGGTTCAACCCGTAAATAAGCAACAGTCCCTACAACTCCAACAAGGAGACCAGTTGTTATTGGACTCCATCGTTCGAAGATCAACTTCTTGAGCGTTTGGCTTATTGAAAGCGTGCTTGCTGAAGTTCGAATTGGCTCTGAATTAACGCCTTTGCGAATAACAAAGATAGCTAGGGCTAGCAGAACTGCAAGCGTAAGAATGAGAGAGCCGGAATAGCCAATGTAATGTGGCAGCCACAACGTAGGCGCCTCAGAAACCGCATTGAGGTAGAACCAATTCCACGTAATAAATGCCAACACGAAACCGCCGAGGGTTCCAATCAGCGCTGGAATTGCGCGGAGATATCCCTGCCCCAAACGATAAAGGTGGCCGCTAATGCACGCTCCTGACAGCGCCATGCCGATTCCGAAGGTAAATGCAGAAAGGGCAAGAACCCAACTAACTGGACCGATATGCGCGGCAGGAGGTAGTCGATCAGTTGAAGTATCAGGTAAGAACTGTCCGAAGATTAATGAATATCCAACCGACCCAGTCGCAATCGCAACTAATACAGATAGAAATGGTGTTGTGTTCTTATCTTCAATCCCATCGCGGAATATACAGAAAAAACAGAAGCGCCCACGCTCGAGCAGCAACCCCAAACTGATTCCAATTAAGAGTGATATTGGAGCAGTTGAGTTACTGGTGTTTGAAGAGAGAACAAAGGCAGTTACTAGAAGTGCAGCGATGATGCCGAAGGAAATCGTTGTACGAATCTTCTCGGCGCGAGTCCAGGCAGAAGCAGCAACCCCGAAATCTTCGAGGTTGCTGCTCTGCTGTGGATTGATAGAAATTACGCTGCTCCCCAGATAGTTCCAGCGTTATTCACAATTGGTACTCCGACTGAGTTACCGTACTCAGTCCATGAACCGTCATAGTTCTTGACGTTATAGCCAAGAATTTCACTGAGAACGAACCAGGTGAGTGATGAGCGCTCACCAATGCGGCAGTAAGTAATGATGTTCTGCTTGCCATCGATTCCCTTATCAGCGTACAACTTCTTGAGTTCTGCAACTGTCTTAAAGGTTCCATCAGCATTGACGTTTGCACCCCAAGGCACATTGACCGCACCAGGAATGTGTCCAGCGCGTACTGCTAATTCCTGGAATCCAGGAGCTGCAAAGATTTTCCCGTTGTACTCATCCACGCCGCGAATATCGACGAGATCTGCCTTTACTCGCTTCTTGGCAACTGGAAGAACATCGTTGATCAACGTAGCGCGTAGTGACTTATCTGCCTTGGTTGCTGTGAAATTTCCTGCCGTGAAAGTTGGCACTACGGTTGTAAGTGGACGTCCATCTTTTTCCCACTTCACGCGACCACCATCAAGAACTCGAACATCCTTCTGGCCGTAGATATTGAAGATCCAAGCGCCCCATGCAGCAAACCAGTTGTTCTTATCGCCGTAGAGAACAACCGTGGTGTCATCGCTGATTCCGGCTTTCTGAACAAGCTTGCTGAAATTCTTCGCACTAATGATGTCGCGATTTACAGTGTCAACTAGATCTGTGTGCCAAACAAACTTGATTGCATTCTTAATGTGGCCACGCTCATAAATGCCAGGTTCTGTACTTACCTCAATGATGCGTACCTTTGGATTATCAAGGTTTGCTTCTAGCCAATCAGGTTGAGCAACTGCGCGAGCTTGATTCTTCGGTGCTGCATCTGCTGGAACTATTCCAACAGTAGAAACGAGCCCAGCAACTATCGCTGCTGACAGAGCTTTCTTCAAAATAGACATTATTTATCCTTTTCTAATAGTTAATTCTGTTAAATGTTGTAATAGATTGAAAATGATTTAAAGAGAAAATTTGAAGTGAAGATTTAAAGACAGCAACTTGAGCTGTTAATGCGGCAGTAGTCAATGACGCGACGTTTAATCAAGAACATCGTGACTTCCTCCCGTGAAAATTTCTTAGACTTACTAGGTGAGAAAGATAAAGTGAAAGCTTGCAATTGTAAAAATGCTAATAATTTGCAGATGCAATAAAACTCTACTTTTTCTTCGAAATGGGCTGCTCGGGTTTATCCGCCTTAATTTCCTTAAGCCGTTCTAGTGACTCAACTCTCTCGAGAGCATGATCGACTATCCGTTCTGGATAACCGCGTGAATAACCATCGAGAAATAGCCAGGGTTCATGGATTTCTGCGGCACTTAAGTGCGCGAGCTCGGGGACATATTTTCGGATGTAATCGCCATTTTCATCAAAGCGGCGACCTTGCTCGACAGGGTTAAAGACTCGGTAATAAGGCGATGCATCAGTTCCAGTGCCAGCTGTCCATTGCCATCCATGCGCATTTGAAGCAACGTCATAGTCAACCAAATGTTGAGCAAAGAAGCGTTCCCCTAGCTGCCACTCTAAATGCAGGTCCTTGACCAGAAATGATGCAACCACCATGCGTGTTCGATTATGCATCCAGCCTTCTTGCACTAGCTGGCGCATAGCTGCATCGACAAATGGATAACCGGTCTTTCCCTCGCACCAGGCTTTGAATTGATCACCTGGTTGGTCATAGCGCATCGCTTTAAATTGTTTTGCGTAGTACTCGGTATCTGTATCTGGATTATGAAAGAGAACATCGGCATAAAACTCTCGCCAGGCAATTTCTTTGCGGAAGGTATCGTGCGCCTTGCTTTCGCCTAACCCCGCCAACAGTGTTCGCGGATGTATTTCGCCAAATTTCAGATAGGTGCTCATCTTTGAGGTTCCATCAATTCCTGCAAAGTTTCTATTTTCATCGTAACTATCTAAACCTTTTTTAGTGAATTCCTTAAAGCGTGCAAGCGCAGCTTTTTCACCCGCTGCAATTACTTGAACGCTCTGCGGCATTGGGAAATCTGGAAATGCTCGGTACTTGGCCGGAGGTTTCACTGCGGGAATTTTGTTGGGGGTCTTCGCGGGTGCGCGCCACCCATGGGCACACCAAGCGCGATAAAAAGGCGTATAGACGCGATAAGGAGTGCCATCGCTTGGTTTTACAACGCGACCCGGAGCAACTGCGTAAGGGCTCCCGGTGCGAACTAACGTAATTCCTGCTGCTTCTACTCGAGCATCACGCGCTGCGCCGTAACGTTCGTATTCATCTGAAATATGTACTTCTTTTACGTCATACATCTGGATTAATTCGGAAAGTACTTCAACCTGATCGCCTTCAATAATATGAAGGCAATTTCCTAACGATTCATCAAGAGCGCGAAGTGATTGCCCCATGTAGGCAAGAAGCTTTTCGCCTGCTTCTGCAATTTGTGCCTTATCAAGGATAAAGACGGGGATAATTTCGTCACTACCCTCAATAGCTGCATTAAGCGCGGGGTGATCGCCTATGCGCAGATCTCTGCGAAACCAAACGATATTTCGCACAGTCATCGCCGCTACTTGTGTAGCTGCTCCACTGTTGCATCCCAGCCCTTAACATCTTCTGGTTTGCGAGGCGCTTTTCCAACATAGCGCGCAGATGGACGAATTAAACGGCCAGTGCGCTTCTGCTCGAGAATGTGTGCAGACCATCCTGCGGTACGGGCTGCAGTAAACATTGAAGTAAAGAGAGGTGCAGGAACTTCTGCGAAGTCCAAGATAATTGCAGCCCAAAATTCGACATTTGTTTCAAGTACGCGATCTGGTTGGCGCTCACGAAGTTCTTTCAACGCTGCTTTTTCGAGTGCTTCGGCAACCGCATAGCGTGGGGCGTTAAGTTCTCGTGCAGTGCGGCGAAGCGTACGTGCGCGTGGATCTTCTGCGCGATAGACGCGGTGACCAAAGCCCATAAGGCGTTCTTTGCGATCAAGCAAATTCTTAACATATGCCTCAGCATTACCTGTCTTTTCAACTTCTTCAATCATATGAAGTACTCGTGAAGGCGCACCGCCATGCAGTGGGCCAGACATCGCACCAATTGCACCCGATAACGCAGCGCAAACATCTGCACCCGTTGATGCAATGACGCGTCCGGTAAATGTTGAGGCATTCATTCCATGCTCTGCAGCGGAAACAAAATAGGCATCAATTGCACGAACGTGGAGTGGATCTGGCTCACCGCGCCAACGAATCATCATGCGCTCAACCACTGTGTGTGCTTTATCAACTTCTGATTCAGGAACCATTGGGTTAAATAGTCCACGCGCAGCTTGTGCCAAATAAGAAAGCACCATGACAGATGTGCGAGCAAGGTTGCTGCGAGCCTCTTCATCTGAAATATCAAGAAGTGGTTTAAATCCCCAAGCAGGTGCCAACATAGCAATTGCAGATTGAATATCTACACGAACATCACCAGAGTGAACTGGGAGTGGGAATGGCTCAGCATTCGGTAAACCAGGATTAAATTCATCATCAACCAATAAGCCCCAAACATTTCCGAATGAGACTCGACCAACTAAATCTTCGATATCAACGCCGCGGTAACGAAGTGCGCTACCTTCTTTATCTGGCTCTGCAATTTCAGATTCAAATGCAATTACGCCTTCAAGACCTGGCTTGAAATCATCTGACACGGTTTGCTCCTTAGGCTTGGGCTCTTCTTGCGGGCAATTCTGCACCTCAAGAAGGGGTGCTGACCACCAGAGGGTCAGAGGATGCACTCATTCCGAAAGTGAGGTTCGATACACCTATGAGCAACGATGACCTCACTCGCGATTCCATCAGAGCGATGCGCCGTTCCTATGGTGAGGTTGGCCTCGAGTCACTTCCTGCAGATCCTTTTCTTGCATTCTCCGGCTGGTTGAAGGAAGCGGCGGAGAACCCTGTAATTGTTGAGGCAAATGCGATGGTGCTCTCCACTTTGGGCGTAGACCAACAAGGCAATGATGCAATCTCGACTCGAACTGTCTTACTGAAAGATATTTCGCAAGGTGGTTTTACATTCTTTACTAATTACTCATCGCGTAAAGGACAGGCAATTGAATTGCATTCGCAAGTAACTCTGCTCTTTCCTTGGTATGCCATGGAGAGACAGGTTTCGATTAGCGGCTTTGCTGAAAAAATTTCGCGACAAGAGTCAGAGGATTATTTCGACACCAGGCCATGGTCTTCGCAGATTGGAGCATGGGCATCTGCGCAATCTGCGCCTCTTGCAACACGCAAAGAGTTGGAGCAGCGTTTTGCTGGCGCCTCGGAAAAATGGCCCGAAGGTTCAAAAGTTCCATGTCCGCCACATTGGGGCGGTTACCGCGTGGTTCCAATCAATATTGAATTTTGGCAAGGTCGTTACTCACGATTGCATGATCGGCTTCGCTATGAGCGGGCTAACACCAATTCCGATTGGGAAGTACGTAGGTACTACCCGTAGTCTTGCCCCATGAGCGATGCAATTGTTATTCCAGATAATCTAAAGCCACGTGATGGACGCTTTGGTTGTGGCCCTTCAAAGATTCGCCCTGAAGCGCTAGCTGCGCTCACTGCCCCTGGCAGCGAATACATTCTCGGTACATCTCATCGCCAAAAGCCAGTAAAGAACGTAGTGAAGAGCGTTCGTGAAGGTCTCTCTTCTCTCTTTTCATTGCCAGAAGGTTATGAAGTAATTCTTGGCAACGGTGGCTCAACTGCTTTTTGGGATATCGCAACTTTTGGACTCATTGAAGATCGCTCACAACACCTCGTCTTTGGTGAGTTCTCTTCCAAGTTTGCAGCTGCTGCTAAAGAAGCGCCATTCTTAGGTGAACCTTCCATCATCAAATCAGAGCCAGGTACTCACCCTGTAGCCACTGCTGAAGCTGGTATCGATGTTTATGCGCTTACACATAATGAAACTTCAACAGGTGTTGCAATGAGTATTAAACGCCCTGCTGGGACAGATGGAGCACTTGTACTTGTCGATGCTACTTCTGCAGCAGGTGGACTTGAAGTTGATGCAAAAGAATTTGATACCTACTACTTTGCACCACAGAAATCTTTTGCATCAGATGGCGGGCTCTGGCTTGCTCTCATGAGCCCCGCTGCAATTGCGCGCGCTGAAAAGATCAAGGCGAGTGGACGTTGGATTCCAGCTTTCTTTGATTTGGGAACTGCGATCGAAAATTCCCGACTTGATCAGACATATAACACTCCTGCGCTCGTGACTTTGATGCTGCTGGATGAACAAGTCAAGTGGATGAATGCAAATGGTGGCTTGAAATTTGCTGCTGGTCGTAGCGCAGATTCAGCAGCGCGTTTATATGCATGGGCTGAGAAGACCAGTTACACAACTCCATTTGTAACGGATCCCGCACAGCGTTCCAAAGTAGTTGGAACGATTAACTTTGATGACGCCATCGATGCCACCAAAGTGGCAGCGGCGCTTCGTGCAAATGGCATCGTGGATACAGAGCCGTATCGCAAACTTGGCAAAAACCAATTGCGTATCGGTATGTTCCCCGCAATCGACCCAGCTGATATTGATGCTCTCACAGCGTCTATCGACTACGTCGTAGCTAACCTCTAACAGTGACACACGCGATCAAGCGCGACAGATATTTCTGGACTGTCGCTTTCCAAACAGTCTGCGTCAATATTTTCTTAGGCAGTTTCGGTCCAACACAACCATTGCTGAGAGCAGATCAAGGCACCTCGCTCACTATCGCTGGTTTGCATGGAACTTCCATTGGGTTGGCTTCTGTTGTTGCAGGAATGGCCAACCCACATTTGGCTCATCGTTTTGGCCGCAATAAGACCGCTTGGATCGGGCTACTCATCTTCTCCGTCGGCATTGTTGCCTTTGTCGCTTCTCCTTCGGTTCTCTTTTCGATTCCAACTGCCTTTGTTACTGGTTTTGGAGTCTCAATCACCATCAACAATGCGCTTACCGCAATCACATCACATTACAAAGAGCTCTCCCCCATGGCGCTCACTCAAGCAAACGCTATTGCATCCTGCGGATATGTAGGTGGGACTCTCATCGTAGGAACCATCGCAAACAACTACCGTGATTTCTGGCGACTAGGTATGTTGATTGCCATCCCGGCCGTCTTCATTCTCTATTTACTTCGCGATAAGAGCCCAGAAGTACATGTTCCAGATGAATCTGGTCCGCAAACAGGAAAGCTTTCTCGAGAATTTTGGTGGTCATGGCTTGGATTTGTTGCTTGTATTGCCAGCGAGTTTGCAATTTCATTCTGGGCCGCCGCGCTCATTATTGATCGCACTGATGCATCGCCAGCAATTTCAACTCTGACAGTTGCAGCATTTGGGACTGGCATGGCGCTGGGACGCTGGTATGGAGGGCGCGTACTAAAGCACTTCGCACTCGATACTCAACTAAGTATTTTCATCGGCTTACAAGGTGTTGGTTTTGCGATTCTCTGGTTCTCGCACAATTTACAAATCAGTTTCTTGGGAGTTTTAATTGCTGGCCTTGGAGTTTCAAATCAATTTGCTCTTGCTTCATTGCGCATGATTGATTTCAGTGAAGGTCGCCCAGACTTAGCAGTCGGTAGAAGTTCTAGCGCTGCTGGTTTAGCAATTGCTGGATCACCATTTTTACTCGGTGTTCTAGGTGACCAATTTGGGATCTCTCGGGCTTATCTCATGGTGCCAGTTCTGATCTTTATTTCTTACATTATTGTAAAACTTGTTCCATCCCACGTTCCACAAAAGGTGCTTGAAGATAATGAACTTTAAGAGTCGACGCCTCATTACAATCTTGACCCTCGTGGGTCTAGTGCTCATTATTTTCTTAGGACAGTAGATACTCGCAAGTCATCGGGCTTTTCTAATCTATCTTTGAAGAGCACCCACAGCAGAGATGCGGCAATTAAAGGAATTACTCCACAGATAAAGATCGTCTCGCGAACTCCCACAAGCTCGGTCATGTAGCCAATAAAGAGTGAGCCAAAGGGAGTTCCTCCCAAGAAAATTAAAAGATAGATGCCCATTACTCGCCCGCGCACTGCAGGATCGCTATTTACCTGGACATAAGAGTTGGCGCTGATCAGCATAGCTAGCGCTGTTACGCCACCGATCGGTAGCCACATTGAGTAACTCCAATATGTAGGCATGAAGGCAAGCGCGATAACGATGAGAGAAAATAAGAATCCAAGTCGCACTACCAACATACTGTCTCTAAATCTCTCTAACCGTGCGCTGATGAGAGCCCCCGCTAGCGAACCGATTGCTACATATGTTCCCAATAAGCCATAAGAAGCCGGACCTTTGCCAAACTCCTTTGTTGCCATCAGCGCGTTAAATATTTGAAAGTTGAGGCCAAATGTAGAAGCAAAAAAGATCAACATCATAACAACATATAAATCAGGCCTTGCCATGGCATAGCGCAGCCCTTCGCGCACCGTACCTAGTGTTTTCTCCTTGTGTTGAATGAAGAAATCCGATGAGCGCATAAAGAGTAGAGAGGTGATAACAAAAAAGTATGACGTTGCATTAATGAGGAATGAGGGACCGGTACCAAAGCGCGCTATCAAAACCCCTGAGAGCGCAGGCCCAATAAGTCGGCCTGCATTGAAATTTGCCGAATTAAGGCTGACAGCATTAGCAACATCTGCGTTGCCAACTATCTCTGCTGTAAAACTCTGCCTTATTGGTGCATCAATTGCAGATGCAACACCCAAGATCGCTGCACAAACAAAGACATGCCAGAGCGCAATCACTTCAGCTATAACCAGGATTCCAAGTGCATAACAAGCGAGAGCAGCCAATGAATTTGTCGCAATCAATAGCTTTCGCTTATCAACTCGATCTGCCAATGCACCGCCATGCAAACTTAGGAGCATTACCGGCACAAACTGAATGGCAGTAACTAAACCAAGATAAAAGCCGTTGTTATCGGTGAGCTGTAGAACGAGCCAATCCTGGGCGACAATCTGCACCCAGGTTCCGATATTGGAAAGCGCATTGGCGGGGAAGAGAATTCGAAAATTTCGATGGCGAAAAGAACGCCAATTTCCGTTCTCATCTATTCGCATTCACATTACTCTACTCTCATGGCTCAGCGCGAAGGTTCAAGCATTAGGACCGTTGTCATTCTGATTACGCTTGGAAGTATCTTGTGGCTTGCGGCAGGTGTAGTAGCAGTGGCAATTGGCGCCGAAAGCAAAATTATTTGGACATGCGTGGTTGGTGCAGGTCTCGGAGCAATTGGTATCCGTTACTCAATCCGCCGCGCACGGCGCAGCGGAATTTAGTTACTGCTCTAATTGAGTTGCGATTCCGCGGAGTACTCGGCCAAGACGTTCAGCCTCTGGCCCTGTTGGATAACGACCATGGCGTAGTCCATTACCCACGCGATCTAAAATCTTGATGGTGTCTTCAATCATTGCGGCAAGATCATCATTATTTGCGCGTGATCCTTCAGCAAGTGAAACAGGTGCTTCAACGATATGTACTGACATCGCTTGTGGACCTTTACGTGAATCAATAACTGAAAATTCAAGCTTGGTGCCTGGTTTTACAGTTGCAACACCTTCAGGAAGTGCTGACGATGCAAGATAAACATCCTCGCCTTCATCAGATGCGATAAAACCAAAACCTTTTTCAAGGGAGAACCACTTGACGCGACCTGTAGGCATAACAGTTACTCCTTAAATTTACGGTACTCGTGTAGGGGCCGGGGGTTTCGGACAGGGGGCTAATTTATCCCATTGGTGATGGGACGTGCTACCTGGTTTTAAGCGTAGAAGTTATTAAAGGGTGGCTTCGCTATGCGCGCCACACCCATGATCCACAGAAACAACCTTTGCATCATCAGGTGCGATGGCATTTGCGCAGACTCCAAAAGATGAACGTAGCGAACCAGCAATCGGCAAGAAAAATCCGCATGAAACACAGGGCTTAGGTGCAGCCTGCGCAATAGGTGCATTTGGGCCGCGGTCACTGGAATACCAACGCTTACTTGCTTGATCGCGACCTTCAATAGATAAAACCCGAGGGCGCATTAAACCTAAATCAAATAATTGTGCAGGATCTAAATCTTCATCGTGAATCAAAGAATTGATACCTGGGGCCAAGCGGGTATCTTCGAGAACGCTCGGGACAATAACGCCCGGTTGAATATCTTCTGGCTGAATGCGATCGCGATATGGAATGTGATCAGGAGCAAGAAGTGAATCTGGGCCAGGCAAAATCACTACGTCGCACACTGTAGGGGTTGCATCTTCATCAACCTTTGCAACAGTGATGCACCAACGCCAACCAACATATCCAGCGATGTCCGCGTTAAAAAGATACGTTGCTACTCGGTTGTCATCATCATATTCAACTGAGACAAAATCACCGACTTGGGTAGCAAATTCGGCATCTGCTAACGCGGCTTCTCGCGCGATGTTCTGCGCATCAAATGTCTTCATGCACTAATCGTAAAGCAGAAGGCCCCCGAGACGTTAATCTCGAGGGCCTTCGTAACTATTTACGCAGGAGTTCTAACGCGTTAGAAGTCCATATCCCCGCCACCTTGTGGCATTGGGTTAGTCGACTTTGGCTCTGGCTTATCTGTAATTACAGCTTCTGTTGTAATAAAGAGCGCTGCAATTGATGCTGCATTCTGAAGTGCAGAACGTGTCACCTTAGCTGGATCAATAATGCCAGCCTTGATCATGTCTACATATTCTCCAGATGCTGCATTTAGACCGAAACCTGCATCGAGGTTACGAACTTTCTCAACAACGACTCCGCCTTCCAGACCAGCGTTCACTGCAATCTGCTTGAGAGGAGCTTCGATTGAGACTTCAACAATCTTGGCACCAGTTCCTTCGTCGCCCTCAAGCTTGAGCTTCTTGAATGCTGCAGTAGCTGCTTGAAGAAGTGCAACGCCACCACCGGCAACGATTCCTTCTTCTACGGCTGCCTTTGCGTTACGCACAGCATCTTCAATGCGGTGCTTGCGCTCCTTAAGTTCAACTTCAGTTGCAGCTCCTGCCTTGATGACAGCAACTCCACCTGCGAGCTTTGCTAGGCGCTCTTGTAGCTTCTCTTTGTCGTAATCTGAATCAGACTTATCGATTTCAGCGCGGATTTGAGCTACGCGGCCCTTGAGCTGAGCTTCGTCGCCAAGACCTTCAATGATTGTGGTCTCTTCCTTAGCGATAACAACCTTGCGAGCGCGTCCAAGAAGTTCAAGTCCTGCAGTTTCTAACTTGAGACCTACTTCTTCAGAGATGACGGTCGCTCCAGTAAGAATTGCAATATCTTGCAACATCGCCTTACGACGATCTCCAAATCCTGGAGCCTTCACAGCTGCAGAACGGAATGTTCCCTTAATCTTGTTGACCACGAGAGTTGCTAGCGCTTCACCTTCAATATCTTCAGCGATAATTGCAAGTGGCTTACCTGACTGCATGACCTTCTCAAGAACTGGAACCAGTTCCTTGATATTGGCAATCTTTGAGTTCACGATGAGGATGTAAGCATCTTCTAGAACTGCTTCCATGCGATCTGTATCAGTTACAAAATATGGTGAGACATAACCCTTATCAAAGCGCATACCTTCGGTGAGCTCGAGCTCGAGACCAAATGTATTTGACTCTTCTACGGTGATAACGCCTTCTTTGCCGACCTTATCCATCGCTTCAGCGATCATCTCGCCGATAGTCGCATCTGCTGCAGAGATTGATGCAGTTGCTGCAATCTGCTCTTTAGAGTCAACGCTCTTTGACATTGAACCAAGTTCTGCGACAACTGCTGCTACAGCCTTCTCGATTCCACGCTTCAGCGCCATTGGGTTTGAGCCTGCTGCTACGTTGCGAAGACCTTCGCGTACAAGCGCCTGAGCCAAGACTGTTGCAGTAGTAGTTCCATCGCCTGCGACATCATCTGTCTTCTTGGCAACTTCCTTAACGAGTTCTGCACCGATCTTTTCCCATGGATCATCAAGTTCAATATCCTTGGCGATAGAAACGCCATCGTTGGTAATTGTTGGTGCGCCCCACTTCTTTTCGAGTACGACGTTACGTCCGCGAGGCCCAAGGGTTACCTTGACTGCATCAGCGAGGACATTCATTCCGCGCTCTAGACCGCGGCGGGCTTCTTCATTAAAGGCAATCTGCTTTGCCATAGTTGTTAGCTCCTATTTGTTTACCTATTCGGATCAGCCGGGCTTTAGTTAACGTGCCCTGAGGGGCAGTTATCACTCTCGGCCTGCGAGTGCTAACGCCAAATCTAGGGGGTGTTATTCCCAGGCGCAAAATGAAGTATCGGCCGATGGGGCCTTGAGGGTTTTGGGCTGAGCGCTACTTGGCGA
>JBEEIL010000011.1:0-4769 GCA_041169865.1 Actinomycetota bacterium | reverse complement strand
AGATAAACCTTAATACGCTCAAAGGAATCGCCATGGCAAAGAAAGTCACCGTTGTAGGTGCAGGTTTTTATGGTTCAACCACAGCTCTTCGTTTAGCTGAATACAACATCTTTGATGAAGTTGTACTAACAGATATTCTTGAAGGAAAGCCCGAAGGTCTAGCGCTGGATATGAATCAATCGCGCTCCATTGAAGGTTTTGAGACCAAAATTACTGGAGCAACAACTACCGCTGAGGGTGCAGGCTACGAAAAGACGGCTAACTCTGATGTTGTAGTCATTACAGCAGGATTACCTCGCAAACCTGGCATGAGTCGCATGGATTTGATCGGCGTGAACGCTGGAATCGTCCGCGGTGTTGCCGAAAACATCGCAAAGCACTCTCCGAATGCAGTCATTATCGTTGTTTCAAATCCGCTCGATGAGATGACTGCACTGGCACAGATTGCAACTAATTTTCCTAAGCACCGCGTCATGGGTCAGGCAGGAATGCTCGACACTGCACGATTTACCAACTTTGTTGCAGAAAAACTCGGTGTTCCTGTTTCATCTGTAAAGACTCTTACTCTGGGATCACACGGAGACACGATGGTGCCAGTTCCGAGCCGATGCACTGTCAATGGCGTTCCACTGTCAGATAAGTTATCTCAATCTGAAATTGATGAACTTGTCGATCGCACGCGCAATGGTGGCGCGGAAGTAGTTGCGCTTCTCAAGACAGGTTCGGCTTATTACGCGCCGTCAGCAGCTGCAGCTCGTATGGCTAAAGCAGTTATTGAAGATTCTGGTGAAATCATGCCTGTATGCGCCTGGGTAGATGGTGAATACGGAATCTCTGGCGTGTATCTCGGCGTAGAAGCAGAAATTGGCAAGACAGGTATTCGTAAAGTAGTTGAAAGTAAATTAACTGATTCTGAAATTGCCTCGCTTAAGGAAGCAGCAGAAGCAGTGCGGGCAAAACAAGCTGATGTAAAGGATATGTAATATGTCAAAGATCAAAGTACAGGGAACCGTTGTTGAACTTGACGGCGATGAAATGACCCGCATTATGTGGCAATTCATTAAAGATAAGTTGATTCTTCCTTATCTCGATGTGAATCTCGAGTACTACGACCTTGGCATGGAATATCGCGATGCCACCGATGATCAGGTGACGATTGATGCCGCCCGCGCTATTCAAAAGCATGGTGTGGGAATCAAGTGCGCCACTATTACTCCAGATGAAGCTCGCGTTGCTGAGTTTGGCCTCAAGAAGATGTGGAAGTCCCCTAATGGAACTATCCGTAATATTTTGGGTGGAGTCATCTTTCGTGAGCCAATCATCATCAGCAACGTTCCTAGATTGGTTCCGCACTGGACAAAACCTATTGTGATTGGCCGTCATGCATTTGGTGATCAATACCGAGCAACTGATATCAAAGTCCCCGGCCCAGGAAAGTTAACTTTGTCTTATGTTCCTGAAGGCGGGGGAGAACCTCTTAACCTGGAGGTATTTAACTTTGAATCATCCGGTGTTGCGATGGCGATGTATAACGTGGACGATTCTATTCGCGACTTTGCACGAGCATCGTTAAATTACGGATTACTACGCAAGTTCCCAGTTTATCTTTCCACCAAAAACACAATCCTCAAGGCATACGATGGACGCTTTAAAGATATCTTCCAAGAGATCTACGAAGCCGAGTTCAAATCTCAATTTGATGCAGCAGGTATTTGGTATGAGCACCGTTTGATTGATGACATGGTTGCCATGTCACTTCGCATGGAAGGTGGCTACGTCTGGGCCTGTAAGAATTACGATGGCGATGTTCAATCAGATACCGTCGCACAAGGTTATGGATCCCTTGGGCTCATGACTTCTGTCTTGATGACTCCAGATGGAAAAGTTTGCGAATCTGAGGCAGCTCACGGAACCGTGACGCGCCACTATCGCGATCACCAGGCCGGCAAGGAGACTTCAACTAACCCAATCGCCTCAATCTTCGCGTGGACTCAGGGCTTGGCCCATCGCGCCAAGCTTGATAACAATGCAGAACTCGCAAACTTCTCCAAGACTTTGGAACGAGTATGTATTCAGACAGTTGAAGAAGGAAAGATGACAAAAGATCTTGCTCTTCTCATTGCCCCTGATGCTCCGTACCAAACAACGCAACAGTTCTTGGCATCCATTGATGAGAATCTTAAGAAAGCAATGGCGTAGGGCCATTTGCGCATCTGCGCCATTGATCTGACGAAGTAAGAGATTATGCAACAGAACGCTGGTGCTCTGGCACTTGTAGGTTCTGGCGAATATTCAGTGCAGATGCAGGAGTTTGAAAGTCGACTCCTGCATCTTGCTATTTCGCGAGGAAAGAAGAACAGCTTTGTGCAGATTCCGACAGCCTCATCTCATGAGGGGCAAGGCAGTCGTGATAAATGGCGCAGACTGGGTCAAGAGCAGGCCGATCGAATCGGTAGTGAATGGGTTTATCTTCCAATTCATGAACGGGAAGACGCATTTAATCTGGAGTTTGTAGAACAGATTAGCAGCGCCGGGTTAATTTATTTTTCTGGTGGAGATCCGCATCGCATTGCAAATGTCTTTGCAGAATCTCCCGTGTGGGAGTCCATAGTAAAGTCCTGGAAAGAAGGTTCATCTCTGGCTGGTTGCTCTGCAGGTGCGATGGCATTTGGGGGAACAATTATGGGAATCCGCAGAATGCATCACAGCCCAGGGTTGGCAGTTGCGCCCGGAATAGAAGTGATTCCGCACTATGACAAGATGTTGGGTTGGCTTCCAGATCGAGTAACGGCGTTTGTGCTCAGACCTGATGCAAGCACAACTTTAATTGGAATCGATGAAAATACAGCGTTGGTGTATACCGATAAGTGGCAGCGATACGGTGCAGGACAAATTCATGTTTTACGAGGTGAATTCACTATGAGCGAGGAGCTATTTCCCATTAATTAGGGCTCATGTACTATTGCGAAAAATCGTGAGGGAGTAAAGAGTGAAGTCACTTCAGGATAGTGGTCTAGAAATTTGGTTTCTTACTGGTAGCCAGTCGCTCTATGGCGAGGAAACTCTGGCGCAAGTTGCCAAGCAATCACAAGAAGTGGTCACAACACTCAACGCAGCTTCGGGTATTCCAATCAAAGCAACCTGGAAACCTGTGCTCACTACCCCTGAAAGCATTAGGAGTATATGTTTAGAGGCATCGTCTAACCCCAAGTGCATTGGCGTCATCGTTTGGATGCACACCTTCTCACCTGCGAAGATGTGGATAGCTGGTCTAAACGCACTGCAGGTTCCAATTTTGCATCTGCACACGCAAGCCAACTCTGCGCTGCCATGGGAGACCATTGATATGGATTTCATGAATCTCAATCAAGCAGCGCATGGAGATCGTGAACATGGCCACTTGCAAGCTCGGCTACATCTGCCCCGAAAGATTGTTGCCGGCCACGTAAGTGAAGCGGCAGTGTCACAGCGAATTTCACATTGGATGCGCGCTGCTATCGGCTGGCATACAGCGCAAAATCTCAAGGTTGCACGTTTTGGCGACAATATGCGATTTGTTGCAGTAACCGATGGGGACAAGACGAGCGCACAAATTGCTCTCGGCATGTCGATAGAAGCATATGGCGTCAACACTCTGGTAGATCTCGTTGCAGCGGTTGAACCTAGCGCCGTAGATGCACTTATCTCCGAATATGAAAGGCTATTTGATATCGCACCTGATATCGCACCAGGTGGTCCACGTCATGAATCGTTGCGTTATCAAGCCACGATTGAGATTGCGCTAGAGAGATTTTTAGAAGCCGGCAATTTTGGCGCCTTTACAACAAACTTTGAAGATTTGGGAACGCTGAAACAACTTCCAGGTCTTGCGGTACAACGTCTAATGTCAAAAGGTTATGGCTTTGGTGGCGAAGGTGATTGGAAAACTTCAGCGCTGTTACGCATCATCAAAGCGATGACTGAAGGGCTGCCAGGTGGAACTTCCTTTATGGAGGATTACACCTATCACTTCGGTCCAGGCGAACCAAAAGTTCTTGGCGCACATATGTTGGAAGTATGTCCCACAATTTCTACGCAACGTCCTCGTTGTGAAATACATCCGCTCGGAATTGGTGGGAAAGATGATCCGGTGCGCCTTGTCTTTAACGCAGAGCCTGCCCACGGCCGCGTCGTTGGCTTGATGGATTTAGGTGATCGCTTCCGAATTGTCTCCAACGATATTGAAGTTGTGAAACCAGATAAGGAGCTAAAGTCACTTCCGGTCGCCTGCGCCGTCTGGAAACCTGCTCCATCACTAGCCACATCAGCGGAGGCGTGGATCTACGCCGGGGGTTCTCACCACACCGTGTTGAGCACCGCTCTGGACCCAGAGGCGCTCTCAGACTTTGCCCAGATTGCCCAGGTCGAACATCTGCGGATTTCTGGATCCACCACCATCGAGGATTTCCAGAAAGAAATCAGATGGAATGGAGCCTTCTTCAAACTCTCCAGCCTGACCTAAATCGACAGAAAACCAGCCTCTATGAGCCTAGGCTCGTAACCAAATTGTTATCACCCAAAGGGTGAAATCCGTTGACTACCCGCATGTGGCAAAGAAGGATGTTGCAGTGTAAAACCCAAGATCGCGGCATGGCCGCCCCTTGGGGAATACGCAACCTAAGTGAGGAAAGTCCTCAAATTTAAGAAAGGCGCTACATGCTAAAGAAGTCCAAAGTCGCGGCTGTCTTTGCTGCAATTGCGCTAGCTGTTTCATCAGCTCCAGCATCAAA
>JBEEIL010000010.1:0-2517 GCA_041169865.1 Actinomycetota bacterium | reverse complement strand
GTGTGCCCTTGGTTCCCGCAGCTCCAGCAAGCTTGGTTGCTTCATTAAAGAGTGAGTGAAGTTGTGGATATTTCTCAAAGTGTGGCGCTTTGAAGTAGTCGGTCCAGAGAACCCAGAGGTGCTCTTTGACCTGATGTGAGCGCTCTTCTTTGATCGCGACCGAGCGAGCACGGAAATCTGCATCTGGATTTGCTGCATATTTTTCCATGCAAGCCTTTACAGAGAGCGCTTCAATCTTCGCTTGAGCAGGATCGTAGACGCCGCAAGGAAGATCGCAGTGTGCGTGGACAGTAATTTTTGGTGTAAGAATATTTCTCATAAGAGTGAGAGTACTCGAACCTCTAGAATCCTGCCATGGCAAAGTTTGCATCGATGATTGTCGAAGGAGATTCGATGCAGCCCACCTTCAACGCTGGTGATTGGTTGATGGGGAGGTGGGCAAAGTACAAACTCACAGGGTTACACCGGATCAAAGCTGGCGATGTAGTAGTGATAGAGCGCGAAGAACAGCCAGGAATCTTTTATGTAAAGCGGATAAGCCAGGCTCGTGCTTCGGGCGGACATATGCCTACAGTTTTCGTGAGTAGCGATAATCCAACTGGCACAGATTCTCGCCAATGGGGTTGGTTACCCATCACAAGCGTGAGGGCCAAGATTGCCTTTCGCATGAAGCGTGCACGCAGCCCAAGAAAATTTAAAGGCTAGCGAGTTTCTCTTTTACTGCAGCGATAGATGGGTTGGTAAGCGCTGCGCCATCTGAGAAGAGAAGTGTTGGAACTACTCGGTTTCCACCATTTACTTCTTCAACAAAGGCGGCATAGTGCATCTCTTCTTCCACATTGATTTCGCGGAATGGGATGCTATTTTCGCTGAGCTGGCTCTTTAATCGTTTGCAGTACCCGCACCAATCAGTGCTAAACATGACAAATTCTTTGCCCGAAAGTCCGAGCTCCTGAATTTGAGTGCTCATCGAGTAAATGCCTCGACGAGCAACGCCTTTGCCTCATCTTCGTGCAAGTGGTGATTTCCAGTAGCTGGAGATGCAGCTGCGCGACGGGAGATGCGACGTAGTACGCGGTTATCAATCGCGGTTCCGCCGATTGCCTGTGTTGTGCTGAGAGCAATATGTGGCCACGGTCCTTGGTTTGCAGGTTCATCTTGCACCCACAGCAAGTTCGCATTTGGATGCTTCTTTGCCTCAACTTCCATCTGTGCAACAGGTAATGGATAGAGACGTTCGACGCGAACAATCGCAGTGCTGCTGTCATTAAGACGCGCACGCTCTGCCACTAAGTCGTGATAAATCTTTCCAGAGCAATAAATCAAACGGCTTGCATTCTGTACTTCGTAATCACCAATAACTGGCAAGAATGTGCCTGAAGTAAAGTCACTCATTGATGAAGCAGCGGCCTTTAGGCGCAACATAGATTTAGGCGTAAAGACCACCATTGGACGACGTTTTGGATTTGCAGCGTGGAAGCGCAGCAAGTGGAAGTACGAAGCTGGCGTCGATGGCTGGGCCACAGTCATATTTTTTTCCGCACAGAGAGATAGGAATCTTTCGATGCGCGCTGATGAGTGATCCGGACCTTGTCCTTCATAACCGTGTGGAAGTAAGAGCACTACAGATGAGCGCTCACCCCATTTCTGCAGCGCAGATGAGACGAACTCATCGATGATTGTCTGCGCACCGTTTGCAAAGTCTCCGAACTGACCTTCCCAGAGAACTAGCGCTTCCGAGCGAGCTACTGAGTAGCCGTATTCGAAGCCCATAGCTGCATATTCACTGAGTAGTGAGTCAACGACGAAGAATTGGTTGGCATCAGAGATCAGAGAGCGAAGCGGAGTCCATTCGCTTCCATTCTCCTTATCGATGATGACTGCGTGGCGATTGGAGAATGTTCCACGTCGTGAATCTTGTCCAGCAAGACGAATAGGCCGCCCCTCTTTGAGCAGTGAACCGAATGCCAACATTTCGCCAGTTGACCAATCGATAGTTCCATCATTGATTGATTCAGCGCGCTTTTGTAGCTGCGGTAACAATTTAGGATGGACGTTAAATCCTTCTGGAATTGCTACCTGAGTTGCTGCAATCTCGCGGATAAGTTGTTCAGAGATAAAGGTAGGTACATCTTCTGCATTTGGTACAGCAGGAGGGACGAAGTTTGGATCGTGCTCTTCTTCATAGTTAGCAACGGATGCAAATACTTCTTCGAGTTGCGTCTGGTAGTCGCGAGCGATTTCTTCAGCCTCTTCAGGAGTGATATCACCACGACCCACGAGCGCTTCGGTGTAGAGAGTACGAGTAGAACGCTTGGCATCGATGAGTTTGTACATCAGCGGCTGCGTGAAGCTTGGTTCATCACCTTCGTTATGGCCGCGACGGCGGTAGCAGACCATGTCGATTACGACATCCTTGTTAAATGCTTGGCGATACTCGAAGGCGAGGTGCGCAACGCGAACGCACGCTTCTGGGTCATCGCCATTGACATGGAATACCGGAGCTTCAATCAATTT
>JBEEIL010000009.1:0-4278 GCA_041169865.1 Actinomycetota bacterium | reverse complement strand
GTGCGTTCTTTGAAGCTAGCTACCCTGGAATCGTAAGCCAGGCAGTTCTTGGAACAGCATGTGCATTTGGTGGAGTTCTTCTTGCATACCGCAGCGGAAAGATTCGCGTAACTCCTAAATTCACTCGCGTAATGATGGGTGCTCTCATTGGATATTTGGTATTCGCTGTGGTCACACTCTTCACAGGGCGCCCAACAGGTGGACTTGGATTCCTAATCGCAGTAGCTGCGGTAGGACTTGCAACAATGTTCATCGTGATGGACCTTGATCAGATTGAAAAGGCAATTGCTGCGCGCGTGCCACAAGAAGAATCTTGGCGTATGGGCTTCGGCTTGATGGTAACGCTCGTATGGCTCTACCTAGAAGTATTGCGACTAATCTCAATTCTTCGAAGCCAAGAGTAATTTCAACAAACTAGTTATTAACTAGATTGCCCGAGATGCGAACTCCGCGTCTCGGGCAATTTTATTGAGACTGCAACAGCGACGAGTGCGAGTGCTGCTGTCACTAAAAATGCAGGGCGATAGCCGTAACCGTCAGCAATAGCGCCAAGTATGAGTGGCGCGACCATTGCGCCGGCATCTCCAGACATTTGGAACAATCCGATTACTTGCCCGCCTTTACCTTCAAGCACATCGCCCACAATTGCCGATGGAGTAGTTGATAAAAATGCTCCGCCAAATCCAACAATCACGCTGGCAGCTAGAAACATCCAAGGCTCAGTGGTAAATGCCAAGGCAAGAATAAAGAGCGTTAAAAATGAAGTTCCGATCACCGCCGAATAACGGCGCCCATTGAGATCGGAGAGTTTTCCTGCTTTTAATAGAAATACTCCATTAATCACCGTTGTGATGGTGAATCCAAGTCCCATAAAACTTGGACTGACCTTGATTTCTTCGACGATGAAGAGGGGGAGAATTGACCGACTCATTCCAAAGAGGACCCAGGCGGTGATGAAAGAGATTATCAACGCGCTCCGGTAAGGCTTAATTGCCAGTGCAGTTCTCAACGTGATGACTTCTCGCTCTTCACTAGAAGAAGGTTTTGCCGCAAGTACAGAGTTACGAAGCAAGAATGCCCCTGAAGCGCTGGCACCAATGAGGAGAAATCCATAAATGATCATCGGCGCACGTAGTGAGAAAGCAGAGAGCGCGCCTCCCACGACAGGTCCAGCCATCATGCCTACGAGAAATGATCCGTTATAGAGAGACTGGGCACGGGCGCGATGATCATCATCAACAGCACGAAATAAAATAGATCCAGCAGCCACCGAAAACATGGAAGAACCAAAGCCGCCAACTGCGCGGAAGATCAGTAGTTGTTCATAGCTCTGCGCAAATCCTGCAGCAAATGAAGTTACTGAAACAAATCCGATTCCGAAGGAATAAACAAGTCTTTCGCCGAAGTGATCCACCAGCTTTCCAGAAATTAAACCCGTAGCAAAGCGGGCAAAGGCGAAAGCTGCCAAGATCGCACCTACTTGGGCGTTATTAACCCCAAAGGATCGCGCAAAGAGCGGCAAGGTTGGGGCGATAATTCCAAATCCAACTGCAACAAAGAATGAAGCAAAGACGAGGACGCCAACTTCGCGCTGAAACTCAGCAAATGGATTAGTGAATTTGTTTTTCACGGGGATTTACTTGGCCTCGAAGTTACCCGAGAGCCTCACCTGCTGCTTCATTACGTGCGCTGGCGTAGTCGGCGTTTGTTCGTAGTGGGGTTTCGCGTAAAAAGAGAGCGACCACAAAACCAATTGCGATTACTGGAGATGCGACCAAGAAGACAACTTGGAAAGAGTCAACGAAAGCATTGAGGGCGGTAATTTTTCCTTCTAAGGGAAGTGCCGCAATTGCCGCCGTATTGTTTTGAATCTGACTGACTTGTGAGGAATCAAAGCCTGAAGTGGAAAGGTAATGCCCAAGGCGATTAGTGAGAATGGTTCCAAAAGCCGCAGTTCCAAAGACCGACCCAAGAGATCTGAAGAAGGTGTTTGAACTCGTTGCCACACCCATGTCCTTAAACTCAACGGCATTTTGTAGAGCAATTACTATTGTCTGCATTGATAGACCAAGGCCAGCCCCCACCATAATTGCGTAGATGCTGAGCTCCCAATATGGAGTATCAATTCCGAGTCGGACCATGGCAAGGATGCCGATAGACATAATGGCAGTTCCCATAATCGGATAGCGCTTGTAGCGGCCATGCTTGGTAATCAACTTACCGCTCACAATTGAAGTCGAAACAATTCCGAGCATCAAAGGAATCAACTTCAAACCAGCATCTGTAGCTGAATATCCCTTTACTACCTGCATGTAGAGAGGCAACATCACTATTGCGCCAAACATCCCAGCGCCGATGATTGCGCCCAGGATGGATGTCAGTGTGAAAGTGTGATTCTTAAAGAGAGTCAAAGGAATAATCGGCTCAACCGCCTTTGATTCCCATTTCATAAAGAGAACCGTGAGAAGTAGACCGGTTCCTAAGTAGGTGAGTGTCTTTGAATTGGTCCAGCCATCTTGTGGACCATAGATAGAGACAGCGAGCAGCGTTGTGGTTACGCCAGCTACCAGAAGAATCGCACCAAAATAATCAATTTTGTGTTCACGTTTTACTTTTGGGATATGAAGAACTGCTGAGGTAATGATGAGAGCAGCGATTGCAAATGGAATATTGATGTAGAAAATCCAGCGCCACCCCGTAACGCCCAAGATACTTCCACGATCAGAGAAGAAGCCACCTAGGAGTGGCCCGGCAACTGAAGAGAGACCCCAGACTGCTCCAAAATAACCTTGATACCGGCCCCGCTCGCGTGGCGGCACGATGTCGCCAATGATGACGAAGGTCAGCGCCATCAAACCACCAGCACCTAAACCTTGAAGTGCGCGTGTAGCAATGAGCTGCTCCATGTTCTGCGATGCGCCAGCGAGAATTGAGCCAAGTAAGAATGTAACGATGGCAAATTGAAAGACAATTCTGCGCCCATACAAATCTGAGATTTTTCCGTAGAGCGGTGTAGATGCGGTTGACGTTAAAAGATAGGCCGTGACAACCCAGGTGTAGTGGTTAAGACCATTGAAATCTTCGACAATGCTCTTGAGAGCGGTAGATACGATGGTTTGGTCAAGGGCGGCAAGCAGCATTCCTGTCATCAGTCCACTGAGAATGATCATAATCTCGCGATGAGTGTGTTCTTTTATTGGCGCATTTTTTGTCATAGGGGGTAAGTTTACTGCGTGAAATCTGTTATCGCTGAAGACCTCGTTAAAACATATGACAAAGGAAACGTCAGGGCGCTTGACTCGTTAAGCCTTGATGTTGAAGAAGGCACTGTATTGAGCGTGCTTGGTCCAAATGGAGCAGGCAAGACAACAACAGTACGCATATTGTCGACACTGCTGCGCCCTGATTCTGGACGTGCTTCTGTTGCTGGAATTGATGTGATTAAGAACCCAGATAAAGTGCGCGAAATAATAGGACTTTCTGGCCAGTATGCCGCGGTCGATGAAATTTTGACTGGCTACGACAACTTGGTGATGTTCGGTCAGTTGTATCACTTAGGAAAGAAGCAAGCAGTTGCACGCGCTCATGAATTGTTAGAGCGCTTCTCGCTTACTGAAGCGGCTAAACGCCCCATCAAAACGTATTCAGGCGGTATGCGCCGCAGATTAGATCTTGCTGCTTCGCTGATTGTGAAGCCCAAAGTGCTCTTCTTAGACGAACCAACAACAGGGCTTGATCCACGTGGACGCCAAGAGATGTGGGGAGTTATCCAAGAGTTGGTGAAGGGTGGGGTCACGTTATTGCTCACCACTCAATATCTTGAAGAAGCAGATCAATTAGCAGATGAAATCGCGGTTATCGATACCGGAAAAGTGATTGCGCGCGGAACATCTGATGCTCTTAAGAAGCAGGTGGGCGGCGAAAGGTTAGAAGTTGTTGTCGAAGAGCAATTTGTACCGAAGGCTCTCGAGATTGTTGAAAAAGTGAGTGGTCACAGTGCATCTCTTGATGAAGGGCTCCGTTTGATTGCATCCCCAGTGTCCACGGGCTCTGCTGCGCTCTTTGAAGTCTTAAAGGCGTTAGATGCTGCGGGTATTCACGCACTCGATGTGGGGCTCAAGCGCCCATCACTGGATGATGTTTTCTTGGCTCTGACAGGCCACGTCGCAGAAGAGAAGAAAGCTGAAGAAGAGAAAACTTCGAAGCGAGCAAGGGAGAAGAAGTAATGAGCGCTTTTCAAGACACCATGGTTATTACGCAACGACAGTTGCGCTTGTT
>JBEEIL010000008.1:0-13959 GCA_041169865.1 Actinomycetota bacterium | reverse complement strand
GTGTACACAGTGCATGCGAGCATTGAAACTAAACCGAATGAAAATACGTTATAAACGAGGTTCCATTGGTTGCTATCGAGTGTTACTGACATGTAGTAAGCCTCCATGAGTGCTTGATCAGTTCAGGCCGGTTGGCCTGCACCGTTCAGGAATCCATGGAGACCTCGAGGAGCTCCAGCGACCCTGACCCCTTAAGTGTGAACCTGTTCACCTGCTTTTGCATCTACAAATTGTGTTTTTCCTGTGAAAATTTTCCTACTTGAGCGTTAATTTGGGGTGAAATCGGACATTTGAAGCCTATGGGTACCCTTGCCCGATGCTGACTCAGATGCGTGAACTCAAGAGTTATCCGGGCTTTTACTCGCTCGCTGCCTCTCGCTTCATATCTAATGTCGGCAACGGCATCTCTCCAATCGCCCTGGCTTATGGGGTTCTGAGCCTTCCTGGCGCTACCGGCAAAGATCTCTCGATAGTGATGGCTGCGCGTTACGTGCCTCTCCTGGGCTTCATGCTCTTTGGAGGAGTCATCGCAGATCGATTCCAAAGAAATCGTTTAGTGGGTAGTAGCGACATCATCGGAAGTTTTGTAGCTGGAATTAGTGCGATTTCACTCATTGCAGGATTTTCCTCAACCTGGTTACTGGCGCTAATGGGTGGAATCTTTGGAATCCTCAATGCAATTTGGTATCCCGCTATGTCGGGCGTACTTCCCGAAATTGTTCCGAAGGAGAAGTTGCAAGAGGGAAATGCGGTTGTTGGGCTACTGACAAATATTGGTTACATCGTCGGAACGCTAGGCGGTGGAATCATTGTGTCAACAATCGGCGCTGGGTGGGGGCTACTTGCAGATGCGATTACTTTCTTTATTGCAGGTGTGATTGTCTGGTTCCTGCCAATCACAGGTCGGATCAAAGATAAGAGCCCAGGAATCATCCACGATCTAAAGGTTGGCTGGCGCGAATTTATCTCCCGCTCTTGGGTGATTGCCATGGTCTTTACCTTTGCCTTAATTAATATGGCCTTCGATTCCATGCTCTCAGTGCTTGGTCCGCTTAATTTTAACGATCTTAAATCTGGTCCACAGCATTGGTCCTACAACCTGGCTGGCCTTTCACTCGGCATGTTAATTGGAGGCCTCTGGATATTAAAGATAAAACTGAAACACCCACTTTTTATTGCGATGATTTTGATAGCCCTATCTTCGGTATGGGATTTCACACTGGCATTTGATTTTCCTTTAGCCGTTTCAATTCTCGCTTCAGTCTTTTCTGGGATAAGCCTGGAAATCTTCATGGTTACATGGAACACCTCGCTGCAACATCACGTACCGGAGGAGTCCTATTCGCGAGTCAGTTCCTATGACACCTTAGGTTCTTTTGGAATTGCGCCACTTGGGATTGTTATCGCAGGCCCCTTAGCAATGCATTTCGGAGTTAACTCAATTCTGCTTGTCACAGGACTCACCACGCTGATTGCAGCTACTGCATCGCTCTTTGTTCCATCTGTCCGAAATCTACGAAACGACTAGGCTCTACATATGAATAATGAGGCAGTCGGAACTCCCCCAAAATTACGCGGATGGTCTCACCTCATAGCAACTCCTCTTGTCATCATCGCTTCACTAGTTCTCTTTCTTCTAAGTGGAGAATCTTTAAGGCTTGCGGTCGCTCTTTATTCAATTACTGCAATTATGCTCTTTAGCGTTTCTGCTATTTATCACCGCGTACCTTGGGTTCCTACTAAGAAAAAAATATGGCGGCGTTGGGACCATGCAAATATCAATCTCCTCATCGCAGGTTCTTACACACCTTTTGCAGTTGCACTCTTAGATGATCGCGATCGAAACATCCTGCTCGCCGTTGTTTGGATTGGCGCACTTATTGGGGTTGCGCTCCGTGTATTTTGGGTGGGAGCCCCGCGCTGGTTATACGTAGCAAATTATTTATTGCTTGGCTGGGTAGCCGTGGTTTATACGCCGCAACTTTATAAAGAGGGTGGCTTGTGGGTGTTACTTCCAATCTTGATTGGTGGATTGCTCTATTCGGTCGGCGCCATCTTTTACGCGCTGAAACTCCCGGGAAGAAATGCGAAATACTTTGGTTTCCACGAGCTCTTTCACGTATTTGTGCTCGCCGCGTGGATTTCGCAGTATTTGGCGGTCTCCTTCGCCATTTACCGAAATTAGCCAAATGCTCTAATCTTGGCCCATCTCCGGTGTAAGAATGTGAGTAAAAATATGGCAGAGAAGAAGTTCCGCAGTTGGGTGGGTTTTCGCGAGGAAGAAGATCGCGCCCCTGTCGCCAACCCTGTCGATCGCATTCGCGAACTGGAATCGCAGTTAGCTGATCTGCGCTCACGTCGCGATATCACCGGTCTAAGCCGTGAAGAGTTTGAGATTCTCGCTACCGAAACAGCCATGTCGATGATTAAGTCGGCGCAAGCTCGCGAAGCAAAAGCGACTGCTGCTGCCGAGAGATTGCTTAATGAAAGTAATCGGGCTGCAAAAGACAATGTAGAGAGCGCCGAAAATAAGGCTCGCAGTATTCTTGCTGGAGCAGAGAGCCGTGGAAGAAAATACATTTCCACTGCAGAAGCTGAGGCTGCTGAAATTGTTCGAGATGCCAACCGTGAGGCAAGTGCGATTGCAGATGCCAAAATCGCAGAAGCAGATGCAATCGTTGAGAATAAGAAGCGCGAAGGAGTGGCCCTGACGGCTGCTGCTCGACGTGAAGCGGAGCGTGTGATCGCAGAAGCTGCGGAAAATGTTTCTGATTATCGAGCTTGGCTCGCCGAAATCATTATTGATTCAGAACGACTTTACCGCAGCCAATCAGCTGCTCTCACGGCGGCAGAATCTGCCATTGCTCAGTCCCGCGAGAAGTTAGATGCAGCTTTTGCTCGCCTAGCTCGGATGCAAGCACAAGTTGATGCCTCTTTTAACGAAGATGGAACGGTTAAGAAATCAGCTCCAATAAAAGTGGAGAGCAAGCGAACCCGCGCTGCCATCGCCGCTCCGAAAAAAACTACGAAGAGCGTAGCTAAGAAAAAACCAGCAAAGCGTAAATAGTTTGTATGACTGCCAAACGCAGTATCCAATACATTCCAGCAATAGATGGCTTACGAGCCCTTGCTGTTATTGCAGTGATCTTTTATCACTTGGGTTTTTCGTGGATTCCTGGTGGATTTCTTGGCGTAGATCTCTTCTTCGTAATCTCGGGTTATGTCATCACGCGACTGCTTTTGGATTCGATTGCGCAAAGCGGCGGGCTTGATCTTCGCGGATTCTACTTAGCCAGAATTCGTCGACTCTTGCCAGCGCTGCTCTTTATGCTTACGACAACCACGATTGCCATAGGTATCTGGGCTCCTGACACTATTCGCAGGTTATTAATTGACGCTCCATTTTCTCTTACAGGCACGATGAACTGGTGGCTGGTAGCTCGCGAACAGGACTACTTTGAGAGCATAGGCCGGCCTTCCCTTTTACAACATACCTGGTCGCTTGCGGTCGAAGCTCAGTTCTATTTGGTCTGGCCGTTAATTCTCTACTTTATTCTTAAAAGATTTGGCAAGAATCGAATTCCTTTTGCAGCGCTTCTAATCGCCGGCGCATCTGGTCTGGCGCTGCTTCTGGTCTCAATTTCCCTGGATGTAGCAAATACCTCCAAGGTAAGCCATATCTACTTCGGAACCGACACCCATAGCATCGGGCTCTTTTTGGGAGCAGCCTTAGCGGTGAGTTGGATTCCTCAGAATTTTAAAGTTGAAGTAACAAATAAAGCTCAGAACTTTATCGACGGAATTGGCTTCTTTGGATTTGTCGGAATTCTCAGTACCTTCTTCTTTATTAACGCCTCAAATCCAGCGATGTACAAAATTGCATTCCCTCTTGCTGGATTCTTTGGCGCTGCAATAATCATGTCAATAGTCCATCCAGCTTCGCGTTTTGCCCCTGTACTGCAGAACAAAGTTCTTCTCTGGATTGGAGAACGCTCCTATGCAATCTATTTATGGCACTGGGTAATATTTCAAGTAACTCGACCCAGCGTTGACTTGGCAGGACAAGCATGGGCTTTGTATTCACTGCGAATCTTGATTGTCTTTGCTCTTGCAGATATTTCGCTGCGCTTCGTTGAATTGCCCATCCGTCGAGGCGTCATTCAATATTGGATCAAGGGGCGCAAATATCGCACCAAGCGAGAACGAAATCGCCAAACATACCTGCTTTCTGTTGCAACCGTCATCGTCATAGTAATCGCGTCGATTGTTAGCGTTCGGGCTATCTCCATAGCAAATCGAGCTCAATTAGCTCTAGAAGAATCTCTGACTGTAGAAGAATCGAATGTGCAATCGACAGTGAATGGCGGACTGTGGGTAACTGGAGATTCGGTAATTCTTGGAATCCGCTCAGTTCTCGAGGAAAATCAGCCCATCGCCTTAGTCAATGCCCGTATTGGAAGACAGGCTTCCGAATTACTCGATGTGATCCTTCAAGATCAACAACTCGCCACACAGTCCCCCGTGGTTTTCAATTTGGGAAACAACGGAGCCCTCTCCCGGTCGGAAGTTGAAGCAATCTTCGATGCGCTCAAAAATCAGCCGCAGATTGTTGTTGTAAATACCGCTGTTCCTAGACCCTGGCGGGATGCTAATAATCAATTAATCGGTGAAATTGCCGGAAAATATTCTCAAGCCAGCGTCGTAGATTGGAACACACTTTCTACCGGACGCCCCGAGTTTTTTGCACCTGATGGCGTGCACTTGGTTCCCGCTGGTGTTAACGCGTACGTAGCTGCAATTTTAGAAAATTTGCAGAGAAAATAAATAACCCCGCCATCGCTGACGGGGTTTTTTATGTTATAAATTATTCGAATTGACCGGCAAATCCAAATGCTGGTGCAACTCCATATGATCCATCTGCATAGACCGCTGTGACACGGAATGAAGTTGAACCATCAGTTGATGTCTTTGCAAACTCTGCCGAATATGTGGTTGGTGAAACCTCTGAGACAACTTTCCACTCACCCATATTTGCGCGAGTTTCAACTGTGTAACCGGTGACATCACCAGCTGGCGCCTTCCATGTAATTACCATGACTGACTTAGAGCTATCTTTCCAGTTACCGATGAAACGAGATGGCGCTTCTCCTGTTGCGGCTGCTGGATCAATTGTCGCAGGCGCTTCGGGAGCAACTTCTTCATCAGCTGGTTCTGAAGTTTCTGGCGCAGCAGATTCGGTCACCGCTGGCTGCGCAGCAGTTGAGTCATCTGATTCTTTGCCCGAGTTTGAAATCACTATTGCTGCGAGGAGTACGACAGCCACAAGTACTGCAAAGAGAGTCTTTCCAGATGAACCTTGACGTGGCGCAGCACTTGGCTTTGAGGCGCTCGTTGCAGGAGTTGCCTTAGGCGCTGCTGGTGGCGGTGTCGTCGATACATTGACTGGCGCAACTGGCTTAGTTGCTGTTGCTTTTCTGACCGCAGTTTTTTTGGCGGCAGCCTTCTTTGTGGTTGTCTTCTTGGCTACAGCTTTCTTAGTAGCGCTCTTCTTAGCTGTGCTCTTTTTTGCAACAGCCTTCTTGGCAACTGCTTTCTTGACTGTGGCCTTCTTAGCCACTGACTTCTTCTTTACTGCAGTCTTCTTGGCCGGAGATTTCTTCACGGCTTTCTTTGCTGCGCTCTTTTTCTTTACTGCCACGATATATCTCCTTGAGTGGTTGAGAAAACTAGGTTTTTAGGGCTCTGGGGTGAGTTTATCTCAGAGAGGTAAGCAAAGTGATCACATGTGGCGCGATTGCTCGGAGTGATTTTCCACGATGACTAATCGCATCCTTCTCCTGGGCGCTCAACTGAGCACTGGAAATCTCGTAGCCGTCAGGACGGAAGATGGGGTCATACCCAAAACCATGTTCGCCAACAGGAGCTCGCAGAATCCAACCGTTGAACCGTGCCTCCTCGCAGTGAGTTCTTCCATCCGGCAGATAGAGCGCAGCAACACAAGTAAAGTGCGCGCTCCGTTTCTCATCTGGAATTTCACTCAACTGCTCCAAAACTTTTGCATTATTCGCTGCATCATCTCCGTGAGTTCCAGACCAGCGCGCTGAATAAATTCCTGGATCTCCATTAAGTGCATCAATGCAGAGTCCGCTGTCATCTGCAATCGCAGGGATTCCTGTTGCCAAAGACATTTCCTTCGCCTTTTTCAGCGCATTTTCTTGAAAAGTTTTCCCATCTTCAATGACATCAGGTAGCTCTGGAAAATTATCGAGCCCTAACAGATCAATCTGTCCAGGTGCAACTGCTTCAAGAATGCGATGAAACTCTTCAATCTTGCCTTTATTTCGTGTTGCAAGAAGTAGTTGGTGAGACATCTATTGAGACAACGCGCTCTTTTGACGTTGCGTAAGTTCAGCGCATCCTGCAACAGCCAAATTTAAGAGCGAGTCAAGGAGAGCGCGATCAAATGGAGCACCTTCAGCTGTACCCTGCACTTCAATAAATCGACCATCGCCTGAACAGACCACATTCATATCAGTTTCCGCGCGGACATCTTCCTCGTAACAGAGATCTAACATCGGAACTCCATCAATTATTCCAACGCTCACCGCTGCCACCGAATCTGCAAGTGGTTTGGCTCCCGCTTTAATGTGTCCCTCTTTCTGCGCCCATGAAATTGCATCAGCAAGAGCTACATATGCACCAGTAATCGCTGCAGTACGAGTTCCACCATCCGCTTGCAAAACATCGCAGTCAATCACGATGGTATTTTCGCCGAGCTCTTTCATATCAACTATTCCGCGAAGTGAGCGTCCAACTAAGCGAGAAATTTCCTGAGTTCTTCCCCCTAGTTTTCCTTTAACGCTTTCGCGATCTGAACGGGTGTGGGTTGCCCGTGGAAGCATTGAATACTCTGATGTCACCCACCCATTACCGGAATCCTTCAACCAACGTGGAACACCTGGAGTAAATGATGCAACGCAAAGAACTCGAGTCTTTCCAAATTCAACCAGCACCGATCCTTCAGCATGATCGAGCCACCCACGCGTTATTTTGATTTCACGCAGTTGGTGTACTTCTCTTCCGTCGTTACGTGCCATGAGGTGCTCCAGTTTCTTTATAGATCTTGATGTTGCACAGCAGTTACTTCAGGTCCCAGGAACCTGCGCGCGAGCGACTCAAATGCCTGAGCATCTCCCGTTGCCAAAAACCTATGTGTAGGTGGGGTTTTAGAAGGTGCTCGTAAGAGTGCGTTTTCTATAAGAACTCGGTAGAGGTCCTTAGCGGTCTCTTCAGCGCTAGAAACGAGGGAGACTCCATTACCCATGACATAAGAGATCACACCCGTAAGTAAGGGGTAGTGAGTGCATCCAAGTACAAGTGTGTCGATATCTGCATCAATCATCGGTTGGAGATATTCGCGGGCAACCTTGGTGATGGCATCTCCTGAGGTTTCACCTCGCTCTACATATTCAACAAAGAGCGGGCAGGCTACTGAGTGAATTGTTAACTGAGGCGCTGCTGCAAATGCATCCAAGTAAGCCTTTGACTCAATGGTGGCGCGAGTGCCGATGACTCCGACTCGACCAGTACGTGTAGCAGCAACCGCGCGCCGAACCGCCGGCTGAATAACTTCAATAACAGGAACTGAATATCTTTCGCGAGCATCACGCAGCATTGCAGCGCTAGCAGTGTTACAGGCGATTACCAAGGCTTTAACGCCCTGGCTAACTAAGAAATCTAGAGTTTCCAAGGAGAAATCTCTTACCTCTGCAAGTGAACGAGGACCATAGGGGCCACGTGCAGTGTCACCAATATAAATTGTTGATTCGTTAGGGAGTTGATCCAATATTGCGCGAGCTACAGTCAATCCGCCGACGCCAGAATCAAAGATTCCTATTGGCGCATTGCTCATGGGCTTTAGTCTAACTGGGGAAGTTAAGCCCACAAAGTTCCATCGAGCCCTTCGGTCGCTTCATCAACGCTGGCGCCGTAAACTCCAGTAGATAGGTACTTCCAGCCTGCATCGCAGACTATGAATGCAATATCTGCATCTTGCCCATTGCGAATTGCTTCTTGCCCCATCGCAATCGCTGCATGCAGAATCGCACCTGTAGAGATTCCAGCAAAAATACCTTCAATTTCAAGTAACTCACGTACACGTCTGACTGAATCTTCGGCGCCAACAGAAAAACGTCGTGTGAGGACACTGGCATCGTAGAGTTCAGGAACGAACCCTTCGTCAATATTGCGCAGTCCATAAACCAGTTCACCGTAGCGAGGCTCTGCTGCAATGATCTGAATTTTTGGATTTTGTTCACGAAGGTATCTACCAGCACCCATCAAAGTACCTGTAGTTCCAAGTCCTGCTACAAAGTGAGTCACAGTTGGTAGATCTTTGAAAATCTCAGGCCCTGTTCCCGAATAATGTGCAAAAGTGTTTGCCGGATTTCCGTATTGGTAAAGAAATACATAATCAGGGTTTTGTGAAGCTAAATCTTTGGCAACTCGGACTGCTTCATTTGAACCACCGGCAGCAGGGGATGAAATGATCTTTGCGCCCCACATTTCTAATAATTGCCTACGTTCGGGGCTGGTGTTTTCAGGCATGACACAAATTAAGTTATAGCCGCGAACCTTTGCAGCCATCGCTAGTGAGATTCCTGTATTGCCACTCGTTGGTTCGAGAATTGTTGACCCCGGCTTAAGAAGACCGTCGCGCTCTGCAGCTTGAATCATTGCAATGGCGGTGCGATCCTTAATAGATCCTGTCGGGTTGCGATCTTCCATCTTCGCCCAGAGTCGAACATTTGGAGCTGGGGATAAACGAGGCAGACCAATAAGCGGTGTATTACCTACTGAGGATTCGAGCGAATCGTAGCGAGCCAAAATTAGCCACCAGCGACTGCAGGCAAGATTGTGATTGAGTCGCCATCTTTAATGTGCGCCTCTAGTCCCCCAAGGAAGCGAACATCTTCATCATTGACATAAACATTGATGAAGCGACGGAGCGCACCATTTTCAAGAAGTCTCTCGCCAATACCTGCATACTGTGAATCCAAGTCAGAAATAATTGCTGAAAGAGTTGCACCTTCTGCACTTACAGATTTCTGATCCTTGGTATACGGGCGGAGAATTGTTGGGATGCGCACTTCAATTGTCATAGCCTTATTATCGCTAAAAACAGCCCCGAACTCTAATTGAAATTTATGCAGTAATCGTGACTTCTTCTTCAGTCACAACGCCGTCTACTATCCGATATGAGCGGAACTCTGTCGCAGGTGCAATCTCTTTGCGTGTAGAAACCAACACATAATGCGCTCCGGGTTCACCGGCATAGGCGATATCGGTCCGGGAAGGATAGGCCTCTGTCTCAGTGTGAGAGTGATAAATGACCACAATCTCTTCATCACGATCATCAACTTCTCGATAGAGCGCTAACAAATCTTTGGGATCAAATTCATAGAATGTTGGCGAATGCGCCGAGTTAATCATGGGCTTGAGTCGCTCTGGTTTACCAGAACCTACTGGACCGAGAATTACTCCACAGCACTCGTCAGGGTATTCAGCGCGCGATTGCTCGAGAATTGCATCAACGATGTGCTGAGAAATCTCTAAAGACATGCGCGAATACTACCCAAATAAGGAACTGCCCAAATCACGAACTACCTAGCTGCGCCTCTTCATCCTCATCAGCATCATCAATTAACGCACTCAATAGAGTTTCCTGTAACCACCCGAGCCAGGTATAGACAGCATAAACGCCACGCAATGGATCATCTGGTGCTAATAGTTCTAACTCTTCATGCGAATTATTCTCAACTTTAAGTCTGACTCCTAGGGCAAGTCGGATATCGTTGATAGCACCTAACCATGCATTGGCATTGTCGTGATCTAAATCAACGGAACCATCATCTGATGACTTTAAGTGAATGCGCATGGAGATTGCATGAGCTTGTTTCTTTTGACGTAAAGTAGATTCGGTATATCTTCGAAATTCTGATGCATCAACCGCATCTGCATAGGCGTTGGGCAATAAGCGATGCAGTACCTCGTCTTCGGGGGGCGAATCATGAGATGTGATTCCAACCATCGCAGCCAGAGGATCCTCGTGGCCATGATCAACACGCTCAGCTAGTAATTCAATAATTTGTTCGCAGAGGTTGAGTAGTACTTCCTTTTCGCTCTCTGAGAATTGGGCGATGTATGAATGATCGCCATGTCGCTTAAACCCTTCGGTCGCGGTCATATTTGATCTCCACGTTGCAAAGTGGCCCACAAGCCGTACTCATGCAGACGTGCTACATCATGTTCCATCTCTTCGCGACTTCCTGTAGAAACTATCGCTTTTCCTTCATTGTGAACTTGCAACATTAACTCTGTGGCCCGCGCTTTGGAATATCCAAAGAGCTCCATGAAGACGTACACAACATATGTTTGTAGGTTTACAGGATCATCCCAGACGATGGTGACCCAAGGAGTATCGCCAGAAAAAATGGCGCGAATTTCTTCCTCGATTTTGTCGGCAGTCTTTACCATCACCGGATAATGATATTGAAGGTAGGGCTATTTATCTGAGCCCAATTCTGATCTGCGAGAACAGCCACTCTCAACGTTGCTACACCTCGGGGTAATGGATTAATAGAGGCAGTAAAAGCTCCTTGCGAATCAGTAGTTACTGATTGTCCGATGGCGCGCCACTCTTTGCCGACAAGCCTCTCGACTTGAATCAGTGCTCCTTCGGTACGCGGGCGAATACTTCCGGAAAGTTGAAGTGGTTCATCGCTACGAACTGTTCCAGGAACAGAAACCGTCATTGTGCGATTAATCGTAATTGCAGCCTCAGCCCCAATTCCTTCGGTGCGCTCCCAAGTTGGCTCTGAGTACACCCTAATAGTTGTGGCTTTACCAACGATGACCGCTTTTTCAATTCGACCTTCTACATCGGTGATGGCAGTTGCCAAAGTTCTCCACGTAGTTTCTCCTGAAGATTTTCCTTCGATGCGAACAGGAACATTGGCCAGTGGAGATTTATCCTTGATAGAGAAGGTTGCCGTAATTACCACCGGATTGCCATAATCAACGTTGCCCTTATCAACAGCAGATGTCACATTGACTCGATCCGGAGCAATCTGTTTGGCAACGTTGCGAATAGACTCCGTTGCAAGTGGTTCTTGCATTCCAAGTGTCCATGCAGTGATTCCACCTAAGCGATACTTATCCACCAACGCAGCACGCACTTCCCACCCGCGCGCATCTTGATACCAAGCTATTCGAGTTGCAGTACAAGATGTTGCCAAGCCAGTTGAAGTCTGGCCGTTATAAGTTTTATCGTAGGTAAAGGTGCTTTCCCCAAACTGTTCATTAAACGTTGGCGTAGCTCCATATGTTTGTGCCAGCGATAGCGCATTGCGCATTACAAAGGTTGCTGCTTTTGCACCAACCTTTACGGTATTTCCTAAATTCGCAGGGCAGATTCCATTGACTGCTGTGACCCAATCGCGACCATAACCAGGAACACCTAGGTATACCTTCGATGCTGGCATGATGGAGACCGCATATTTCACAGTTTTCTCTGTCCACGCTAGCGGGCCTATCGGGCCAACTTTGGCAACAGAGTAGTCATAGGTCATGATTCGCAAACGGTCTATATATGGCGCGATATCTGCCCAAGCATAAACAAAATAACCTTTCTGCTTCTCATTAGGATTCCAGACATATGGAGTAGAAACTGAAAGCAATTTGTTTTCGGCCTTGAGGGCAGCACTTAACTCTTTTACGAGCGCCACCCAATGAGGGGCGGTTGCTTTCCACGTGTTATTCCCGTCGACAAATGCAAAACCTTCAAAATCTAAATCAATTCCATCGTAGTTGTGCTTCCGGATGAGATTCATCAAAGCATCGATAATTTGCGCTCGAGAAGCTGGAGATTTTAGTAATCCAGCGAGAACTAGTTTGGCAGTTCCATCTGTGATTGTTGGAATTATTGAAAAACCTGCGTTGCGCAGCGCAGTGAGTGGTTGCTCTATAGGAACGCTGGGATTGGCGGGTGCATAGAGATCTGTCACTACGGCAACCTTATTTTTGCCATCGTATTTCAGGGTGTACCAAAATGGCATGACCTCTTTGATGAGATCGGCATTATTCAGCGCATCCGGGAGAGCAGTTTTCATTGAGTAATATGGAATCCAACCAGTCAATATCTTCCTGGGTGGGTTTTCTGCGCTAGCAATTGGTGGAGTAATCGCAAGAACAACTAAGGCAGCGAGTGCTACACGCAAAAATTTATTCATTCTTAACTCTGACCTTTTGGCCCGTTGGGGTCACGCCTGATTATGCGCTTAATCAGTCGGGATAGGCCTCCCCCGTATTCACGATCATTTGACCAGATGTGAAGGAAGAGGGAGATAACAGCAACAAATTTGAGTGGATAAGGAATTGGTTCAATGAGGAAAATTGAAGATATAAACGCCCCTATAACATTCACAATACCTAGCACTACACGGCGAAATATTTTGAGAAAAATGTTGTGCGTAAGCTGCTGCAAAGTCCTGGAAGTAAGGGCTAGCGCAAATGGCCCACTAGACACGCAACTCATAATCATGATGGTCACGACGAGCGCGAGCGATTCCAAGATTTTCTCCTATAAGTTCAGGGGCTTCCAAGTGGTATTGGTCGTTGCAAAGAGTGCCATATCAATCTGCTGACCGTCCTCACGTGTGACCTTGTTGCGCAATATTCCTTCTTTTTCGAAGCCAGCTTTCATGAGAACTTTCTGTGAAGCCTGGTTATCTATATCCGCCAACCCATCAATCCGGCGAAAGCCAATAGTAGAGATTCCATAATCGGTAATCATGGAGACGGCCGTTGTAGCGATTCCTTTTCCACGCATGGATTTTTCCATCCAATATCCAACTTCTGCCGCATGATTCTTAATATTGATCGTGTGCAAGGAAATGACTCCAGCAAATTTCTTATCGCTACCATTTCCGTGTTCGACAATAAACCGAAGTTCTCTTCGCTCAGCAAAGCTAAATGGATCAGAGCGAATAAACTCAATTGCGTGATCAATTGTGTAATGTGCGGGAACCGTTGTAAACGCAGGAATCAAAGGATCTTGGCAAGCATCGAATATTGAATCGATATCTATCTCAGAACTTGGCCGAAGAGTTACTAGTCCAAAATTAAGAGTGGGAATCTCGTTCGGCCACCAAATCATGGCTTAGCCGACTAGCTCGGAATCGCGATTCCGTGAGCGGTCATGAGTGCAACTTAAATTTGATGGAAGTTGAGCGCAGGAATCGCAGAGAAGTATTAACTGGTGACAAGATGCAGTGTTGCAATTTCTAAATGTTTTGGTTGGTGCGCTGCACTTGTCGCATTGGCCAATCACCTTTGCCTTTTCTGAAAAATCCATCGCCATGCGATCATCAAAAATGTAGAGTGAGCCTTCCCAATCGCCTTCATCACCAAAACGCTCACCATATTTAACGATTCCGCCATCGATTTGGTAGACCTCATTAAAGCCGCGATTCTTCATGACAACAGAGAGAATTTCGCATCTGATTCCACCAGTGCAATAGGTAACGACCGGCTTATCTTTGAGGTAATCGTATTTTCCGCTTTCAATTTCGCGGACAAAATCCCGTGAAGTGCTGACATCAGGGACAACCGCGTTCTTAAATTTGCCAATCTTGGCTTCGTAGGCATTTCTGCCATCGAAGAAGACAACTTCATCACCACGTTCTTTCACAAGAGCATCTACTTGATCTGGGCGCAGATGAACCCCACCGCCAATGACGCCATTCTCATCAACTTGAATTTCACCAGGATTTCCAAAGGCGACGAGTTCTTCTTTAACAACTACGCGAAGGCGTGGAAAATCATTTCCAGTTCCATCTGACCATTTGAAGACGATCTTCTTAAATCCTGCATAGCGCCGGGTTTCACGAACGTATTTTT
>JBEEIL010000007.1:0-5207 GCA_041169865.1 Actinomycetota bacterium | reverse complement strand
TTGGCAGCAAGCTCTTGGCTCTGAATCGTTTCACAACCTAAGCCAACAGCAAGTACTGAACTGACATTAGGGTGGTCAGCCAGAGATACAAAGAAGTTATCGATGCCGGCGACATCATCACCGATAATTCCGCAACCATGTTGGTGCGCAAAGGTGACAGCGCCGACTTCAGTGGCAATTCGACGTGATACATGGGTGGAGCAGACAACAGTTGGAAGAATTAACTGGTGGTTGCGGATACCTGCACCACGATTGCCGTGATCAAAGCCCTTAATTGAGATTGTCATACCTGCTCCGCCGATAGTCGGTCGCCCAAAATATTGTGGACGTGAACATGTTCTCCAATAGCAATGGGAGCAACAGCATGTCCCATACGTTCGCCATATTTGATGATGCCATCATTCTTGGCAATTTCGGCAGTTGCAATCTTGTGGCCACGAGGAATCTTGTTCTTCACGGTGATTGTGATGTCATCCTGCTGTACAACATCACCTTCGGCGAGGTCAGCGAGGCAGACTGCAATATTGTCACGCGGATCAAGAATCAGAACTTTTCTCATCAGGGCGCTACCTTATCGAATCTCTTGGCTTTGGAAAGGTGCAACGAGAGATAGAAACTCTTGATACCTATCTTCGTACATCTTTACTTCACCATCTGTGGGTTTCACCTGTTCGGCTGTTGAACTGTTAAATTCATCGAGCGCTTTAGCGAGATCTCCTCCTTGATGCGCAGCACAAGCAATCATCGCGGCGCCAATATCTGAGCCAGATTCATCCACGATAGAGATAGTGCGATTAAGGACCGTGGCTCGAATCGAATTCCAGAGAGCAGATCGTGAACCACCTCCGACAGTAAAGAGCTTTCCTGTTAGTGGTGCACCAGCTTTTGCCAAAGTTTCATAGGCAAGCCGCTCTGCAAATGCGATGCCTTCTAGCGTGGCACGAAATTCATCAACATCACTCTCTGGAATAGCAGTTGAAATCTTCTTCAACTCCTTATGTGAAATCGGAAAGCGTTCTCCTGTACCAACGAGCGGATACATCACCGTAGTCGCCGGTCCGTGCTCTGCTGCCTTGCGATTCCATAAATCAATCTCATCTCTATGTGGTGCAAAGGAGATTCCACCTAGGTTGGAGGCACCACCACTAAGCCAGCGATTATCTGGAAGTAAGTGGCTATAGAAGCCTGGTCCACTCACCTCTTTCGGTGAAACAATTTTGATGACCATTGTTGTGCCAAGAGATGTGACCGCGCTGCCAAGTGCAGAGGAACCCACTGAAATCTGCGCAGTGCACCCATCAGTCATCGCTGCATAGATTGGAATCCCATGCTGAGATGTTGTGCCAAGAAAACTTCCTGGAGCTACTAGTTGCGCAAGTGCAATTCCTAACTCTGCGGCCAGCGAATGTGCGCTTTCGCTCCATTGTTCTGTGGTGAGATCAACACCAGTCTTGAGCGCATGGCTCCAATCAGCAGCAACTTCACTTAGAGGAATTCCGCATAGATGCGCCACAACAAATTCAGGGGTATGGGCGAATAGATAGCTACCTTTTCCAACCTCCTTAATAATTGCAGCGGCGCGTGCCAGTGGGTTACCCGCACGGCCATCGTTATACATCGCAGCAGGTGCGATAGGTGTTCCATTCAAATCTGTGAGAACAAAGGTTCCAGACGTTGCTGAGATTGCAATTGCTGCAACCACTGCTCCGCTCTGAGCTGCACTCTGCACGCTTTCAGAGATAATCTGATTAATTGCAGTGGTCCAGCTATCTGGATCTTGTGTCAGGCGTCCGTCCTCGCCTCGTTGCACGGGGGCTAAGTCGTGGCTTATTCGTGAATGTATAACGCCTGCGCTATCAATCAGGGTTCCACGAGCAGATTGCGTTGCGCAATCAATACCAAGCCAGAGCTGCTTCATCACAACTCCACTATCGCATCCGGAAGACCGACCAGAGACTTCAAAACAATATCGGGCGTTGCTAAATCAGCAGCTGTCGGATCTGGATTTGCTTCACCCCGCAGAATCCAAGCAGTACGCATCCCTAAACCTTGCGCTGGAAGCACATCGGTATCGAGGCGATTACCAACATGGATAACATCACCGGCTTGCAAATTGAGCGCAGCTAGCGCTTTGCTAAATATCTCTGGGTTAGGTTTTTCAATGCCAACGATTGCAGATACACCCATGAAATCAATCAGGGGTGCGATGCCGTGAGCTTTGAGCGAATCAACCACGGTCGCAGCTTGATTAGCAACGATTCCAATGGCGCATCCAGCAGCGCGCATGTCTTCAATACATTTTTTGGCATCGCTATAAAGATCCGCATCACTGAACTTCCAGAGTGCAGTGGCTTTAGCCATTAACTCTTCTTTGGCATCGAGTGAACCCAAAAAGGCTATGCAGAGCTTGCTGCGCAGTGATCCCGATTGCGATTTCAGATGTTCGGTATAGATTTCTTCAAAGCGAGCGCCATCGATATCGCCAGCCAGTTCTTCAAGAGCTGCATAGATAGCTCGCTTGAAGACGTCATCTGAATAGATGATGCCGCCAATATCAAAGGTGACCGCTTTTGGTTGCATTACTTACTATCACCCGTCAGCAATTTACGACGCGCAACTTCATCCGGGCGAAAGGCAATCGTCTGCGCTGCTGAGTTAGGAATGAAATTAATGCCTCCAGCAGTCAGCGCACCTAAGCGCACACGCGCTGCTTTGACAGCAATCTGCGTCGTTGCCAGTGCTTCCTCTTTACCGTTACCGAAGGTGCAGAGGCCATGGTTACCAAGAATGATTTGGCGTGGGCTCATTCCATATTGTTCGCGATATTTAAGCGCTCCTGAGTAGAAGCCGAGCCCCAGAGAGAGACCTGGTTCATCGTAGGGAAGATAGAGAGGAATAGGTCCACAAATCACGCTCTCATCCGGAAAGACAGTTCCGCTGTAGTGAGCTGCCGCATCTTTACTTGCAGCAAGGGCTACAACTGGTGTGGGGTGGGTGTGCAGAGACCAACTTGATTCCAAGAGATGGAAAGCGACAACATGAACCAAGGTCTCAATACTTGCCTTCTTAGTTACTCCGCTTGGTGTTACTGCTGACTTTAAAATCGCGTCTAACGCGCTATCAAGCGCCGGAGTACGACCGCTCTTGTGAGCTGCCTCCAGAATCTCGACTGATTTACTCAGAGATACCCAGACCCAATCTTCGGCCGTTGCCTCTCCCATGACAACGCCACTTGCCTTAACTAAAAAGCGATCATTGGCGGCATCAAGTACAGCGGCGTTACCTTCAGCCAAAATCGTCAGGTCTGCCTCTGGTGCGCCAGCGCGTACCGCTAAATCTGAGATTTCCTCTGCGAGCGTTGTCATGTCTCTCCTTCGACTAATCAGTGACTCGTTGGTGGGCGATTAATTCTTCATATCGGTTGCGCACAGCTTTGATCTGCTCGCGCGCAGAACTATCAGTGGTTGGTTTATAGGTTCCAAACTTCATATCGCTCGATGAAATTAATGCTCGTGCTGAGCCTATATCTGCGATTTCACCAGTAGTAATCGCTTGCACGATTGCGTTCCCGATGGCAGTTGCCTCAATGGGTCCGGTGATTACCTCTTTATTAGATACATCTGCGGTCATCTGAGAAAGATGCTCATTCTGCGCTCCCCCGCCAACAATATGAATCGCTGGCATCGCCAAACCGCTGCACTCTGCCAAGACATCGGCCGTATGAGCATATTGAAGTGCGAGAGATGCAAAAGTTGCTTGGGCGATTTCACCAGGAGTTTCAGGAACTGGCTGACCAGTCTCGCGCGCATACTGTTGAATCCGCGCAATCATTCCTCCGGCATAGACAAATACAGGTGCATCAACAAAGAACAAAGTGCGCCATGGATCACTCTGCGCTTTTGCTGCTGCCACTAAATCCACGTAATTAATTTCTATTCCTTGTGATTTCAAGTCACGACGGACCTCCTGAATAATCCAAAGGCCGGTGATGTTGCGCAATAGACGGATACTGCGATCAAAGCCGCCTTCATTGGTCAGGCGCTCATGCAAAGTAATCTCATTGGTAATTGGCGAATCAATCTCAACGCCCATCAGTGACCACGTGCCTGATGAAATGTAGGCACTTCCTGGAGATTCAAGAGGTGTGGCCACAACAGCACTTGCTGTGTCGTGGCTAGTGGTAGCTATACATCTGAGCGGGCCGAGTCCGGTCTTAGCTTGGATATCTTCGCTGAGTACTCCGCGGATAGATCCGGCATCTTCAACTTCGCCAAAAAAATGCATCGGTATTCCAAGATCCTTCGCTAGTCCATAGGCCCATTGATTTTCCTGGGTGTCATACAAACCAGTTGTCGTTGCAATTGTGTACTCAGTGCCAATCTCACCGGTGAGCGCATGCATAATCAAATCAGGCATGAGCTGTAAATACTTGGCGCGCACCAGCTCATCAGGAGTGTTATCTACAATCGCAAGGAGTTGAAAGATTGAATTGATCTCAAGTAACTGTGCACCTGTATCAAAGTGCAGCCGTTCCAACCCGACAATGCTTGCCGCCTTCTCTAAATATCCATCAGTGCGATGATCGCGATGGCTGACAGGAAGAGAAACCAGCTTCTCGTTCTCATCTAACAAACCAAAATCAAGTCCCCACGTATCAATGCCAAGTGATTCAAATGGACCACGAGGTGCTGCAGTCGAAAGCGCATGTACTACTTCTTCAACTATCTTAGGAAAGTCCCAGCATCGTCTTCCCAAAGAATCCTGAACTACAGGGGTTTCAAAGCGATAGAGAACTTCGGTCGAGATCCCTGCTTTGCCAATCTCGACAATCACAAGGCGGCCAGACTCAGCTCCCATATCAAGTGATAGATACCGACCCATGGCGCCCCCTTCTCTCCATCCCCCACTCTTATGCAAGAAAAGGCCTTATGCAAAGGGTAGAAAAAGTGAGGATGGCTTCTAACATTTTGTTATCAAGTCATCTACTGGGTGAAGCCTTAAGTAGCGTATTGAATTGTTCAATCCCTTCAATCCCTTGAATGGCTTCGATGCTGCAACAACTCTTGGAAAACCCAACCATTAAATGTCTAGTACGGTGGAACTTTACTGAATAAGATTCCACAACAATCGAGGCAAGACTTGCAATAACTAGACAGGAGACTGCATTGGCAAACAAGGGCGACCTTCTTCTTGAGATGAAGGATGTG
>JBEEIL010000006.1:0-3227 GCA_041169865.1 Actinomycetota bacterium | reverse complement strand
ACAGGTGAAGGTAAGGGCATCGCAGCCATTGCATCTGCGCTCGTAATCAAGCGATAGAATTGCCTAATGAGTTCGCTACATCTTTATGACACCCTGACGCGAACCACCTCAGAGTTTGTACCCTTGAAAAAGGGTGAAGTCGGAATCTATTTATGTGGCGCAACCGTGCAAGCGCCTCCTCATATTGGCCATGTTCGTTCTGGAGTTAACTTCGACATTTTGCGCCGTTGGCTAACGAAGAGTGGTTACAACGTCACTTTTATTCGCAACGTTACCGATATTGATGACAAGATCTTGCACAAGGCAGTTCATGAAGAATCCCCTTGGTGGGCAGTCGCTATGAAGTACGAACGAGCATTTACCGAAGCGTATGCAGCGCTCAATGTGTTACCTCCAACGTATGAACCTCGCGCTACTGGGCATGTCACACAGATGATTGAACTTATGGAGAAGTTAATTGCAAAAGGTGCTGCGTACGCTCCAGGCAATGGTGATGTGTATTTAGAAGTGCGTAAGCTGACTTCGTATCTCACTCTTTCGCGCCAGAAGCTAGATGATCTACAACCTGCTGCAGATGCCGATGAAACTTATAAAAAAGATCCACGTGATTTTGCGCTCTGGAAAGCTGCCAAGCCAGGAGATCCTTCATGGCCAACACCGTGGGGACCAGGTCGCCCGGGATGGCACCTCGAATGCTCTGCCATGGCTCATTCATATCTAGGTGAAGCTTTTGATATTCATGGTGGCGGCTTAGATCTCATCTTCCCGCATCATGAAAATGAGATTGCGCAATCAGAGGCTGCTGGATATGCATTTGCAAAGCGTTGGCTTCATAACGCGTGGGTGACTGCAGCCGGTGAAAAGATGTCGAAGTCGCTTGGTAATTCTTTGCAAGTACATGAGCTGTTGAAAACAGTTAGAGGAATTGAACTTCGTTGGTACTTAGGTTCTGCTCACTATCGCTCAATGCTCGAATTTTCACATGAGGCACTTGCCGAATCTGCAACCGCATTTCGCCGTATTGAAGGTTTCTTAACTCGCTCGGTCGAGATTTTGGGATCATTACCTACGCCTGTCATTAGCCAAGCATTCCAGGATGCGATGAATGATGATTTGGCTGTACCAACAGCGCTCGCTTCGATTTCAGAAGCGCTAAAGACAGGTAATAGCGCAATTACCGCAGGGGATAAGGCGACCATTGCATCTGCTGCCAACGAAATCCGTGGTGCGTTAGAAGTTTTAGGATGCGATCCATTTGATCCAGCTTTTGCAATTAGCGGCGCAGGCGAGGACCTTACTGCGGCGCTAGATGGAGTCATTAAATTGGCGCTCGCCCAACGTGCAGCGGCGCGCGAAAGAAAAGATTTTGCTGCATCTGATGCAATACGTGATGGATTAGCTGCTCTGGGAATTACGATTGAAGACACTGCACAAGGGCCACGTTGGTCTATTTCTAGAGATGGACAATAAAAAATGGCCGGAAATTCAAAACCACGAGGCGCAGTACGCAAATCAAAGAAAGGTCCATCAGCAGGTACTGGTGGCAACAATAAACGACGACTAGCTGGAAAAGGTCCAACTCCGAAAGCTGAGGATCGTCCATACCATGCTGCTGCGAAGCGAAAGAAAGCGGCAGAGCGAGCCTCATCTAAGAGTTCGGCTGCTGCTAAGAAGCCGGCAACTGCAGTACGTAAATTCGCCAAGGGAGATGCACCTCGTGGTGAAATCGTGGCTGGTCGAAATGCAGTTCTTGAAGCCCTTCGCGAATCAGTTCCCGCAACAGAGTTATTAGTTGCACGCAGTATTGATGTCGATGATCGCGTTGCAGAATCGCTGCAAATTGCTCTCAATCATGGTCTTTCTATCCGCGAAGCGCATCGCGCAGAGGTTGAAGGTATTTCACCAAATAGCCAAGGAATTATCTTGGCAATCAAACCCTTTCAATATTCGTCTTTTGAAGAGATCACTCAGCGAGCTAAAAATCCCATGCTATTGGTCGCTCTTGATGGCGTGACTGATCCACGTAACTTGGGCGCGATTGTTCGATCCGCTGCAGCTTTCGGTGCATCTGGAGTTCTCATGACTGAGCGACGCGCTGCTGGAATGACGGCATCAGCGTGGAAATCATCAGCTGGAGCAGCAGCTCGCCTGCCAATCGCACAAGTAACAAATCTTGCTCGCACCATTGATGAGGCTAAGAAAATGGGCTGTTTTGTCGTTGGCTTAGATGGTGAATCAGATGTGAAGATTGCCGATATGAAGGTGGCAACTGAACCGCTGATGCTGATTGTTGGCTCTGAAGGTAAGGGTTTAGCGCGTTTAACGCGTGAAAAGTGCGATCTAGTTGTTTCTATTCCTATAAGTGCATCCACTGAATCCCTCAATGCTTCCGTGGCAACTTCCATTGCACTGTATGCAGTAGATGAGGCGCGACGTAAGGGTTAAGGCATGGCATTTCAAAGATTTATTGTGTGTGGTGATTCCTACTCTGAAGGTATGTCAGATGAAATCATCGACGGCAAATACCGTGGATGGGCTGATCGTGTTGCAGATGTCATGGCACAAGCACATGCTGACTTCACCTATATGAATTTGGCTGTACGTGGAAAATTGATCGGCCAAGTAGTAGAAGATCAAGTTCCAACCGCTCTCGCGTTTGTTACAGGTCAAGATACCTTAGTTTCATTCCATGCTGGAGCAAACGATGCGCTGCGCCCTGGATATCAAGCATCAGTTGCAATTCCACTTTATCAAGAGGCAGTTCGCCTGATTGCACAATCTGGCGCCACGCTGATGCTCTTTACTGTTCTTGAAAAAACTGGCAATAAGGGCAAAGGATCAGAGATTTGGGAAAAGAGATTCTCTGAATTCAATAAAGGAGTCCGTGCTGTAGGTAAAGAAGTTGGGGCCATCGTCGTCGATGCCAACGAAGAAAATTTCTTAAGCGATCGTAGATTCCTGGCTTTTGATCGACTTCACCTCAATGCAGAAGGACATAAGCGCTGTGCTGATGCTGTTCTTGAAAAATTGGAGCTTCCCTTTGATCCTGCTTGGCGCACTCCTTTGCCGCCAGCGAAGAAAACTCCGTGGCTAGTTGAGAAAGCGGTAACCGTTGCATGGTTCTTTGTCTTTGCACTTCCATGGATTCTGCGCCGTATTCAAGGTAAATCTTCTGGCGACGGCAGAGCCGCGAAGTATCCAATCCCTACGAAGTGGCCGATTGCTCG
>JBEEIL010000005.1:0-19414 GCA_041169865.1 Actinomycetota bacterium | reverse complement strand
AACTCTCACTCGACCTCGGTGTTATCGATGCACGTGCGACAAACACAATGAATTTATCTGACACCATCGAAATCCGTGTAGGTCGCTACGGTGCGTACTTACAAGAAAACATCGAAGGTTTAGATCGCAAGCTTGCAAATATCCCTGAAGGTTTAGCACCTGATGAACTCACCCTTGCAAAGGCAATCGAACTACTTGCGGCCCCATCAGGTGAACGCGAACTCGGCACTGATCCAAACACCGGTCTAGAAGTTGTTGCAAAGTCAGGACGCTTCGGCCCTTACATCACTGAAATCTTTCCTGAAGAACCTGTTGAACTAAAAGAAGATGGCACGCCAAAGAAGAAGCGCAAGAAAGCTGATGCACCAAAGCCAAAGACCGCATCCCTGCTTTCTACAATGAACCTCGACACCATCACACTCGATGATGCACTTCAACTTCTTTCACTCCCGCGCGTTCTTGGCACCAATAGCGCAGGTGATGAAATCACAGTCCAGAACGGTCGTTACGGTCCATATCTCAAGGCTGGTGCAGATTCACGCACGCTTACATCTGAAGACCAACTTTTCTCTATCAACCTAGATGAAGCACTTGAGATCTACTCAAAGCCAAAGGAACGGCGCCGGGGTGTTGCAAAGCCACCACTGAAAGAACTCGGTGTTGATCCAGGATCTGAAAAGCAAGTCATCATTAAAGATGGTCGCTTCGGCATGTATGTCACCGACGGTGAAACAAATGCAACGCTCCGTCGCGGTGACACCTTAGAGGCAATGACTCTTGAACGCGGCCTTGAGCTCCTTGCAGGCCGCCGCGCATGGGAAGCAGAGAACGGCCCTTCTCCTAAGAAGACCCGTAAAAAAGCAGCAAAGGCAAAGCCTGGCGCTACCGCGCCGTCACTTACAAAAAACACCGTAAAGAAGGCTGCAACAAAGAAGAAGGCAGCCAAGAAAGCTTCAGGCAAAGCAAAAAAGAGCGCTGAGTAGACTCAACACATGACCAAAGAGACGTGGCTACTTACAGGTGGTGCTGGCTACATCGGCGCACATATCGCTGATGAATTCATCCGTGCTGGCAAATCCGTAGTCATCTACGACTCTCTCTACCAAGGTCTTGAACACCGCATCTCTTACCTGCGCACCAAGCACAACATCGATATCCCGCTGATCAAGGCCGATATCCGCGATTACAACGAAATTGAAGGCGTAATCCGCAAATACAAGATTGATGGCATCGTCCACACCGCAGCTCTTAAGGCTGTAGGTGAATCCATGGAAAAGCCAGATGAATACTTTGAAGTAAACCTCACCGCAACAAATGAACTCATTGATATTGCAAAACGCAACAACGTCAAGAAATTTATCTTCTCATCCACTGCAGCTGTCTATGGATCACCCGACTCGATGGATCCATGCAAAGAAGATGGACCAAAGGCTCCAATCTCTCCTTACGGTGATTCCAAATATCAAGCCGAAGCCAAAGTAACCGCATTTATCAATACTCCCGGTAATCACGGGACATCTCTGCGTTTCTTTAACGTAGTGGGCACTGCAGCCCCAGAGCTACTGGATAACTCGGTAGAAAACCTTGTACCTATCGTTCTCGGCAAACTCAATGCAGGTAAAGCACCTGAAATCTTTGGTACCGATTACCCAACTACAGATGGCACATGCATTCGCGACTACGTCGATGTACGCGATATCGCTCGCGCACATTTAGCTGCCGCAGATGCCACCCAACCCCTTCCACCTGCACTCAACATCGGAACAGGGCGTGGCGCATCAGTGCGCGAGATCATCAAGCTCGTTTTAGAAGCAACCAACAAATCAGACGCCCAAGTCATTGAAAGTCCACGTCGAGCCGGTGACCCAGCCTTTCTTTGTGCCGACATCAACCTTGCAAAGTCAGCAATGGGCTTCACCTCCAAGTACTCACTAGAAGAGAGCATTAGAAGTCTCTTCTAGGCTTATCAGCGCCCCCGATAGACTCACCGCATGACCCAAGGCCTGCCCAACCCTGCTGCGCCCGCGCCGCAGGCCACCCGAGGCGTCCTTGCTATCCCTGCCTTTCGCAAGCTATGGAACTCCATGCTCTTCTCATCTTTGGGTGATTGGCTTGGCCTACTTGCAACAACAGCAATGGCCCAGCAACTTTCTGGTGGTTCTTATGCGACCGCTAACTTTGCCATTGCCGGTGTCTTTATTGCTCGACTTCTTCCCGCAGTCTTTCTGGGTCCCATCGCAGGAGTAATCGCAGACCGCTTTGATCGCCGCCGCCTTATGTTCAACGTCGACATCATGCGTGCAGCTCTCTACATATCCATTCCAATTGTCAATACATACTTCTGGCTCTACACAGCCATGATCTTGGTTGAATGTTTAACTCTCTTCTGGTCACCGGCTAAAGAGGCATCTGTTCCCAATCTGGTCCCTCGCGACAAGCTTGAAAGTGCAAATCAAGTCTCACTCCTTGCCGCTTATGGCACAGCACCTATCGCAGCTATTCTCTTCTCTATCCTTACACTTTTATCCAGTGCAATCGCTGCAATCAGCCCACTAATTCCAAGTAACTCCATTGATATTGCTCTCTACATCAACGCACTCTCATTCCTCTTTGCTGCTTGGACTGTCTTTGGCATTAAGGAAATTCCAAAGGGTGCTGCAGCAAAGAGTGATAACTCAACAAACGTTGGCCAATCACTTGTTCAAGGTTGGAAAGCCGTCTCTGAATCAAAGATCATTCGTGGCCTAATCATTGGAATGGTCGGTGCTTTCTCTGCAGCTGGTGCTGTCATTGGCCTTGCTCGTACATTTGTAGGCGATCTCGGTGGTGGTGATGCTGCCTACGGTGTTCTCTTTGGCGCGGTCTTTACGGGACTTGCCATTGGTATCGCATTTGGACCAAGAATATTTGCACAATTCTCTCGCCGCAGGTTATTTGGTGCATCCCTTACAACTTCAGGAATCTTCCTTGTTCTTCTTGCGCTCATCTCTAACTTGGTTCTCTCAGTCATCATCGTGACCATCTTGGGAGCCTTTAGCGGTATTGCCTGGGTTACTGGCTTCACAATGCTCGGCATGGAGGTCCACGATGAAATACGTGGGCGCACCTTTGCCTTTGTGCAATCACTGATCCGCATTACCCTGGTAGCAGTCCTGGCTATCGCCCCCATCATCGCAGCGACTATCGGCGAACACCGCTATGAATTCCAAAACCTCACCCTTGATTACAACGGTGCACAGATCACCATCGGTATAGCTGGCCTTATTGCAGTGTTAATTGGTTCTGTCTCTTATCACCAAATGAAAGACCGCCCCAACGTTTCTCTCTGGTCAGATGTTTTGTCTGCTTTACAAGGAGAACTCGGTGCAATCACTGGTCAAACCACTCAAGGAATCTTCATTGCATTCGAAGGTGGCGAAGGAACAGGTAAATCAACACAATCTAAGTTGTTAGCTCAATGGTTAGAGCAAGAAGGTGAAACAGTTCTTCTCTCCCGTGAACCTGGCGGAACAGAACTAGGTAAGGATTTACGCAAGATTCTTCTCGGACATGAAACTGGTGATATTTCACCACGTGCTGAGGCACTTCTCTATGCCGCAGATCGTGCACACCATGTGTACTCAGTGATCAGACCTGCACTCGATAGAGGCGAAGTTGTTATCTCTGATCGCTACTTTGATTCATCAGCCGCCTATCAAGGAGCAGGACGGGTGCTTAATCCAACAGAGGTTGCACGTATATCTCGCTGGGCAACTGAGAGTTTGTATCCAACTCTTACAATTCTTATCGATGTCCCAGCAGAAGTTGGCTTAGGCAGATTGCAATCAAGAGATCGCCTTGAAGCAGAGTCAAATGATTTCCATGAACGTGTACGCCAGGAGTACTTACAGATTGCCATGATGGATCCAGAGAGATACTTCGTTGTTGATGGCACGCAATCAGTCGAAGAGATTAACAACCAAATTACTGCACGGGTCGCTGAACTTCCTGCGCTTAAGCGCAACGCCACTCAAGAACCCAAACGAAGGTTTCGAAAGTAGATGGCTTCCGTCTTTGATGATTTAGTGGGTCAAGAGCACATCATTGAAATCCTTAAGAGTGCTGTTACTGCGTCACGGACAGGCTCAAATTCGCAAGAAATGACGCATGCTTGGGTCTTTACAGGCCCGCCCGGCTCAGGAAGATCCTCTGCGGCGGTTGCATTCGCACAAGCTCTCATTTGCCCAAATCAAGGATGTGGCACCTGCAATGAATGCCAATCGGCAGCAACCGGTGGGCATCCTGATGTTGAAGTTATACGCACGGAAGGACTTTCAATCAAGGTAGAAGAAGTTCGCGAACTACTTACGCGTGTTGCATGGGCACCATCAATGGGCGGATGGCGTGTGGTTGTTCTGGAAGATGCAGATCGACTTACTGAATCTGCTGCTAACGCACTTCTTAAAGCTATGGAAGAACCTGGAACTCGCACAGTCTGGTTACTTTGTGCACCAACACTTCATGATGTTTTACCAACGATTCGCTCACGATGCCGCCACCTACAATTGCGAACGCCTTCAATAGAGGCAGTCACTCAAGTTCTCATCAAACGTGACAAGATTCCACCAACTATGGCTGACTTTGCTGCTCGTGTTAGTCAGGGGCATATCGGTCGAGCAAAATTTTTAGCAACCAATGAATCGGTCCGCAGTAGCAGAAAAGTGATTATGCAACTACCACTGCAACTTGGTTCACTCGCTGCCGCCTTCCAAGCAGCCCAAACTCTGATTGATCTAGCAACACAAGAAGCCAGCACATCATCTGAAAGCAGAAATGAAAAAGAGATAGAAAAACTTCAAGAGGCTTACGGAAAAGGAGCAACTGGCCGCGGTATGGCAACGGGTGCCGCTAAGGCTGTGAAAGAACTTGAAAAGGAACAAAAGTCTCGAGCAACACGTATGGTTCGTGACTCAATTGATGGAGCACTCCTAGATCTAGCTACCTTTTATCGTGATGTCATGCTGGTCCAAGCGGGTGTTACAGATTCAATCATTAATTTGGATATGCGAATTGAGATAGAAAGCTATAGATCAAGCTCTCCTGTGCATACTGCAGCCCAAAAGATTGGTGCCATTATGGAAGCCCGAAATCACCTGGCTATGAATTCAGCCCCATTGGTGACTTGTGAGGCATTAATGTGTGAGTTGGCCCGGAAGTAAGAGGCTCGTCCCGCCTTTAGCGATGGTCATTGGCACCCCTGCCAATGGTGCAGAATTCCACCATGCGTCTAGACCATGTTTCTTATGTGACTTCTCATGAACAGCTTGCTGACACCGTGCAACGCCTAGGCTCTCGTCTTGGGAGCGCGTTTGTTGATGGTGGAATTCATCCACGTTTTGGCACACGTAACTTCACATGTGCACTTAAGAACAATCAGTACATCGAAGTTGTTTGCCCCCTAGATCATCCAGCCACTGAACAGACTCCTTGGGGCAAGGCTGTTTCCAAAAAAGCAAGTGAAGGCGGTGGCTGGTTTACATGGGTCTTTAGCACGACAGACATTCAACCGATTGCCGCAAAATTTGGCCGTGACGCAGTCGAAGGACACCGCACACGTCCAAATGGGTCAGATTTAAAATGGAAACAGATTGGCGTTAAAGAAATTTCTGACACTCGCGAATTCCCATTCTTCATTCAGTGGCTTTCCGCAGATCACCCCGCCCAGGACGGGATTCCTATTGCCGAAATTGAAAAGATTGTTATTGCGGATTCCAGCCAATTGGCAGATTCATGGTTCAAAGAGGAAATTCTTACTTCCCTAAAGGATGTAAAAATTGAGTGGTTAGATCCATCTATGAATGACAACCAAACGGGGATTGTTGCGTTACACCTTGCGACTCCTAATGGCGTCATTATTCTTGAGTGAATTTGAAAGTAAGATCAAAACTAAATATTTTAGCTGCCTGTGTAAATTTTCTAGGCGTTAGCGATTTCTGCAAAATAAACAAGTTCCGCGTGCGGAAACTTTTTTAAAACCCCTATTCCTAATTCAGAATTAGCTGTCCTGGCCACTACAACAACTTGTAATGGGCCAGAAATTGTTGGGAGAGAGTCAAGTGTGTACAAATCACGAGAATATAAGGTTTTTGTTGCTAATCCTAGAAAATTGTCAACCAAATAATCATAATCATTCAAGTTGAGATGCCCATAAGAAACAAGAGCATCCAACATTCTTCCGCATCCTAGAAGTATGCGCACTGAATTTCTATTGAGCCTGCTGTTCAATAGATTAATCAAACTAGGCAAACTAGCACGCGATGTACTTAACTCTGACTTGTATTTTGTGATTAAGTCAAGATTATGTTGATAGTTCGAAGTAATAACTGAGGTGTTGACTTTTTCTACCTTACGAGCAAGCAAACGTATGCAAGCCACATCTAACCACTCGGCAATCACTTCAAACCCTTTTCCTTGAAGCAACTGACGAAGCGTAGCCGGATCAAAGTAAACCCGGTGTTTGTCATAGAAAAAATCATCAAAGGTGACAACATCTAAAATACCGTGCAGATTGGGCACGTTAACATAAAAAAGCCCATTTGCTTTTAGATGGCTATTAACAAAATTTAAGTAAAGAATCGGACTTCGAAAATGCTCCAAAGTATGGCAAGAGTAGATGAAATCAAATTGGGTGGCTAGCTCGACTTCTCGATAGTCACCAATATGAACCTGTATTTTTACTCCATCTGCGTAGTTGTCAATCATGTATTCATCTGGCTCCAAGCAAACAACTTTCTGCCTAGATTTGGAACTAGCCCATAGTGCAAAATGTCCTCGAGCTGAAGCCATATCAAGGAATTCAAAATTAGCAATTCCATCGAGAGCCAGAGCTTCAAGATTTTGAATATCTGCATTAGTCATCTGTTGCTTGCCGACTCTTACTGGAGAGTAATCTGAGTCACAACTAAGTGCTTGGATTTCGAAAGTTCCAGGAGCAATCTTCGCTGTACTGGATTTTTCGCTCTGTACGAACCCACATTTCTTGCAAATAAGAATTTGTAAGCCGATTAGAGATTTCTTTGGTTCATAAACTAACTCGGTATTTCCGAGACAAAGATTGCATTTTCCCTCAGATTCCATTTGTTTCAGCTCCAAGCTACTCTACAGCCAAGTGAGGTGGAAATGCGACTCAACTCTAGTTGATCATGTATTTTTTCATACCTAATGAATTCAATGTCGAAATTATTAGCTGCATATTTTTCGAATGTTTCATAAATTGAAAGGTACTCTTCAAATGTTTGAACTTGGACTTTATAGTTGAAGTGATTTGAGACCCAGTCTTCATGCAACACCCTCTCCGTAAAGAGATTGGGCCCGTAATGATTTCGCATAGAGCGCAGAATTTCAGCAGGATCCCGCTTAATGACTACACCTCGAACTTGAGTATTTACTAAAGGTAAAAGATAAATGAGCCTAGGGTCTTTGATAAATACTGAGTCTGTGTTCTCCAAAAAAGAGAAACACTTTTGCAATTTGTTCAAAGCCTTCTCGGGCGTTTCAACTTCAGCCCGAGAGTAGGCTTTGTGCCACTTTTCACCTTCCTGCATTCGAGTTAGGCCCCAAACATCCCAATCATGTCCAGTGAATTCTTTAATGTTTTCCACATAATTGTCGGGAATAATTACTGTGCTTTGATCCAAGTCAAACTTAACAAGAAAGTTGCTTTTTAGTTTGCGTAACATTTCTTCCTTATTTGGCGCCATGCCGGCGTTGAACAAAAAGCTATTCCTAGAATTAAAAGAGAAGCGAATTAGATTATCCAGACAAAGATTTATTCCGCTGTCTTCGAAGTACCCATTTTGGTTAAACTCCGAGGCAGTTGGATTCCCAACTGAACTAAAAGATACTTGACTGAATCCAGATTCAACCAGCAATTTACCAAAAGCGCTTGACCCAGTTCTTGGTGTGCTTAATACCTGGATAGATCTGGTGCGCATGAGTAGCGAGCCTACCTTAGGTATATACTGTCTGAGTGCGTTCGACAACTAAAGATATTCAAAAAAAAAGAATTTCTCTTGTAATCCCAGCATTTAATGAAGAGGATTGCGTTGAGGAACTGGTAAGAAGGCTTGCTTTAGTCTTCGAAGCTGAGAATTCATACATTTTTGAATGCCTGATCGTTGAGAATGGTTCAACAGATGGCACGTGGAATGAATTAAGGAAGTTTACATCTGAAGATAGTCGGTTCCGTTTAATTCAGTTGTCTAGAAATTTTGGCATGGATGGAGGATTGACCGCTGGGATAGACCTAGTTTCTGGTGATGCGCTGGTGTTGATGGCAGCAGATCTACAAGACCCTCCCGAAATGATTCCCCAATTCATCCGCAAATGGGAAGAGGGGTTTGAAAATGTTTACGGCTTGATAATTTCTCGTTCGACTTCCCGTCCTCTCAGGAGATTGAATTCCTGGCTTTTCTACAAAATAGCCCACTACCTCTCTAATGGGCAGATTGTGAAGAATGCATCAGATTTTCGCCTCGTGGATAAAAAGGTTTACATGGCTGTTCGGTCGATGAAAGAGAGAAATCGGTTCGTTAGGGGCCTTTTTGCTTGGGTTGGTTTCAAGAGTACCCCAGTTGAAATGAATCGCCCAAGTAGATTTGCTGGTGAATCCAATGCGCACACCTTTGTTGTATTGGATTTGGCAATAAAAGGAATGTTTTCTAACTCGTATAAACCATTGAAACTTATTTCATCTGTTGGGCTACTGTTGTCATTCTTGAGTTTAATTCTTGTGCCCGTTCTGGGCATCGCTTGGATTGTCACAGGTGTGCCGTTTAATGGATTTGGAACTTTAGTTGCCCTCAATCTTGTTATATTTAGTTTAGTCATCGGAGCGCTAGGAATACTTGCTGAGTATATGGCGCTAAATTATGAAGAGGTCAAAGCAAGACCACACTACGTGATTTCTCTCGACTCAGACAATCTGTGATTTTGAAAACTTTGATGTAGCAGGTGAATCTGAGTGTCTATGTCTGATAATTTTACTCCAAATACTCTTGCAAATGCATTAAAGGGCTCGACTTTCGGTACGTAAGCGTCAATTTTACAATTTTCACCATTGAACTTAATGGAACCATGAGAAAGATTCAGCTGTCGGCCAATTTTAGTAGCTAGCTCACCAATTTTAGTAGTGAAACCACCCGAGTTCATAATGTGGTCAGTGCTTTCTGATAGGCAAAGCAAGAAAATCAACATCATCTCTTTTACATCAACATACGTTCTCGTTGACATACTATTTCCAATTAGAATAATTCTACCCTCTTCTATGCCCTGTTTAAATAAATTTGAAACCGCATAAGGTGCCTCGATCCTGAGCCTAGAACCGGTAACATTCCAAATTCGAACAATAAGGAGAGCCCCAAGGGAAGAATTGCTTAGAATAGACTTTTCACTTTCTTGTTTGAGAGCGGAGTAAACCTCGAAAGAGTTAGCCGAACTAATATCTGGAGAAAAATGTTCTACCGCTCCTGAAGATGCAACAATCAAATCACAGCCGGGATTTGCATGAAGAACCCAGTTTACGTCAGATGTGATTCTTCGATTGGATTCTATGTATCGTGGAAAGCCAATCTCATGAGCCTTTTCTTGGTTTAAAAACGCAAAATGGATTAAAAGATCTACATTAGTTAGCCGCTTAAAGTCTTCCCACCCAAAGGTTTTGATTATCACACCGCGCAAATGAACCACTCTGGGTATGGAGGTGATCAAAGTAAGGCGATTTAGAATATCTAAACCTATTGAATCAATTAACAACTCAGCAGTTTCGCTTCCCAGCCACCCAGAACTACCGGTGATTACAATCTTTTGGTACCGATTCATTTTATGTCGCAAATCAGAGAGGTTTTGCTGCGAAATCAAAACTACAAGACCTTCTTCCCAAGTACTTGCCAACGACTTTCAAGCATGTCAATTCGAACAGCATCTTCCTTGGTTATTGCTGAGTAATAGTCACGCTTATTTAGCAGCCACAGTAATTCGAAGTGCACTGCGTTTAGGAGGGCTTCATGGATTCCTGCGATTCCCACAGCCTGTCCAGAGAACACAACTTTCCTGGTCTCAAATCTAGTCAATTTAGTTTTACTAACTCGCTGCAGAACTGGCAAAGCAGCATTCGAGACTGCACCTCCGACTACAAGATCTAACTCGGACGTAAGAGACTTTTGGCTAGCTGTAACGATTTTTTCCGTGACTTCTTCCGACTCGATACCTTCGCGACCGAGACCCATGGAGCCAGAAAAATCTACACGTCCAAAAACCAACCCCTGTAATTCTCCCACAGCGATGTCCACCAATTCATTCAAGTGTCTGAACGCGGTAATGGTTTCTAGGTTAAATAGGAAATCAACCTCTTCCTGTTCCTCCTTAGAAAAAACCAAATTCTTTGCTTGAATGTACTTTGAAAGTGCATATGGTGTCTCAATCATTGGCGCGACAACATATCTCACACCAATTTGTTTGGCTTCAAGCAAATCACGTATTGCCTCACAACCACCTATCTTGAGTGTTAGAGGTAAACCTGCGGCCCTCGATACATCAACCAATCTCAACAATTCATCAGTTCTAGTACCTTCAGCTTCAAATTCTGCCTTTACGCTTACAACTTGGAAGTCAGATTTCCCTCTCTCAAGGATTTCCACCATTTTTCTTTCAAGTTTATTCACGGAACCTCATCTCTAGATTAAGGTAATCATATATGGAGGTAGCGGTAAACCCGAGCAGCCACTTCTGGGGCCAATTCCGGAGTCATGAGATGCAGAGGATTAGATTCCATCTGGCCATTGTCTAGCACCTTGCTGGTAATCTTAGGATAGTAGGTTTGCTCTGGGTGTATTGGAATAAGAAAAGCCCGAGGACTTAAGTCATTGAATTTCTCTAAGAACTCATCATTCAATCCACCTTTTGGATTTAGGGTGGTTACTCCAATCCCATAAGCCTCAAAAATTGCCTCCCAGTTCGGGAGACCTAGGCCCGTTTCAGCATCGCAACCCATATAAGAGCCACCAAAGTAGCTCTTTTGGGTCATCCGAATTGAAGCATAGCCGGAGTTACAAAAAAGAAAAGTTTTAATCGGTAACTGATTTTTCGCGACTGTCCCAATTTCCTGGAGATTTTGTGCAAAACCCCCATCTCCTTCTAGATGTATTACTCTTTTCCCGGTTTTAAATGCAACACCTATTGCGCCGGCTAAACCATAACCCATGCTTGCGAGCCCCTTATTCGTTATTACTGTATTTCCATCTACTTGTTGCAACGCTTGCATAGTTACAGTCTCGGCAGCACCGCTACTCGAAGGGATAATCGAATCAGAACTAACGAGTATCTGAGACAGTTGTAAGACAAAATCGTATGGGTTCCAAAAATCACCTTGCACAACATTGGAAGATTCAGAAAGAGGTAATATCTCGCGAACAGATTTTGAAAAATCTATCCAATCTTCGTACAGATCAGTTTTATCAAGTGCCAAGAATTGTGCTAAGAAGTAATGAGCATCGCACTGATATTTGAACTTGGTTTTCAAATTTGCACGATTTAACTCATATGCATCTACATCTACGTGAACAATGTCAGCAAGCGGTCCAAAGCCTTGCCAGTTAAAGCCTGTTTGTTGGAGCCCTAATCTTGTGCCGACTGCCATGATTAAATCCGCTTGCTGTAGAATCACATTGGCGGATCTTTGGCCCCATGTGTTTGGCCTTCCCATGTAATTTTGTTGATTGCTATCAATGCGATCTGCAGCATTCCAAGTCGTCATTATTGGGAAAGGAATTTCTTCAAATGCAACCCTATTCTTGCTAACAAAACTCCTACTCACCCCTCCTCCCAAAAGCAACACTGGGCGTTTATAGGATGAAAAATTTTGAAAAAAACTGGAAAAATCATTGTCGTGCTTTGGCGCATCGGAGGGCTCAGAAATCGCAGATTTTTTGATTTTGGGAGCAGCCTGAATATCTAAACAAAATTCCAAGAAAACCGGGCCTTTTCTGACGCCATTTTCTATTTCAATCAAATTCCTTACCTGCGAAATCTCGAACGTTTTGTCTAGTCGAAGCCGACGAAGAGTGACCGACTCAACAAGCGATATCCCGTCAATTTCCTGTATTCCATTTTGGCGTAACGATTCTGTCTTTAAATCAGCGGTCTTCACTTGACCCCCAATGACAAGCAACTCTCGACTTTCAAGATACGCACCGGCGATGGCTGTTATCAGATTTGTTAATCCAGGTCCTGCTGTTACTAAAGCAAAGGCGCGTGAATTTGAATCTCGGTTGGCTTCATTAAAGAATTCAGCTGCAATACCTGCAGAAACTTCATGGATTACAGGTATGCACTTAAACTTCTTGCTAGCTGAGTTCAGAATGTGCATTATATTGCCACCGGCAACAAAAAAACAGTGGGTATAGTTTAAATCAACAAGAAGATCACAAATCTGATCACCGTAATTATCTAAAGTAGTCAATTAGTGAATCTCCAGTTTGCTCGTAATCATCCATCAGTTTTGTAAAGTTTGAGAAAGCTCTTCTTGCACCGACTCGAATCAAGTCATCGGAGGTGAAGGCCGTTTGGGCTATTCCGATAGCTGTGATGCCCGAATTGAGCGCTGCGGTGATATCCTCTGGTCGATCTCCAAACATTACTCCTCCATCAAGTCTATTTCTATTCATGATTTCCAGAATCATCCCAGGGTCGGGTTTGGGTTTATGGGGACCAATACCAACAACTTGATTAATTAACCCAATGTATTTTGAATTTTCAACCACAGCAACGCCCAAATCCGTAGGCTTTGAAGTTGCAATCGCAACAAAGAATCTATTTCCTTTAATCATTTGGACAAATCTCAATGCATCATCATAAACCTTGTTTGCTAACTTAATATCTTCCAGCAAATATTCTCGAAAATCCACCACTATCTCAAGAACCTCCTTTTTTCCTAGGAGAAGGTCAGAAAACATGTAGTCGGCAGGGAGACCTACATTCTGATGTATCACTTCGACATCTAGAACCGGAAAACCCCAAGACATTCTTGCTCGGTTTACGGCTCTTGCGATTTGATCTGTCGAATCAACTAAAGTTCCATCAAGGTCAAAGATGAATCCAAATCGGACAGTGTCTTTTATTGAATCTTGAGCCATGGAGGATTTCCAGACTTTGCAAAGGCCTCAAGTTCATTTTTTTCTCTGAGGGTATCCATAGGCTGCCAGAAATTCTCATGTTGAAATGCGGCGAGCTCATGTTTATCAACCATTCTCGGGATCGCACCGGTCTCAAAAGGCTCATCGTCTCCTTCAATTAATTCACGGACGGCCGACTCCAATACAAAGAAGCCTCCATTAATCCACCCTGAGTCAGTTTGGTTTTTCTCACCAAAATGGGTAACTAATCCGTTTGAGGATTCCAAGACTCCAAATCTTGCTGGCGGCCGCACCGCAGTAACTGTCCCCATCAACCCGTTCATTTCATGGAAATGTAACAATCGCTTCAGATTAACATTACCGAGTCCATCTCCGTAAGTCACGAAGACTCGTTCGCCAGGAATAGTTTCCATGCATTTCTTGATCCGTCCACCTGTTTGTGTACTTTGCCCCGTATCAAGAGCCTGAATTTGCCATGTGGTTTTAAGCTCATGAACCCACTTGTGGATTATCTCCCCTTTGTAGCCGGTTGCCACTAAGAAATTTTCAAACCCTTGCTTGGCGAAGATTGACATGACATGCCAAAGAATTGGCTTACCTGAAATTTCAACCATCGGTTTTGGCTTGTCGGAAGTTTCTTCAGAGATTCGAGTCCCAAGACCACCGGCAAGGATAATAACCTTCACGGAGTTACCTCTAAAATTCGATGAAGCTCATGAATCATGTAATCCAACATTGGAATCGTTAATCCTGGCCAGACGCCAATCCAGAAAGTGTCATTCATAACGATATCTGTATTCGTAAGTTCACCTACAACGCGTCGAGGAGTTCCCATAAACGCAGGCTGGCGAAGCAAATTCCCACCAAAGAGTAAACGTGTTGCAATTTTTGCTTCATTTAGCTCTTGGACAATCTGATTTCTTGTTTTTGGGCCACCAGGTTTGATTGTTAAGGCAAAACCAAACCAAGAAGGGTCGCTATCTGGAACCGCTTTCGGCAATATAAGGAATTCTTCAAGATTAATCAGCGCTGACCGAAGGTAGGCCCAATTACGTTTTCGAATTTCAATGAATGAACCAAGGCGGTCTAGTTGGGCTAGACCAATGGCCGCTTGGATATCTCCAGATTTTAGATTGTAGCCAAGATGAGAATAAGTGTATTTATGGTCATAACCTTCAGGGAGTTCGCCCAGAGTCCATTCATATCTCTTAAGGCATGTATTGTCACATCCGGGAGGGCACCAGCAATCTCGGCCCCAATCGCGGAATGATTCAACAATTGTTTTGTGTGCAGCTTTCTTGACCAATACTGCGCCACCTTCCCCGGTGGTTATGTGGTGTGCAGGGTAAAAGCTGAACGTTGAAAGGTCCCCAAATGTTCCCAAGTTCTGGCCCTTGTAAGTTCCACCCAAACCATCACAGCTATCTTCTACGACCCAAAGGTTGTGCTTCCGAGCAAGTTTTGCAACCAAGTCTAAATTGAAAGGATTCCCCAGAGTGTGGGCCATCATTATTGCTCGAGTTTTTGGTGAAATTGCCGCTTCAAGCGCAGCCTCATTTGCAACATATGTTACGAGATCTATGTCAACATAAACTGGGACTAATCCATTTTGGAGGATAGGTGTTACTGTTGTTGGGAAACCAGCAGCAACTGTTACTACTTCGTCTCCACGTCGTAGTGCCTGTTCTCCAAGCTTAGGGCTCGTCAGAGCGCTGAGCGCTAGCAAATTAGCCGATGAGCCGGAATTAACCATGAATGCATGACGCATACCAACAGTTTTGGCAAATCTACTTTCAAATTCTTCCGTAAAGGGTCCGGAAGTCAACCAAAAATCGGTACTTGCTTTAACCGCTGCAGAGATCTCTTCTACTCCAAAGACTTTGCCAGTGACAGGGACATTTGTTTCCCCGGGAACAAATGGCACTGAAGAATGGTGCAACCTCATCGCTTTAAGCGAGAGGTCACCAATTAAATGATCAAGCGAGATATCACTCAACGGACACCTTCCTTTTCAATAACTGACTCAAATCTTTCAAAAAGGACATTCCAGTATGAGATATTGGAGGATCCAGCTTGGGGGCTCAACAGTACTTTAAATTTAACCGCCCATCCTTGTTCACTGTAGGAAGAAATCAATTGCTGATCTGCGGAGCAGACAAATTCACGGCTTCCAACCTTTTTTCCTGTCGAAGGTGGTCCCCAATTCACAAATTTTTCATTATCTGACAAATATCGACCTCCGGCTCCGGCATATAGACCATCCGCACAAATAAATCTAAATCCCGGGAGTTCACGTTCTAACCGGATCATAGTTAAATCTACTGGCTTAGTCGATTTCCAACTTCCATACATACCTGTGAGTGTCTTTGACTTAAATTCTATTCTTTCCACATTTGCAAGAATGAGAGCATGAGCGATAAGTGTTGGAATTAACACAACTGCGAGGTAGCAAAATGCTGACTGACTCTGATTAGATTTTAACCCTTGGGGTAAGACAAAAACGGAGGCGACAATAACAACCGGTACCACAAAAGCAATGTGGTATTCATCTGCGTAAGGATAAAGCTGAGTTAAAGTCCCAACAGCGATTAGAACGTAAACAATCTGCGACTCACTGCCTAGAAACAATTCAAGATTTTTACTGTTTATGGATTTGTACAGCCCAAAAAATATCAACCCTACAAAAAATGTCAAAACAAGAAAATTGAAGGAAAAGTGAGCTTTTTGACCTGCAATTATAGAGAGAATTCGAGGGTTTCTTAAAGTTTCAGGCCCTGATCGTTGCAATTGAGAGAACAACACAAGTACTGAATAAAATAAGAATATAGGGAGTGTGATTTTCAGAACGTAGGGAAATTTTAAACTCTTAGAGTTTGAAAGATGTTTCAAAATCAATATATTGGTTATTCCAAAGAGAGGAATCCACATGAGATTGAAAAAGAAACTGACACTTAATTCAGGTCCCCCGGCGTAATTCCGGCTAGCCCATAGGATACATTGGTCAAGATAAGCTTTTAGGGCGTCATGTTTTGCTAATGCCAGAGTTATAGAAATCAAAGTTAGAAAGTAACCGAGGCTCACTAAAGCAGCGATACGACGGTACTTCCATTGGTCTCTAAAAGCGAGTAATCCTAAGGTTGCCGCAAAGAAAACAACTATTGTGTGGATTCTTGTAAATGTACCTAAAGCCAGTAACAGGCCAATGAAAAACCCGTAGTAGCGTGATTTACCCTGAAATTGAGAACTAAAAATCGACTCAAAGAGAAGGAGTGATCCTAGAATAAAAATTGTGGAAAATATTGAACTCCAAGGCAGACCGAATGGACCTGAAAGAGCCCAACATGTTGAAAGAAGGACTGAGGTAAAAATCGATAGTCTTCTTCTTGCACCGATGTAAATAAGCACCCCAATGAATGCGAGGCCAAGGCTTGCAAGTAGCCTCAAATTCCATACCGTAGGTTCGGTGAGGCGAAACCAGAACCCTTGGATTATTGGTGAGAGAGGACCATACTGCGCGAAGAAATCCCTATTTGGGACCTTGCCTTCATATGCAGCGACAGCAGCGGTATACATAATTCCGTCATGGTGAGGGTCGACCTCCCAAGAATGAATAAAAGAAAGATAAAAAAACTCTAGAGCAAATAAAACAAACGGAGTGACTCTTGTCATTTGCGTCAGGCGCGCGCGCATAAGTCCCCCAAAATGTCTTGATAGCTCGTAAATTGCCTTTACTCTGCCTAAGATTAAGCCATGGAACAATCATTGTCCTCTCTGACTCGCATCAGATCCTTGAGTGGACCTGTGTTAATCACGGGACACACGGGCTTCAAAGGAACTTGGTTGGGGCTATTGCTAGATGAGTTAAGAATTCCGTATGTTGGTTATTCGCTCAAACCCGAGAAAGACACACTTTTTGACCGTTTGGATAGAACTGGAAGTGCACCAGAACTATTCGCAGATATCTTGGATGTAAATGTATTTAAGAATTTTGTCTCTAAACACCAGGTAAAGGCAATTATTCATATGGCAGCGCAGCCACTGGTATTACGCTCTTACCAAATACCTTTGGAGACGTTTGCAGTTAATGCACTTGGTACAGCGAATGTTTTATCAACCGCAACCGAAGCAAAAGATGTCTCTGCAGTTATAGCTGTAACTACGGATAAGGTGTATAGAAATACGAACGACGGTAGAGATTTTCTAGAGTCTGACCCACTTCAGGGACATGATCCATACAGTGCAAGCAAAGTCGCGGCTGAATCAGCTGTGGACGCTTGGCGCAAAATCGCCCAACAATCAGGGGGCCCACAAATTGTCTCAGTTAGGGCAGGTAATGTAATTGGTGGTGGAGATTGGTCAGAAAATCGTCTGATTCCTGATTTGATAAGAGGGTTTTCGAAGTTAGAAAAGGTAGAGATTCGTTCACCTGACAGCACAAGACCGTGGCAGCATGTACTTGACCCACTATTAGGGTACCTCTACACCTTAGAAGATTCACTTAGAGGGTCAATCGAAGCGAGCTACAATTTCGGACCGACAACGCCAAGCTTGTCAGTCAAAAAAGTGGTTGAAATTGCTAGTGCAATTTGGCCAGAGGACGCCAACGTTGTGTATTCCAAAAATAACGGGAGTATGGAAGCGCAAATGCTTGGGCTAGATCCAACATTGGCAGCCGACAAACTCAATTGGCAGCCCATTTGGGACCAAGAGGAGGCAGTTAGGTCCTCGGTAGAGTGGTGGGTGAATGTCTTGAAAAGAAAAATGCACCCGATGGACGCTTGTCTCGTAGACATATCAAAAATCCTCCACGGCAAAAATAAGCAATTAAGGGATCAAAAAGATGCCAAATAGAATTGTTAAGGTCGGTCACAAGGTGCTAGCGCTGCCAATTTGTTATGACCTATTCCAGACAGCGGTAGGTAGTGTCAGATTCCGTTCTGATTTTGTCTCTGAAAATGTATCAAAGTTTAAAATGGAAAATGTTTTGGATCTTGGCTGCGGTACAGCCTCCACCGCCAACCTACTGCCTGAAGGTGTCAGTTATATAGGACTTGATACTTCTCCAAAATACTTGGAGAAAGCAAGGCATAGAACCGAGGACCGTAAATCAAAATTTATCCTTACAGACATTGCCAACGGTGAATGGACTAATGCCACAGGAAAGTTAGAGTCTGCTTTGGGTTTAGCGCTAGGAATTTATCACCACATAAATGACCGTCAGTTGGAAGATACAATTTCAAATCTGTCATTTGTACTTCAACCCGGTAGCAAAATCGTGTCACTCGACCCAGTTATTGATGCTAGGACTTCTAAGCTTGCAAATTGGTTTGCAAGAAACGATAGAGGTCCGTTTATACGAGATCCCGATAACTATGTTGAGGTATTTAGCAGACATGGGTTCTCAGTAAGCTATGAAATAACTCGAAACAGTTTCAGAATTCCTTACGACCTGCTTCTAATTACGGCAACAAAGGAATCATGAAGCAAGTAGTAATCCTAGGCCAAAAAGGAAATCTAGCAACGTCACTTTTAAAGCAATACCCAAATGCAAGAATCGTAAGTAAAAGAGATTTTCTAGAATGGATGAAGAATCCGAGGAGATTGTCTGAGTTCTTCTCTGAGATTGCTATATCACCCAAAGATGTTGATTTGTTTAATTGCGCAGGAATAACCAACGCGAAGGCAGACGCTGAAGAAATCAATGAGGCAAACTTTCAGTTGCCAATATTTTTAAGTGAACAGAGCAGCATCCTCGATTACAGGCTGATTACTTTTGGAACAGTCATGGAGCAGTTACCAAAATATGCCATGAGCAATAGCTATCTGGAATCTAAGTTGCTCTTCTATAACCAATTCCAACTGAATGAATCTTGGTCAAATTCGAATCTTCATATTCAGATGCACACCCTTTATGGAGGAAGACGCATACAGCCGCATATGTTTCTGGGTCAAATCTACAAGTCACTGATTCACCAGGAGTCATTCAAAATGAGTGGAGGTGAACAGATCCGCGAATATCATCATTTAGAAGATGTCGCAGAAGCAATTAAGCTTATTGCGGAAACTCAGCAATGCGGCGTTAAGGACATAAGTGTTGGGTCACCAGAGAAGTTGAAGGACATCGCCAAAGCAATATTTGGCCACTTCAATGCGACCCAGCTCCTTCACCTCTCTTCGGACAGGATGAACGAACACGACAATCGCGATTTTGTGTTTAAAAAATCAATAGAAATTAAAGATATGCA
>JBEEIL010000004.1:0-2633 GCA_041169865.1 Actinomycetota bacterium | reverse complement strand
GCGATGGAGATGGTTGGATCGAATGCGCATGCGGCTCGAAACACTGGGGCAAACACGGAGCAGCTGGATTACTAATAATCCGCGACGGCGCAGTCTTTTTACAGCACCGCGCACCATGGGTGCATAACGGTGATACCTGGGGAATTCCAGGAGGGGCTCGTGATTCACACGAGACAATCATTGAAGGCGCCATCCGCGAAGCGGTAGAAGAGACTGGTATCAAAGCTGAAGATTTACAGCCCGTACATACCTTTACTGATGATCACGAGGGCTGGAGCTACTCAACTGTAATCGCCTTCGCAAACGAGAATTTAGAAGGCCACGAGTTAAACGATGAATCTCATGAAGTTCGCTGGGTGAAATTTGATGATGTGACTCGCTTGCCGCTTCATCCCAGCTTTGCAAAGAGTTGGCCGCTACTGCGCCAATGTGTCGATGATTTGATCGCACCACGTTAAAGCGTCTTTATCAATATGTGCGATCACAAGCACCGTCTTTCCTGCCTTCGTTAAAGACTTCATGTAATTAATGATGCGAATCTTGCTTGCGCTATCTTGAGCCGAAAGAGGTTCATCAAAGAGATAAATCTCTGAATCCCGAATCAAAGCGCGCGCGATTTCGATGCGTTGGGCTTCTCCCCCAGAAAGAGTGGTCACTCTCTGATCGGCATATCTTTCAATGTCCAGAGCGCTCATTACTGCATCAACCCGGCTCAGAGAATCTTCACTCTGACCCATCTCAATTACTTCACGTGCGGTGTAAGAGAGCCAATAGTTTCGATTTTGCTGAACAACGCTTCGTATCTGTGATTGTTCTTGGTCAGAGAGTTCAGCGAGGTTTCTATCTCCAAAGAAGATAGCTCCGGCGCTTACGGCAATATCTCCAGCTAGTGCTCCAATAAGTGAACTTTTTCCGCATCCATTGGGGCCGATGATTGCGGTGATCTTTCCTGGTTCTAGGGTGGCGCTGAAATTTCGGACAACAGTGCGACCCGCGCGTTCGATAGATATGTTCTCAATCTTTACTAGCGCCATACATCACCACTTCGTTTAAGAGTCGCAATCAAGATGGGTGCGCCAAGCAGTGAGGTCAGAAGTCCAATAGGAAGTTCATAGGGAGGAAGAATTGAACGAGCAGCGGTATCGGCAATCAGCAAGATGAGTGCACCAATGACTCCAGCAAAAATTACTAAATTGCGATTTCTAGGACCACAGAGATAGCGAGCGATATGAGGAGCAGCAAGAGCTAAGAATGCAATCGAACCAACTGTCGAGACGGTGACCGCAACCAAGGTTGCCAATACTGCAAATGCTGCCAAACGAATTCGGAATGCGCTGTAACCCATGTGGCGAACAGATGAATCACCGAGTGAGAGCAGATCTAAACGCGGTGCAATCTTCCAGGCAAAGATGGAACCGATGGCAAGAACTGGTGCCACGATTGCGATGTTCTTTTCAGTGACAAGTGAGAGTGACCCAAACGACCAGAATGAGATTGAGCGCGCATCAGGTCGGCTAATGGCGGTAATAGTCAGCCCCACGATGGCGTTGAGAATTGCTGAGACTCCAATGCCAATGGTGATCAGTTGTAGCGCAGAGCGAGCAAGTGAAAATGTCATGAGCGTTGCAGCAAGTGCGCCAATAGCTGCGCAGATAACTGATTCCACAGAGCCGATGGTGACAACGTTGGTAAGTACTCCAAGTAGAACGCCAAGGGATGCTCCTGCTGATGTTCCAAGAATCGCAGGATCTGCCAAGGGGTTATTGGTAGAGCTTTGGGCAAGTGAACCTGCGATACCAAGAGCTGCGCCAACAAGAAGTGCAGCTGCAACACGAGGAGCGCGAATCTCCCAAATGATTTGGTGCGAAGGTGACCATGTATCAAAAAATGGATTGAAGAGATATCGCGTGAGTTGATCTACTTCGGCAGCACCCAGCGACAGTGCCACAAGCGAAAGTACAGGAAGGGCGATAAGAAGAGGTACCAGGCGCTTCATCATTGCGATACCTGCGTAACAGCAGCAGAGAGGCGTTTCAATAAGTTTGGCGTACGCGGACCGAATGAAAGCAGGAGTGAATCATCGACAGCGATGACTTTCTTATTCGCTCCAGCATCCGTCTGTGCGATTCCGGGTAGTGATAATAGCCCTTCAACTCCCCCGACAGATTCAAGCCCCTTGCTCATCACAAGAATGATCTCTGGGTTGAGGGCGAGAATGGATTCACTGGTCATCGCTGTAAATGGATTGGAGAACTTCTGTGCTCCCACATCTACGGCACCGATGGCTGAGATTAACGAATCAGCACCTGACTCTTTTCCGCCAATCAAGTAGATAGCGCTGCCACCACGTAGATATAAGAAAGCGATTCTCTTCTTGGCACCCGCATTTACCGCCGCCTCAAGTCTCTGATTCATTGCACGATTTAGCGCTGCTCCACTTTTAGGCACACCGATTGCCGCTGCGACCTGAGTGACCTTGGCAGCAATATCAGTCAGAGTCCAAGCCTCAGGAGTTTGCACTACGGCAATGCCGGCGTCCTTCAAGGCTGTCAGTGCAGCAGCTGGTCCTGTTGATTTATCGATGATGACCAACTGCGGATCGAGTGCAATGATTTTTTCAGCAACTACTTGAT
>JBEEIL010000003.1:0-5493 GCA_041169865.1 Actinomycetota bacterium | reverse complement strand
TTTCCTCGGTACTTTCGTAACGCGGTGATCCGGGCGACTCTTCGTTGCCTAATGGTACGCGGTATTCACTTACTTGATTTCAGCGCAAATGCCCGCGCTCGTTAAATGAGCGCAGCGCACGGAGGCCATCCGAAGGCCAAATAGAAATCGAAGAGATAGAGCATGGGGTGGCATCCATGTGAAAGACCGCATCGGCAGGCGCACCCACTGCCAACTTCGCCGCAGTTTTGATGACGCCATTGTGTGTCACGATGATGATTTTCTTGCCAGGATATTCGGCAACTAACTTCTCTAAAGCTTCTTCAATTCGAATTGATGCTTCATCGTAAGACTCTCCACCACCTGGTGCATAAGCAGTCGAGTTAAGCCAAGCTTGATACTGATCTGGTTCTTCCGCGCGAACTTCTTCGGTAGAACGTCCATCCCATGAGCCGAATGAGAGTTCATACCAAGATTCATCAAAGATGATCTCTAGTCCTGTAGTGCGTGAAATAGCCTCTGCTGTCTGCTTGGTGCGCTTGAGTGGAGATGAAATTAATACTTCAGCACCTAACTTGGCGGCCTCGGTGGCGACCAAATCTGCTTGTTCTAGACCATCTTGCATCAGCTCTGGATCTATCGATCCCGTTCCAGAGAATCTACGTTCTGGGGTCAAAACTGTTTCACCATGTCGAATGAAGTAGATAAAGGTTGGAACCTCAGTGCTGCGTAAGCGATCGGTCAGAAAGTTCTGTTGCACAACCGCAATTGGTTTATGTGCACTACCGCCGTCGAGGGCTTTATTGGCAAGGCGATCGGCATGAGAATTTTCATCACGAGGAATCCACGAGTAAGTAACTAAAGATGGATCATGTGCTGCTCGGCACTGCTTTGCAAGATCTCGCATATCTGCATGCTTAATCTGCCAGCGCCCTGACATCTGCTCCACAACTAGCTTTGAGTCCATCGCAACTTCTACAGTTGCTTGTGAATCGAGTTGATGGATATGCGAAAGCCCAGCAAGTAAGCCGTTGTATTCAGCAACATTGTTTGTCGCGATACCAATTACATCAAAGAGTTCAGCAATGATTTTGCCATTTTCAGTAACCACTGCTCCGTAGCCTGCTGGTCCCGGATTACCACGTGAACCGCCGTCGGCTGTCAGCCTAAAGTGACGCGCCATCAGCGCTCACGCACCAAAATGCAGCGGCATTCTTCACACCGTACAACTTCATCTTCGGAAAGGCCTCCGATGCGCTGCACTTCGATTGTGTTCAGAGTTAGGTTGCAACCTTTGCATTGATTGCCAGCTAGTGCTGCCGCACCGATTCCATTATTTGCTTCGCGAATTTTTTCGTAGAGCGCGATAAAGTCAGCAGCAACTGATTGAGCGATTGCTTTACGATCAGAATCGATACCTTCTAGCTCTGTATGAATCGCAGCAAGGGCATTCTCTTTTCGAATATTGAGGTCAGCAATCTCTGCGGTTAACTGGCTCTCTTGCCCTGATAGTTCAGCGATTCGTTCCTTAAGGCCATCTACCCGCATCATGATCTCAAGTTCAACTTCTTCAAGTTCCGCTCGGCGCGCACCAAGAGTGACTAGCTCATGTTGAGTTTGTTCCAACTCTTTAGGCGTTCCTGTACCCGAAGCAAGCCGCTTCTCATCCCGCTGAATACGGGTGACAATCTGTTCTACATCACCTTCTGCACGGGCTAACTCACGTTTTACGTCGCTGAGTTCTGTCTCGGCGGCAATTCGTAAATCACGAGCATTATTCTGCTTAACTGTTATTGAACTTAACTCTGCAATTTCAGGAAGATTTGCAGCCTTGTTTCGCAAAGTTGCCGACTGTAAATCAAACTTTTGAATGTCCAGAATCGAACGCTGGTCGCTGGCGCTTGCTTTCACGGCGTTCTCCCTCAGAAAAGTCTGGACGTCAATATGTAGTTCTTAAGCGATACCCTACTTGAAGATATTCCAAGATGGAACTTAGGGTTTATAGGTGAAGGCGAAACTGCCACGCACTGGATGACCATCTTCCGAGACCACGCGATAATTCACAACATATCGCCCGGGGCGGATATTTTGCTTTAATTTAGTGCTGATTCGTGCGCCACCAACAATCGTCCCACCAATGTCCACTCGCTTCTTCTGCGGAGAAATAACAGTCAAAATATTGTCCGAGTCTTCAGGAAACTCAATCAGATTATCGTTAAATTCAACCCAAACTAGCGATGGAATTTTTTTGACAGTTTTCGCAGACCCAAGGAATGTTTCAACCATTTGAGCATGACCGTGCGCAGATGACACTGATGTAATCAGTAAAATAGAAGTTACAAGTAATGCAATAGTTTTCTTCATAGTGATGCGCCCCCAACCACTATCGTAGTTGGGGGCGCCCCTTTCTACTTAGCGGTGGTAGCGACTGTCGTCACAGTTGGTGCAGGCCCATATTCGGAATCTTCCGTGGCGTCTTTCTTTGTCCCGTCGGTGATGATCCACTTCAAGTACAAAGGCTTGCGCCCAGATGCATCAACTGAGTAACAAATCTGAGTCACCGGGAATGCAATGACTTGTGGAGTTGAGTTCCATGTCAGCTTTACTCCGAAGTCATAGAAGGTTCCATCGTCAATTACGTGTGATCGACTTTTTGCAGTCCAAGTCACGGTGTAATTGAGCGGAACATTCTTAGCATCAACCTCTTTGCTTGCCACAACAGCAGCTTTGAACCCGTAATGGAATTCAGGGGTTGGTTTACCCGCTGCTGAAGGGACAACAACCTGGAAAACACTAGTTCCAAATTTGCTGTTCTTATATTCACAACCATGTCCCAATGAGAACCAAAGGCGACTCGATTTACCTGCTTCTAATGTGTACCCCTTGCTCTGCGCGCTTACGTGTGCCGAAGCAGGAGTTAATGAACTAGCTGCCAGAAAAACGGCAGCAGTCACTATGACCAATACTTTCTTCATATTTATCCTCTAATTTAAGAACTAATAATTCAGCGAGATTTCTTTACGAAATACCACCAGATGCCTACGGCAGCAATCGCTACCACGGCAAGAACAATGTGAGTGAAGTGAACATGAAAGAAGCTTTCATGATGCATGTTTTGCCTCCCTTTCTAGTGGTGGTCCTCGAAAATTTTTGGTCAGCCAAAAAAGAAGTTTCTTCTCATAGTAATTCTGTCGAGGAATATCTTGGTCAGAAATAGCTTCGTAGACAAGTAGGTGGCTAAAAAATGTAGGTCGAAAATAGTCAAGCAGCCTTGCAAAGCTTTGCCAGAACAACTCTGTGTTCGAAATCAAAAAATACGATAGGAATCCCATGGATACATGTGAAATAAGCATCAACGCCTCTGATGACTTATCTCCACCTCCAAGGATGAAATGACCAACGCTTTGAATCACAATTATGCGCAGTGCTAGACCCGGTCCACTGAGTACCTGTGAGCCACTCATGCTGAGAGCGATAAATGTCGCTGCCAATAGCGAATAGAGCTGGAAACTTGAAACAAACTCTCCACCCGCGAGGTGATGGCCCAATAAAGATGTTATAAAAAGTACTTGTGCATTCATTACCGTTTTCACTGTCGGAAAGAGTGAATGCATGTTCAAATTATCACCCACATCTTGAGTAATTCACTATTTTTCAGCAGAATAGCCATCATGCCCGACGTGATTCCGATAACAGTTCGAAGGCATTACCTCGCTTGTCCAACTCCACAAAAAGAGACAATGCTGGAAATGCGCAAGAGGATCCTTGAAGTTATTCCCGGGGCGGAGGAAGTAGTTAGTTATGGGATGCCTGCCTTCAAATTTGAGGGAAATATAGTTGCGGGGTTGTTATCGAATAAGGCTCATGTTGGCTACTACCCGTTTAGTGGGTCAATTCTCCATTTATTTAAAGAAGATCTAGCCAAATTCAAAACTACTAAGAGCGCGCTGCATATTCCAATTGATAAACCATTGAGTAAAGCGTTGATTAGAAAACTAATAAGAGCTCGAATCAAGCAAATTTAGTCCGGCTGTTAGTGGAGCGGACGTAGTTCCACTTTACGGTTGCAAGCCTTCGACGCTTCGAATGCCAACTTCTTTGCTGTTGCAGCATCGGCTGCTTCTATGATCCACAAGCCGCTATAATGCTCTTTTGAATCAAATAGTGGTTTACCTGTTTCGGTATTTGCACCATTGCGATTATCAATCACAGTAGCGGTTTGAGGAGCTTGCAATCCCCAGGCGAAAATAAATTGATTATTTGCTCGCAATGAATCATTGAACTTATTAATTTCCGTCATTTCGGCTGGAGTTGCCGAGTTTGAAAGATCATCTACGACAGAGATAAGAAATCGCATGCCTCGATTTAAGCATATGTTGTGGGCGGTGAGGGTTTCGAACCCCCGACATCCTCGGTGTAAACGAGGCGCTCTACCACTGAGCTAACCACCCTATGTAATTCTCTTTAACCGGCTTACGACGGCTTTCGTGCTCGCGAATACTACTTTATTTATCCGCGAGAACGAAAATCGTGCGTAAGAAATGGCTATTTAGAGAGCGGCGATCGCGGTCTTGTAATCACCGTTGTTGCGAGCATCTCCAAGGCCGTTTACAACGGTCCAGCGAATAACGCCCTGCTTATCGATGATGAAGGTGCCACGAAGCGCACAGCCGAGATCAGAGTTGAAGATTCCGTATGCCTGTGCAGTTGCACCATGTGGCCAGAAATCAGAGAGCACTGGGAATTTATAGCCTTCCTGCTCTGCAAAGATTTTCTGAGTAAATGGTGAATCGCAAGAGATTGCAAGTACCTGCACATCATCATTTTGAAATGCGGAAAGATCATCACGAATAGCACAGAGTTCTCCGGTGCATGTTCCGGTAAATGCAAATGGAATAAATAGAACCACGACGTTCTTTTCGCCCTTAAAAGATGAGAGCTTTACCTTTGCGCCAAATTGATCTTTTAATTCAAAATCTGGTGCGGCTTCACCGACACCTAAACCTGCTGGTAGTTGAGTCATGGCGTGAATCTATCGCTTGCCACCTTTGCGTGCCACTAGACGCGTTGCAGTCCAATCTTTTGCGACTGCAAGGGTAGAAGTTTGGCTCAAACCACAAGTTGGGGCGGCATCTTGGATATCACTTGGCTCAACGTGGCCATCTCTGCCCATCTTTGGTGTTAATACCCAGATAGGGCCTGTCTCTGAAAGATAGGTCAGAGCATCCATTAATTCATCTACTAAATCGCCATCGCCTTCGCGAAACCAAAGCAGTACCGCATCTACAACTTCACTAGTTGTTCCTTCAAGAAAATCAGTTCCAACGATCTCTTTGATTTGCGAGCGCAATTCATCATCACAGTCGGGTCCGTATCCGACTTCTAGGACGAGCTCTCCTTTAGCAAAACCCATGCGCATTGCCACGGGATAAGTCCAACGGATGAGACGGATATTTACAAGGGTTTTTCCTATCTCACAGCGTATTTTTTTGCTCTGGCACCCTTTTGGCGCGA
>JBEEIL010000002.1:0-10199 GCA_041169865.1 Actinomycetota bacterium | reverse complement strand
GTCTTCTCCTTATCGCAACATGGGGCGTCTATCCAATCGCCTACATCTTCAACATCGTTGGAGATGAATCAGCATCATCATTCGTTGCTGTTCAGGTTGGATACACAGTCGCTGACGTTCTTGCTAAGTGCGTATTCGGTCTCACAATTTTGAAGATCGCACGCATGAAGTCACACGCAGAAGGCATGGCAGCAGACCACTAAGTTCTTACTTAGTCAGTTTGTCACAGAAGGGCGTCGGGAAACCGGCGCCCTTCTGCTTTACACTCACACTATGAATTCGCATCGAATAAACAATTACCGAATGGGCGCTTATGCGGCCATTGCAGCAGGGCTCATTAATTTGCGATATCAAACTGGCTCTGACTCCAATCTTTCCAAAAGCCTTGTGCTCGTCATTCCCGGTTTAATTATCTTTGCACTTTCTTTTACAGGATTTGGAAAAAAGTGGATGCAAACACAGACCGCCGCAGCAATTTCATTAGCTGGCGGCGGCCTGTTACTTCTTTACAGTTTTATTCTTTAATTTATTCTTTAATGTCTCTCACTCATTAACTCAGCTTTTGGCTGCATTAAATCCAAGCTGGAGATCTGCCTTGAGGTCCTCGACATTTTCCAGTCCCAGACTTAAGCGAACCAAACCAGGAGTTACTCCAGCCTCTAATTGCTCTGCAGGAGATAGCTGTGAGTGGGTAGTTGTAGCTGGGTGAATTACTAGTGAGCGCACATCACCGATGTTGGCAACGTGGCTAAAGAGCGCCAATGATTCGACAAACTTCTTTCCTGCTTCAACCCCACCCTTGAGCTCAAAGGAGAGAACAGCCCCAGGGCCTTTTGGAGCATATCGAGTAGCAAGTGCATTCCATGGCGAAGATTTCAAAGCAGCGTAATTAACCTTCTCGACATCTGGATGCGCTTCTAACCATGTTGCGATGGCTTTTGCATTTTCAACGTGCCGCTCAATACGTAGCGACAGCGTCTCTAGACCCTGTGCAAGCAACCACGCGTTAAATGGCGATACAGCTGCTCCAACATCGCGTAGAAGCTGTAAGCGAATCTTAAAGATGTAAGACAAGTTTGCGCCGAATGCTGAACCAACGCCGAGCGCTTGAGAGTAGACCAAGCCATGATAGCTAGGGTCTGGTTGATTGAATCCCGGGAAACGATCTTGGTACTGCGCAAAATCAAACTTTCCAGCATCAATGATTGCTCCAACAACTGCGTTTCCATGTCCTGACAGGAACTTAGTAGCAGAGTGAACAACCACATCCGCACCAAATTCAATAGGTTTAATCAAGTATGGCGTTGCTACGGTGTTATCGACGATGAGCGGCACACCCACTGAATGTGCCACATCAGCAACGGCCTTGATATCCAGAATTTCATTCTTTGGATTTGCAATTGTTTCACCAAAGAAGGCTTTGGTATTTGGTTTTACTGCCTTCTTCCACGATTCTGGATCACTTGGATTGTCAACGAAAGTAACTTCGATACCAAACTTGGGTAGCGTGTAGTGGAAGAGGTTATATGTTCCACCGTAAAGGCTGGGACTTGAAACTATGTGATCACCAGCTTCTGCAACATTCAAGATTGCAAAAGTTGTTGCCGCCGAACCAGATGCAACAAGAAGAGCTGCAACTCCGCCTTCAAGTGCAGCTAAGCGTTGTTCGACTGCATCTTGGGTTGGATTCATGATGCGGGTATAAATATTGCCCAACTCTGCTAATCCGAAGAGATTGGCAGCATGTGTTGTATCTCGAAATTGATAAGCCGTAGTTTGATATAACGGAAGCGCGCGTGCACCTGTTGTTGGATCTGCTACTTGCCCAGCATGAATTTGCAAGGTTTCAAAGGACCAATTGTTTGACATTTCTTTCTCCATCGCAGTAGGTGTCAGTATCGAAAAGCTGCGACGCTGCAGTGCTCAATCGCGCTTGTCAGAATGCTGACCTGTTCGTCACCCGGAGCACCCCACCGCGGTGGAGGGTTGCCGTCTACTAAGCCGGGGCTAATACGTAGAACTCGTGAACGAGGTAAATGTTAACCATGTGGAGTCAAGATGAGAAATCAAGAGAAATTCTTATATGCAATGTACTTGCAGTTGAATTGCGATAATCAGACTTCAATTAAAAAAGTTTGGTGCGGGAGGCGGGACTTGAACCCGCACGCCGAAGCACAAGTTCCTAAGACTTGCGTGTCTGCCATTTCACCACTCCCGCGGCGTGGCCAAGATTAGAGGTAGTACTGCACAAGTAACAAACTCTCCTGCTTTCACGCGTAACCGCTAACCTTGCCTAGTGCAGGCCTCCCTCAAAGATCAACTTTCCGCCGATGTGCTGGCTGCCATCGTGCGCGCCTTTGCTGTGGCAGGTTTTGCAGGTCGCGTGCCGGATGTAATCACTCTCGAGCGCCCTAAGAATCGTGAACACGGAGACTATGCGACCTCCATTGCGTTGCAATTGGCTAAAGAGATAGGAAAGAGCCCACGCGAAGTTGCAAGTGCGTTGCAGGCTGAGATTGCGAAGATATCGGGAGTGAGCTCTGTCGACATCGCAGGGCCCGGATTTATCAATATCACTCTCAACCGAGCTACTCAGGCAGAGCTAGTGCGAACTATTCTGAATAGCAAGAATCAATATGGTCGTGGTGGCAGTCTGCTCGGCGTTTCAATCAATTTGGAATTTATTAGCGCGAATCCAACAGGACCTTTGCATCTTGGCCACACCAGATGGGCAGCTGTTGGAGATGCGCTCGGCAGAGTCTTGAGCGCTGCTGGCGCCAAAGTCACTCGCGAGTTTTATATCAATGACCGTGGACGCCAGATGGATCTCTTTGGGCAATCAGTTCAAGCGGCGGCGACCGGTCAGCCAATTCCTGAAGATGGTTATCAAGGTAATTACATCGCAGACTTGGCAAAGGAAGTAGTTGCTGCAAATCCAGGAATTTCAACCACAGAAGAATTTCGAGAAGCGGCTTATAAAGTTCAACTGGCGCAACAGCAGCGAGTGCTTGAAGAATTCCACACACATTTCGATGTGTGGTTCTCTGAACGCTCGCTACATGATTCCGGGGCCGTGCAGCATGGGCTCGAGAAATTGCGCGCGCAGGGTCATGTCTTTGAAGAGGCGGGCGCAGTGTGGCTACGAACGACAGATTTTGGTGATGATAAAGATCGCGTGATTATCAAGGAAGATGGAGATCTAACTTACTTCGCTTCTGATACCGCTTATTACATTAATAAGCGCGAACGCGGATTCGATATCTGTATTTATATGCTCGGCGCAGATCATCACGGGTATATCCACCGCCTCAAAGCAACCGCAGCATGCGCCGGAGATAACCCTGACTACAACGTTGAAATCATGATTGGCCAGCTAGTCAAAATCATGGAAGGCGGAGAAGAACTCAAACTTTCTAAGCGAGCTGGAACCATCATTACTCTCGAAGAGTTGGTAGAAAAGGTTGGAGTCGATGCAGCTCGTTACACCCTGATTCGATATCCGGTTGATACGCCCATGGTGATGGATATCGACGTTCTGCGTCGAAACACTAATGAGAATCCTGTCTACTACGTTCAGTATGCACACGCCAGAATTGCAGCTGTATTGCGCAGTGCGCAAGAACTCAAGGTTGGTGCCACCCTCGAGACTTTTGATCCGACACAGCTAAATCACGATCGAGAAAATGAATTGCTCGGCGCTCTCGCTGAGTACCCACGAATCGTGGCAAGCGCTGCAGAATTCCGTGAACCTCACCGCATTGCTCGCTATCTTGAAGAATTAGCTGGGGTTTACCACGGCTTCTATGCAGATTGCCGGGTCCTACCGCTTGGAGATGAGGCTGCATCTGCTGTGCATTCTGCTCGCGCTGCACTGTGCGCTGCGACCATGCAAGTAATAGCAAATGGATTAGAGCTCCTCGGCGTAAGCGCACCTGAGAGAATGTAACTATGTGGTCCAAAGACGTCACTTTCCTTAACGGAGAACTCCATCTTTCTGGAATATCTTCATCTCAACTGGCAGAAGATTTTGGGACGCCTACTTTCTTCTTAGATGAAGCAGCCTTCAAATCTCGTGCTCTTGCTTGGAAGAATGAGCTAAATGTGGAGTTCGGTGACAGTGCCGGCACTATTTACTATGCAGCAAAATCCTTTATCTGCACTGCGGTGGCGCAATGGATTAAAGAAATTGGAATCGGAATAGATGTCTGCACAGGCGGTGAATTAGCTGTTGCATTAGCTGGTGGCATTGATCCAGGCAAGATAGAACTTCATGGAAACAACAAATCAGTCTCCGAAATAGATAGAGCTGTTTCAGTGGGGGTTAAGACCATTGTGATGGACTCTCTCTATGAAATCGAGAGAGTTGCAGCCGCGGCAAAAAAATATGGAAAGCGACAAGCTGTAATGCTTAGGCTCACACCGGGAATTGAAGCCCATACTCACGAAAAAATTTCAACTGCTCACGAAGATGTGAAATTTGGTTTCTCTATTTCCTCGGGAGCCGCTTGGGAGGCAATCAATAGAGTTCTTGATTTTCCAGAATTAGAAATTCGTGGAGTGCACTGTCACATCGGTTCCCAAATTTTCGGCTCAGAAGCGCATGAAATTGCCACTGACCGACTCATGGGATTTATGGCTCAATATCGAGATAAATTTGGAACAGAACTTCCTGAACTAGATATCGGCGGCGGTTTTGGAATCGCTTATGTGAGCTCTGATGTGACAGTCGAACCCAGAGACGTATTGCCTGCTATTCGCAAAGCTGTTGCAAAAGCCTGCGAGAAATATTCTTTAAGTACTCCATCAGTATCACTTGAACCTGGGCGCAATATTGTCGGACCCACGATGTTTACATTGTATGAAGTCGGTACTGTTAAGAATGTAAATATTGGTAATGGCGTTATTCGTCAATATGTTTCCGTTGATGGTGGAATGAGTGACAACATTCGCCCCGCTCTTTATGATGCAGAATATTCTGCGGTGATTGCGCAGAGAGTGAGCACCGCACCACTCGTGAATTCACGACTTGTAGGAAAGCATTGTGAAACCGGTGATATTGTCATTAACGAAATAGCACTTCCTTCCGATATTGCTCCAGGAGATTTGATCGCAACCCCTGCTACTGGCGCATACGGTCGCAGTATGGCGAGCAATTACAACCACGTACCAAGACCACCAGTAGTTGCGGTAAAAGATGGAAAAGCCCGCGTAATTGTGCGACGTGAAAATGAAGAAGATTTACTTGCCCTTGATGTGAAAGAATGAGGGCATGAGCCCCGCAGATAAACCTGTACGCATTGGCATGCTCGGCTGCGGCGTGGTCGGAAGCGAAGTTGCGCGATTGCTGCTGGCCGATACTGAAGAACTGTCTACTCGTGCGGGAGTAAAGATTGAGCTCGCCCGAATCGCAGTGCGCACAATCAAACCCTACGAAGGATTAGACCCTGCGCTCTTTACGACAGATCCTTTTTCAATCGTCAATGATCCCGATATCGACTTGATTGTTGAAGTAATGGGGGGAATCGAACCTGCCCGTGAGTTAGCGCTCACAGCGATTAACAATCGCAAATCGATTGTCACAGCTAATAAGGCTCTTTTGGCTAGCCATGGCGCGGATCTCTTCAGCGCAGCGTATGCAAAGGGTGAAGATATTTATTACGAAGCATCGGTAGCAGGAGCCATTCCAATCATTCGTCCGCTCCGCGATTCGCTAGCTGGCGACCATGTTGTTCGCCTCATGGGAATTGTTAATGGAACAACTAATTACATACTCACGAAGATGCACGAAGATAACCGAGAGTTTGCTGATGTCTTGCAAGAAGCCCAGAAATTAGGTTATGCGGAAGCTGATCCCACCGCCGATGTAGAGGGTTTTGATGCAGCAGCAAAAGCCGCAATTCTCTCTGGCCTAGCATTTCACACACGAGTTACTGTTGATGATGTCTATCGTGAAGGTATTTCGAAGATTACTCTCGAAGATGTTTCAATCGCTAAGTCGATGGACCATGTCATCAAATTGTTAGCAATTTCAGAACTTACACCCGCGGATGAAATCTCGGTGCGAGTTCATCCAGTCATGATTCACAAGAGTCACCCGTTGGCATCGGTTCGTGATGCGTTCAATGCAGTATTTGTGGAAGCAGAATCGGCTGGGCCTTTAATGTTTTATGGACGTGGCGCGGGTGGCCAACCTACAGCTTCTGCAATTTTGGGCGACATAGTGGCAGTTTCTCGCCATATTGCTCTCAACTCTATTGGACAGCGCGAAACAGATTATGCAGATCGAGACATCGCCCCAATTGAAACCACAAAGACGAAGTTTCTTATTCGTTTAGAAGTTGAAGATAAATCAGGTGTGCTTGCAGCAATTGCGCAATGTTTTGCAGCTCAAGGCGTTTCAATTCAAACTGTGGATCAAAATGGCAGGGACGATGATGCAGAACTCATCATCGTTACGCACAGAGCAACTGAAGGGGAGCTCAAAGCAACAGTTGAGGCTCTTCAGAAGATGGATATCGTCAATAAAATTTCTAGCGTTATCCGTGTTGAGGGAGCGATTGCATAGTGGGAATATTTAGCAAGAAAAACGGCGCGCATCAGTGGCGCGGAGTCATTGAGGAATATCGCCATCGCCTGCCAGTATCTGCGAAGACTCCTGTTGTAACTCTGCGCGAAGGTGGCACGCCTCTTATCTATGCATGCGTTTTGTCGGAAATGCTTGGTAACAACGTCTGGGTCAAGTTTGAAGGAATTAACCCAACAGGTTCCTTTAAGGATCGCGGAATGACAATGGCGATTTCCAAAGCAGCCGAGGACGGTGCCAAAGCTGTTATCTGTGCTTCAACTGGAAATACTTCAGCAGCTGCTGCAGCGTACGCCGTAAAGGCGGGAATGGTGCCGGCGGTTTTAATTCCCGAAGGAAAGATTGCAATGGGAAAGTTGGCACAAGCTGTAGTGCATGGCGCCAAACTCTTGCAGGTTGATGGCAATTTTGATGACTGTTTAGTGCTGGCTCGTGATCTAGCAGAGCACTATCCGGTATCACTGGTTAATTCAGTCAACCCCTACCGTATTGATGGGCAGAAGACTGCCGCATTTGAAGTCGTTGATTTACTTGGCGATGCTCCAGATATTCACACCTTGCCCGTTGGAAATGCAGGAAACATAACTGCCTACTGGTTGGGTTATAACGAATACCGCAAAGATAAGCTCTCTACTAAGTTGCCACAGATGTGGGGATTCCAAGCTGCAGGAGCAGCGCCACTTGTCACGGGCAAACCAGTTGCAAAACCTGAAACTCTTGCCACTGCAATACGAATCGGCAACCCCGCATCGTGGGATCAAGCCATTGCGGCGCGCGATGAATCTGGTGGTCTTATTGACTCTGTTACTGACCAAGAAATTCTTGCTGCTTATCACTTGCTTGCAAGTAAAGAAGGTATTTTCTGCGAACCTTCATCAGCTGCAGGTCTTGCTGGACTCATCAAATATAAGAACTCAGGAAAATTGCCGCAAGGAAAAACCATCGTTATTACCTGCACCGGAAACGGTCTTAAGGATATTCCTTGGGCCCTTGAAGGCGCTGCCGATCCTGTTGTGGTGCCTGTAAATGCCGACATTGCAGCAAAAGCACTTGGCTTAGTAAAGAAATAAGGGTTCACTTACGACCATGTCTAAGCCAACTTTCAAGGCTAATCCAATTCAAGTTCAAGTTCCGGCTACCTCTGCAAATTTAGGTCCCGGCTTTGACTCTTTTGGTTTAGCTTTTGGAATGTACGACCGTTATGTCGCTCAAATTCTTGACGAAGGCGGGCTAGATATCGATGTTACCGGCGAAGGCGCTGATGAAGTTCCACGCTCTGATAAGAATCTTCTTGTTAAGGCGATGTATAAAGGTTTTGACTATTTGGGTGGAAAGCCAAAAGGCGTAGCGGTTCGCGCGCTCAATGTTATTCCGCACGGTCGAGGATTGGGCTCATCTGCATCTGCAATCATCGGTGGCTTAGTTCTTGCACGATCGCTAGTACTGACTGGCACAGACAAGATGAGCGATGAAGATTTATTGAATGTCGCAAATGAAATGGAAGGCCACCCGGACAATGTTGCAGCTGCTCTCTATGGTGGAGCGACTGTTGCCTGGCAAGATGACCTCAAAGGCAAGAAAGTTGCCCAGTCTCTGCATCTACCAGTAGATCCTCGCATCAAAGTAATGGCATTTATTCCTGATACTCCGCTTGCTACAAAGAAAGCGCGCACATTGCTGCCTGATTCAATCCCATTCGCAGATGCGCAACGCAATAGCACCAATACAGCAATCATGATGCAGGCGCTCACTATCCGCCCAGATTTATTGTTTACAGCGACAGAAGATTTTCTCCACCAGCGCTATCGCCAAGAAGCTATGCCTGCCTCATTTGCACTCATGAATAAGTTACGAGCAGCAGGAGTTGCAGCATTTATTTCTGGTGCTGGCCCTACTGTTTTGGCGCTCCATACTGGCGATCAACAGGAGAGCGACCAATTAGCTCGCGCCGGGGGAGCAAAATTTGAGGGTAAATCTCTCGAAATTGCTAGCCGCGGCGCCACCCTGCTATAGTTTCGACATCAGTTCAGCCCGTAAGTCAGGGTCAATACGAGAATTGATAAGCCAGAAGTAAAAGAAAAAACAATCCACATTCGTCGATTGCAAGTTCCACAACAAATCAACCCAGGTCTTACCTTGGTAAGACCCAGACTGAAAAGAAATACATGACAACAACAGAACCTGTACGTTCTAGCAGCCCCGAGCTTTCTGCCATGACCCTTCCGAAGTTAAAAGAAGTTGCGTCACAACTTGGTATCGAAGGCGCTGCCAAACTGAAAAAAGATGACCTTGTAACCGCGATCGCAGATCTACAAGCCGCGAACCGCGAGGCAGCAAAGGCAGAGCGCGAAGCTCGCCGCGCGGCCCGAGATGCCAAGAAGAACAATAGAGATTCCAAGAATTCAAATAATTCCGCTGAAGATGATGAAGAGGATTCATCTGATAACTCTGCGCCAAGTGAGCGCAACTTTGATCGTGATGATCGCGGTGGTCGTAACCGTCGTGATCGCAACCGTGGTCGTGACCGCAACCGTGATCGCGGACATCGTGAAGAGCGCGAACCTGTGATTGGTGAAGATGATGTACTTGTTCCAGTTGGTGGTCTGGTCGATATCTTAGAAAACTACTCATTTATACGTACTGGGGGATACCTACCAGGACCAAATGATGTCTATGTTTCACAAGGTCAAGTTCGCAAATACGGTCTGCGTAAAGGTGATGTGGTTACTGGACAAGTACGCCAAGCACGCGAAGGTGAAACTCGTCAGAAGTACAACCCACTCATCACACTCGAAACCATTAATGGCATGCCATTTGAGGAAGCTCGTGGAAGAGTTGAGTTTGGAAAGCTAGTTCCTTTGTATCCACAGGAACGTTTGCGTCTGGAAACAGAACCAAATGTTTTGACCACTCGCGTCATTGACCTGATCGCTCCAATTGGTAAAGGGCAACGTGGCCTTATCGTTTCGCCACCGAAGGCCGGTAAGACGATGGTTCTTCAATCAATCGCAAATGCAATTACAAAAAATAATCCTGAGTGTCATTTGATGGTTGTTCTAGTGGATGAACGTCCTGAAGAAGTTACCGACATGCAGCGCAGCGTAAAAGGTGAAGTTATTGCGTCTACTTTTGACCGCCCTGCCGATGACCACACCACTATCGCAGAGCTCGCAATCGAGCGCGCTAAGCGTCTGGTTGAGATGGGCCATGATGTTGTAGTTCTGCTTGACTCAATCACTCGTTTGGGTCGTGCATACAACATTGCAGCGCCAGCTTCTGGTCGAATTCTCTCTGGTGGTGTTGATTCAGCAGCTCTATATCCACCAAAGAAGTTCTTTGGCGCAGCTCGTAATATTGAAGATGGTGGGTCACTTACCATCCTTGCTACTGCTCTTGTTGATACAGGTTCACGTATGGATGAAGTTATCTTCGAAGAGTTCAAGGGAACTGGAAATATGGAGCTCATCCTTGATCGCAAGATGGCGGATAAGCGAATCTTCCCTGCGGTAAACGTGGTTGCATCCGGTACGCGTAAAGAAGAGATTCTTATGGGTACTGAAGAACTCAATATCGTTTGGAAACTACGTCGCGTGCTTCACGCTCTCGAGCCACAGGC
>JBEEIL010000001.1:0-6769 GCA_041169865.1 Actinomycetota bacterium | reverse complement strand
AGGCCCATGCCATCTGTGGTTGTAGCAAGAATTGCAACATCGGCTCCGCCAAGAGCTGCAGAGATGGTTGCAATTGCTTCTGTTCTGCGAGCACCAATGCGTGGACGGTTTCCAATAATCTGAACGGAGACATGCGAAATTGAATATCCGCCCTTTGTGATTATTTCTAAAGTCTCCTTGAGCAAAGTAGTGCCCGATGCACCTTGGTATTCAGGACGTGATGTGCCGAAGTTGCTACCCAAATCTCCTAAACCAGTTGCCGCAAAGAGCGCATCGCAAATTGCATGCGCTGCAACATCGCCATCAGAGTGACCTTCAACGCCGACTTCATTTGGCCAATGCAGCCCTGCTAACCAGAGTTCACGCCCTTCGCCGAAGGCGTGTGCATCAACTCCGACTCCTGTGCTGAAAGATGCGGAGTTACCTAGAAATGTAAGTGCAGTTGCCAGATCAGATGGAGTTGTAATCTTCAATGCGCGTTCTTCGCCGGCAACCGTTTTGACTGCATAACCTGCATTGAGAGCGAGCGTGGAGTCATCCGTTGCATCTTCAGCGCTTTGGTGAATTTCTTTAAGAATTGAGAGAGTGAAACCTTGTGGAGTTTGTACGCGACGGAGTTCGTTCCGATCTATCGCTGCAGTTACAAATCCATCGGCTGCGACTTTTTGCAATGTATCTATTACAGGCAGAACTGGCACCACGGCCACATCACCTGATTCAAGTTGTGCAGCAACACGCTTTACCAAGTCCACGCTTGCAAGCGAACGAGCTGCATCGTGCACCAGAACAAAATCAGCGCCCGATATTGCGGCAAGACCGGCGCGAACAGAATCAGAGCGAGTTTTTCCTCCAGTTACAACTGTGATGTCGTCACCGACAATCGCTTTGATCTGCTTTTCATAACCTGAAGGGGCTGTTACAACAATCTGATCTGCAACTGCCGAAATTGCTGCAACTGCATGCTCTAAGAGGGTGCGATCACCTAGTTGGATGAGTGCTTTAGGGATTGCAGCGCCAAATCGCTCGCCGCTGCCGGCGGCAGCAATAATTGCGGCGATCATGAGAAATTAAGGGCTAGGAAGCAAGAACCTCGTCAAGGAGAGTTGCAGCTTTTTCTTCATCAGTGCGCTCGGCAAGTGCGAGTTCTGAGACGAGAATCTGCTTCGCCTTGGCGAGCATACGCTTTTCACCAGCTGAGAGGCCACGATCGAGATCGCGACGATAGAGATCGCGAACAACTTCTGCGACCTTAATGACATCGCCTGATGCAAGTTTTTCGAGGTTTGCCTTGTAACGACGGGACCAGTTTGTTGGTTCTTCGGTATAAGGCTGGCGAAGCACGTTAAATACGCGGTCAAGGCCTGCTGAATCTACGACATCGCGTACGCCGACGAGATCAACATTATCTGCAGGAACGCGGACTGTGAGGTCGCCTTGTGCAACCTTAAGTACTAGGTAGGTCTTCTCTTCGCCCTTAATTGTTCGAGTTTCAATCGCCTCGATAAGAGCTGCTCCGTGATGGGGATAAACAACGGTTTCGCCGACCTTGAATGTCATGTATTGCCCTTCGTTAGACGTCCAATTCTACCAGCCAACACCGACATAGAAAAGTCGGTTAAATCTCACATAAGAGCCGTCAAATAGGCGTGAAATAAGGCTTATTTGACATGCGATAATTCGACCCATGCGCCGCCCTGATAAAAAGAAAATTGCAATCACATTCACAATTGCATCTCTTGCACTTTCACTTTCATCATGTGCAGGAGCCGGCCCAAACGCTGCTACTCGTGTAATTAAGCAAGTCACCGATGGCGCGGAAGCAAAGATTAAATCTGATGGAAACGATATTTTTGTGGCAAACATGTTGTTGGTTGCCACTGATGATGGTTCTGCAGTTGTTGTTGGAACCATCGTGAATTACCTCGAAACTCCTGATACCTTGCTGGGAATCAGCGCTGGCGGCGTGCAGGCAAATATCACGGGTGAAAAAGAACTTCGCCAAAATCAGCCAATCCGTTTTGAAGGCGAGATGGCTACAACTAAAGCGGTCTTTCCAGCAGTCGGCGCTGAACCAGGCAAGTATGTAACAGTGAATTTGGCATTCGCTCGCGCCGGTATCGTGACGCTTAATGCAATCATTCGCGATCAACGTGATGACTACGCTAATATCTCAACTGGTGCAAAGCTCACAACTGATTCAACAGCTGCGGCTGAATAAGAACTGCTGACTTACTTCTTTCCTTGATTTGCAACAGCTTGGATTGCTTCAGCAGCGGCTTGCGGATCTAAATATTCGCCGCCCTTTTTCACAGGAGTGAAATCAGAGTTAAGTTCATAGAGCAGCGGAATTCCAGTTGGGATATTTAGCCCAGCAATATCAGAGTCTGATATGCCATCAAGATGCTTCACCAAGGCGCGGAGTGAATTTCCATGTGCTGTCACCAATACCACTTTGCCACTGGATAAATCAGGCTTAATGTCGCTTTCCCAATAAGGAATCATGCGAACAACAACATCTTTGAGGCATTCAGTCAGCGGCAAATCTGCACCTAAATCACTGTAACGTGGATCAGCATCCTGTGAGAATTCCGAACCTCTTTCGATCGCAGGAGGCGGAACATCGTAAGAACGCCGCCACAACATAAATTGCTCTTCTCCATACGCGGCAAGAGTCTGCGCCTTATCTTTTCCTTGAAGTGCACCGTAATGGCGTTCATTAAGGCGCCATGATCGCTTAACCGGAATCCAGTGGCGATCGCATGCATCAAGGGCGAGTTGCGAAGTATGGATTGCGCGGCGTAAAAGTGATGTATGAACTACATCGGGAAGAAGTCCGCGTTCTGTCAACATCCTTCCACTTCGCGCAGCTTCGCCTTCGCCAGTTGCAGATAGACGAACATCAACCCAACCTGTAAATAGGTTTAGTGCGTTCCATTCAGATTCACCATGGCGTAAGAGGATGAGCTTTAACGTCGACATGAGGCGAATCTTCTCATGAAGTTTGAGTTGGGTCAGCGCCTTCGCTACTGTTCGTTTACTCCCCGTCAACTATCCCTCGAGCAGCACTTAGGAGTCTCCGTTGGCCTTCACCCCAAAAGATGCAGTCCTTTTCGACCTATACACATCGCTAGCTGAACGAATTGCAGCTGGGTCACGCACCGCTCTTGAGATGATGCATTGCACCCACGATCAACGCAAGGAACTTGCGAAGAGAGTTGGTGCGATAGAAACTGAAGCAGATGATTTGCTCGGAAAAATTATCCGTCGTATTGATGACATGTTTGTCACTCCTTATGACCGGGGAGATTTGCAGGAACTTGCGAACAGTCTTGATGACGCCATGGATGAAATCGAAGAAGCAACAGACTTAATTATTTTGCACGATGTCCAGGATTTCCCACAAGGTTTAGTTGATTTGGTTGATGCAGTTCGCCGTTTAGCAGAATTAACTGCTAGCAGCATTCCGCGATTGAAATCTCTCAAAGAGCTTGATCACTACTACCTCGAGGCTGATCGAATAGAAACTGAGGGTGATCGCATACACCGACGTGTCACGGCTCACCTTTTCAGTGGAAATTTTGATGCTCTTACAATTTTGAGAGTTAATGGGGTTATCGATGCCTTCGAGGAGTCTCTCGATGAGATGGCGCGTGTTGCTCGCATCATTCGCACAATTTCACTTAAAGAATCCTAAGAGCAGGGCATTCTCTAAGAAATGGATACAACTCTTCTTCTTGTCTCAATAATCATCATTGTTGCCCTGGTCTTTGATTACACCAATGGTTTTCATGATGCGGCAAATGCGATTGCAACTTCAGTCGAAACGAAGGCCCTTCGACCAAAGCAGGCGCTTGCCTTAGCCGCAATCGGAAATCTCGTTGGAGCTTTTATATCTGAGGGTGTTGCAAAAACCGTAGGTAAAGGCATCATCGAAGTCGAGCAGAGCACACAAGGTTTATACGTGGTTCTTGGCGGTGTCTTGGGTGCTATCGCTTGGAACTTATTCACTTGGTGGTTTGGAATTCCTTCCTCTTCTTCTCATGCACTGATCGGCGGACTTGTCGGTGCAGCAATAGCATCACGCGAATTGGTTTTCTGGGATGGGATTATTGCCAAGGTTGCAATTCCTATGGTGCTCTCACCTCTGATTGGATTCTCTTTAGCATTTGGACTCACTCTGCTTCTACAACGCATCTTTCGAAATTCGAAGCGTTCTGCCGTAAGTAAATATTTTCGTGGTGCTCAAATATGTTCAGCAACAGCTATGTCTGTTGGACATGGCTTGCAAGATGCACAAAAGACCATGGGAGTTATGACGCTCGCGTTAATCGTCGGTGGAATGCACTCGGGGGATTCAATTCCAACTTGGGTAAAAATATCTGCAGCTACCGCTATTGCAGCTGGAACATATGCCGGCGGATGGCGAATTATGAAAACTCTTGGAAAGCGCATGACAAATATTGATCAATTAAGAGGCGTAGCGTCTGAAACAGTTGCTTCAAGTATTCTATTTGTTCTAGCGATTGGATTTAAAGCTCCAATTTCTACAACTCACACAATTACTTCAGCGATCATCGGGGCCGGAGCTACACGTGGGAAGAGAGCAGTAAGTTGGAATGTGATTAAAAATATCCTTCTTGCTTGGGTACTAACTGTGCCTGCTGCAGGAGCTTGCGCAGCAGCGGTTGTTGGCCTCCTGCATCTTGCACACTTAGGTATTTGAGGCTTAATTAACTAAGTGTTTAAAGGCCTCTAGGTTTTTAAGTGACTCACCCCGACTAACTCGCCATGCCCATTCACGACGAATTGCATCCGCAAATCCAAGTTCCAAAAGTGGGTTAAAGGATGAATCTGAATATTGCAGAACTGAGCCGATCAATCGATCTAACTCTTGTGCCGTTACTGCGGGCAGAGGCAATCGACCTACTAGATAAATATCGCCGAGTTCATTGATTGCAAAGGCAACTCCATACATTGCAGCATTCTTAGCCATGCACCATTTATGGACCGCATCTTCATGTGTATCTGGTTTACGAATTACAAAAGCGTTGATGCTCAATGAATGATCGCCTACAACTAGAGCACAGTGAGTTTGTAGTTTCTTTTCTCCCGGCAGGGTCACCATAAAGGTGTTGGAATCTTTTCTCTCAAAATCTAAATCGTGGGATTGCAGAAAATCTTCAATTACCTCACGTGGATCAAGGGCCATCTATCCAATACTTTTCTGAGACTTTGCTTGAAGAGAGAGAACGCGATCATAGATATCAAGCGTTCCGCGCGAAGTAGCGCCCCATCCAAAGTGCGATGCATGTTCGACGGCTCCCATTGAGAGCAGCACTCGTCGTTGCGGCTCTTGGAGCAAACGAGCTAAAACTGATGACCACGCACGTGGATTGTGGCCATCAACGAGAACACCGGAAATACCATCGGCAACTGCGGTGCGTAATCCTCCGACGGCGGTGGCAACAACCGGAGTTCCGCATGCTTGGGCCTCGAGTGCAACTAATCCGAAACTTTCAGAGTAGCTAGGAACACAGACCAAATCTGAAGCGCGATACCACTGCGGAAGTTCGTGACGTGCAACAGGCAAAGAAAAATGCATAACTTCATCAATCCCAAGCCAGGCTGACAACTCTTTCATACGTTCAACTTCACTCTGGTTAGCCCCAGATGCACCACCCATAATGTTTACAACCAACTTGCTTCGTAAATGGGGTGAATGCTGAATCATTTCAGCAACGGCGCGAATCAAAACCTCTGGACCCTTATGAGGCTGGATCCGCCCAACAAAAGTCAAAACATGCGCATCTTCTTTGATTCCTAAGAATTGGCGAGCTGGCGCTTTTCCAGATCCAGGTGTAAATACTTTGAGGTTAACACCAGGGCTTACAACAGAGACTTTGTCTGGGCATGCTTCATAGAGTGAAACTAAACTGGCAGCTTCGGCATCAGTATTTGCAACCAGCGCATCTGCTGCCGCAACGACTTGAACCTCGCCCTGAACACGAATCATTGGTTCTGGTGATTCACCTTCAGCCAAATTGAGGTTCTTGACACGTGCCATGGTGTGCATTGTGTGCACCAACGGAATTCCAAATTCTTTTGCAACCGGCATCGCAACTTTTCCGCTAATCCAATAATGAGAGTGAATTACGTCGTAGTTTCTTTTTGCGATTTCGTCACGAAAAGCCTGCGACATGTGTGGGATTAAGGTCGGCAATTGTTCTTTGGAGACTCCATCAATGGGTCCCACGTTCAACTGAATTACTCGGACCCCGGGTGATATTTCGACGATGTCAGCAACATCGGCGTTTGTGCGCCTGGTAAAAATATCTACTTCCATGCCTTGCTGTGCCATATTTTGTGCCGCTTCGCAGACATAGATATTCATTCCGCCAGCATCACCGATTCCTGCTTGGTCAAGCGGTGAGGTATGCACCATTAATGTGGCGATACGGCGGGAAGTCATAGTCAAAGGATACGGGAGTATGCCGACCATTGAAATGGCGGCTGCGCTCGATTAAAAGGTTGCGCGAATACTTCCGATAACTCGATCTCCGCCAAGCACATTTTCAGGCTCATAAGGGCTATCTACACCCAACTTTTTCAAACCAGCATGAACTAAGACTCTGAAAGGACGCAGTGATCCGTCTGAGACTTTAAAGACGAGTGTTCTTCCATCAGTCATCGATGCAACTTCAACAGCTTCAGCCCCATCTTTCATATACAAACCAGGAACAGCTTCCATCATCTGCGTCGTCAATCTACC